>MERE01000145.1 GCA_001771975.1 Betaproteobacteria bacterium RIFCSPLOWO2_02_FULL_68_150 | reverse complement strand
CTTTCGCTCATCAAGGGCAGGAAGGTCGCGATTCTCGGCTACGGCTCGCAGGGGCATGCGCATTCGCTCAACCTGCACGACTCCGGCATCAAGGTGACCGTCGGCCTGAGAAAAGGCGGTGCCTCATGGGACAAGGCGCGCAAGGCGGGGCTCAAGGTCGCCGAGGTCGGCGCCGCGGTGCAGGGCGCGGATATCGTCATGATGCTGATGCCCGACGAGCACATCGCGGCGGTGTACCGCTCGGAGGTCGAGCCGAACATCAAGAAGGGCGCGGCGCTCGCGTTCGCGCACGGCTTCAACGTGCACTACGGCCAGGTGCAGCCGCGCGACGATCTCGACGTCTGGATGGTGGCGCCCAAGGCGCCCGGCCACACGGTGCGCTCCACCTACGCGGGCGGCGGCGGCACGCCGATGCTGATCGCGGTGCACCGCGACCGCTCCAAGAAGGCGCGCGACATGGCGCTCTCCTACGCCGCGGCGATCGGCGGCGGCAAAGCCGGCGTCATCGAGACCAGTTTCAAGGAGGAGACCGAGACCGATCTCTTCGGCGAGCAGACGGTGCTGTGCGGCGGCTGCGTCGAGCTGGTGAAAGCGGGCTTCGAGGTGCTCACGGAGGCGGGCTATGCGCCCGAGATGGCGTATTTCGAGTGCCTGCACGAGCTGAAGCTGATCGTCGACCTGATGTACGAGGGCGGCATCGGCACCATGAACTACTCGATCTCCAACAACGCCGAATACGGCGAGTACGTCACCGGGCCGAAGATCATCGACGAGGGCACGCGCGAGCGCATGCGCGAGGCGCTCGCGCGCATCCAGTCGGGCGAGTACGCCAAGGACTTCGTGCTCGAGAACCGCGCCGGGGCGCCGGTGCTGCTGTCGCGCCGGCGCATGACCGCGGAGCATCCGATCGAGAAGGTCGGCGCCCGGCTGCGCGAAATGATGCCCTGGATCCGCAAGAACCGGCTGGTCGACACTTCGAAGAACTGAGCGGTGCGCCCGGCGTACCCGCACCCGATCATCGCCCGCGAGGGGTGGCCGTTTCTCGCCGCCGCGCTCGCCGCGGCGCTCGGCGTGGGGATCTTCGCCGGCTGGACCTGGTCGGTTCCGGTTTGGCTGGCGGCGCTCTTCGTGCTGCAGTTTTTCCGCGACCCGCCGCGCGAGGTGCCGGATGATCCGCTCGCCGTGGTGTCGGCAGCCGACGGCCGCGTGGTCGCTGTAGAGCGTGCGCGCGACCCGTGGCTCGAGCGCGACGCGCTCAAGGTGTCGGTCTTCATGAACGTCTTCAACGTGCATTCCAACCGCGCGCCGGTCGACGGCAGGGTGCAAAAGCGCTGGTACCACGCGGGCCGCTTCGTCAACGCCGCGCTCGACAAGGCATCGACCGAGAACGAGCGCAACGCGCTCTGGTTGCGTACGCCCTCGGGCCAGGACGTGACCTGCGTCCAGGTCGCCGGCCTCGTCGCGCGCCGCATCCTGTGCTACGTGGACGAGGGCGCCGAGCTCAGGCGCGGCGAGCGCTACGGCTTCATCCGCTTCGGTTCGCGCGTCGATCACTACCTGCCGCTCGACGCCGCGGTGACGGCGGCGCTGGGCGAAAAGGTGAGCGCCGCGGCGAGCGTGATCGCCCGGTTGGCAGCGCATGGCTGATTATCCGGGATCGCAGCCGGGACTGCGCCCGCGCGCAGGACCGCTGCGCGGGCGCGGCATCTACCTGCTGCCGAACCTGTTCACCACGGCAGCGCTGTTCGCCGGCTTCTATGCCATCGTGCAGGCGATGAACAACCGCTTCGAGCAGGCGGCGATCGCGATCCTGGTGGCGATCGTGCTCGACGGGCTCGACGGGCGGGTGGCGCGGCTGACGCGCACGCAGAGCGAATTCGGCGCCGAGTACGACTCGCTCTCCGACATGGTGTCCTTCGGTGCTGCTCCGGCGCTGGTCATGTACGAGTGGGTGCTGAAGGACCTGGGGCGCTTCGGCTGGATCGCCGCGTTCGTCTACTGCGTCGGCGCGGCGCTGCGCCTCGCCCGCTTCAACGTCAACATCGACGTGGTCGACAAGCGCTTTTTCCAGGGGCTGCCGAGTCCCGCGGCGGCGGCGCTGGTGGCGGGCTTCGTCTGGCTGGCGAGCGACAACAAGATCCCCGTGTTCGCCTACGGCATCCCGTGGATCACCGGCTTTGTCGCGATCTACGGCGGCGTCACGATGGTGTCGAACGTCCCGTTCTACAGCTTCAAGGACATCAACCTCCGCAAGAGCGTGCCTTTCGCCACGGTGCTGTTCATCGTGCTCGGCTTCGTGCTCGTCTCGTCGGACCCGCCGATCGTGCTGTTCCTGCTGTTCTGCTGCTACGGCCTGTCCGGCTACGTGCTGTGGGCGCTCGGCAAGCGCGCCAAGCCGCTGCCTTGATCCCGATCGAGGAACCGGCACGCGCGAGCGCGCCGCGCGGCTTCGCGCTGTTCAACCTGGCGTTCCGGCCGTTCTATCTCCTGGCTGCGCTATTCACCTCGATCTCGGTCGCGCTTTGGGTGGCAGTACTGCAGGGCATGCCCTGGGGCGGCTACCTGTCGCCGGTCCTGTGGCACCAGCACGAGATGCTGTTCGGCTTCGGGCTCGCCGTGGTGGCGGGGTTTCTGCTCACCGCAGGGCGCGTCTGGACCGGCCTGCCGACGCCCGCGGGGTTGCCGCTCGCGCTGCTGGCGGTGCACTGGATCGCGGCCCGCATCCTGATTTATGCCGGGCCGGCGAGCGTTGCGGCGCTCGTCGATGGCGCATTTCCCTTCGTCGTCGCGGCGGCGATGGCGCGCGTCATCGTGGGGTCGAAGAACCAGCGCAACTATTTCGTCATCGCGCTGCTGGGTGCGCTGGGCGTGGCCAACCTGGCGTTCCATTTCGGCTTTTGGGGACTGTCGCTGCGTGCCGCGCTCTGGCTGGTGATGGCGCTGGTGATCGTCATGGCCGGACGCGTGGTGCCCTCGTTCACGGCGAACGCATTGCCGCGCGCAGGGGTCGTGATCAGGCCGCAGCTCGATCGTGTTGCGCTCGCGGTGACGCTGGCGGCGTTCGCCGCGGACCTGCTCGAGCTTGGCGCTGCGGCGCTCGCGCCGCTCGCCTTCGCCGCGGCGGTCCTGCATGTGACGCGCCAGTGGCGTTGGGCGCCTTTCGCGACGCGCGGGCGGCCCATCCTCTGGATCCTGCATCTGTCGCATGCCTGGATCCCGGCAGGCCTGGTGCTGCTGGGGCTCGCGTCGCTCGGCCTCGTCCGCGCGGCGGCGCCGCTGCACGCCTTCGGCGTCGGCGCGATCGGCGGCCTGATCATCGGCATGATTACGCGCACCGCGCTCGGCCACACCGGCAGGCCGCTCACCACGGGGCGCGCGGAGCTCGCCGCCTACGTTCTGGTGCACCTGGCGGCGGTCCTGCGCGTAGGCGCGAGCTTTTCGCCCGGGGCGGGGACCGTGACGCTGATCGCGATCTCCGGGGCGCTCTGGAGCGCCGCGTTCCTGATCTATTTCGCGACCTATCTGCCGCGCCTCGCGCGGCCGCGACTGGACGGCAAGCCGGGCTGAGGCGGCGACGGAAGGATTTGACGCGCGCCGTCGTTGTACCCTTGAGCCATGACACAAGCGGAGCAGCAGTTCCGGGCCGAGCTCGTCAGCCTGCTGCCGAGATTGCGGCGCTTCGGCCGCGCGATCACGGGCCATCGCCAGGACGCCGACGACCTGGTGCAGATGGCGCTCGAGCGCGCCCTGACGCGCCGCGAGCAGTGGGGGGCGGGCACGCGCCTCGCGAGCTGGCTGTTCAGGATCATGCAGAACTTGTGGATCGATGAGTTGCGCGCGCGCTCCCGGCGCGACCGCGTCTTCGCCCCCGAAGAAGCGGGTGAGCACGTGGGGGACGCGAGCGCCGAGCGCCAGATCGATTCGCTCGCCGTGCGCAAGGCGATGGAGCGCCTGAACGACGATCAGCGCATCGCGGTCGGCCTGGTGCTGGTCGAGGGACTGCCGTACAAGGAAGCCGCTGCCGTACTGGACATTCCGATCGGCACCCTCACCAGCCGCCTCGCGCGCGCGCGCGAGCAATTGCAGCTGCTGCTCGACGATTTCGGCCGGGCGAAGGGTATGGAGACGCCGTGATGACCTTTACCGATGATGTCCTGATGGCCTATGTGGACCGCGAACTGGATGCGCAAACCCGTGCTGCGATCGACGCCGCGCTCGCGCAGGACCCCGGACTCGCGGCACGCTTGGAGCGCCAGCGCAAGCTGCGCCTTGCGGTGCACGCGGCCTACGAGCCGGTGCTCGCGGAACCGATGCCGCAGCGCCTGCTCGATGCGGCACGCGGCGCAGCCGCTGCGCCGGCACGCGTCGCGCGGCGCTGGAGCTGGTTCGAGTGGAGCGCGATGGCGGCGAGCGTCGTCGTCGGTGTACTGGCTGGCGGCGTATTGCTGAACGAATCGCGCCGCGTTCCTCCGGTCGCCGAGACGACCGCCGATTTTGTAGCCGATCGCACCGGAATGCTCGCCCGGGGTGCGCTGGCGCACGCGCTGGCGGAGCAGCTCGCCAGCACCCAGGCCGCGGAGGCTCCGGTCAGGGTGGGCTTGAGCTTCGTCTCTGCGGCGGGCGAGTATTGCCGCACGTTTACGCTCGCGCAGGACAGTGCCGCCGGGCGCCTGGGCGGGTTGGCGTGCCGCACTGGTGAGGAATGGCGCGTGCAGGTGGTGGCGCAGGACGACCGCCGTGGCGCGGCGACCGGCGCGTACCGCATGGCGGGAATCGAGATGCCGTCGCCGGTGCTGCGTGCGGTGGAAGACAGGATCCAGGGCGCTGCACTCGATGCCGAGGCCGAACGCGCCGCGCAACGGCGCGGCTGGGTACGCTAGCGAGCGGCGCGCAATGGACAGGATCCGATGACCTGCAGCCGCTTCGTACGCGCAGCGGCGGCGCGCAATGGACAGGATCCGATGACCTGCAGCCGCTTCGTACGCGCAGCGATACTGGGGACCGGCCTGTGCTGCGCGGTGCCGGCTGCTGCGCAGTTGCAGCTGCCGCAACTGCCGCTGCAGTTGCCGGCCATTCCGCAGGCGCCCGACCTCAAGAGCCGTATTGCGCCGGTGACGCCCCGGCTCGAGGAGGTGCTGGATCCCCGCGACCTGCTCGAGCTGCGCCGGCTGACGATACGCAATCTGCTGCAGCGGCACCGCGACCTGATCGAGGCCGATCCCGCGGGCGAGCCGATCGTGCGCGGCGAAGTCGTAGTGCTGGCGCCGTCGCCGGCAGCGCTCGAGGCGGCGCGTGCGGCGGGGTTTACGGTGGCGCGGGAGAGCGCGCTCGAGGGGATCGGCGAGCGCATGGTGGTGCTACGCGCGCCGCAAGGCATGACCACTGCCGCCGCGCTGCTAGGCCTGCGGCGGCTCGATGAGCCGGGTCGCTACGACTTCAATCATCTCTATCTGGCCGCGGGCCAATTGCGATCCGCAGCCACGCTTGCGCAGCGCTCGGAGGCGCGCGAGCCCGCGGCTCGATCGCAGGCGCGCGGCGCGCGGGTGACGCTCGGACTGATCGACGGCGGAGTCGACCTGCGCCATCCGGCGCTGCGCCACGCGGGCATCCGGACCTACGGCTGTTCGGGCGCCGAGGTGCCGGACGTGCACGGCACCGGAGTCGCGTCGCTCCTCGTGGGGCGCGCACAGGGTTTCGCCGGCGCGGCACCGGAGGCCACGCTCTACGCCGCCGATGTCTACTGCGGCCAGCCGACCGGCGGTGTCGCTACGTTACTGGTGGAGGCGCTCGCCTGGATGGCGCGCGAGCGCGTGCCGGTGATCAACATCAGCCTGGTGGGACCGGCGAACAAAACGCTCGAGCACGCGCTGCGCGTGTTGATCGCACGCGGGCACGTGATCGTCGCGGCGGTGGGCAACGACGGCCCGGCGGCGGCGCCGCTTTATCCCGCCGCTTATCCCGGCGTCATCGGCGTTACGGCGGTCGATGGGCGACGAATCGTCCTGCCGGAGGCCTTGCGCGGCCCACAAGTGAGCTTCGCCGCACCCGGCGCGGACATGGCCACCGCGGCCAGCGGCAGCCGCGGCTACACGCGCGCGCGCGGCACGTCGTTTGCCGCGCCGCTGGTGGCTGGTCTCATCGCGCATGCGGCCGAAGGCGCAGTGGCAAGGATCGAGATCTCTGCCGTGCAGCGAGCGATCGATGCGCTCGCTCGCAGCGCGATCGATCTCGGCCCGCCGGGACGCGACGACACCTACGGTTTCGGCTTGCTGGGCGAGGACTTGCGGGTCGATCCGCTGACGCTGCGCTGAGCGCCGCGCCGTTGCGCTTACAAATAGTTTCAATCGCCAGGGAAAAAACGCTGCGCGCGGATCGTTGTCGTGGATGAGAGCTGCGGATCGTCCGCGGTTCCCAATCGACAAGGAGAGCAACCATGAAACCACGTTACCTGTTGGCCACCACCAGCCTCATCAGCGCGCTTGCGGGCGCGGCGCCGGCGATGGCCGGGCCTCTCGGGATCATTTCGGGCGGCGCGGGCGCGGTCGGCTCGCTCACTGGAACCCTGTCCGGCTTCGGTGCCAATCCGGCGCTCAGCGCCGGCGGCATGGCAGGCGCCATGGGGCAATTCCAGGGTGCATTCACGCCGCCGAACCTCATCATCGACCGCGCGCCGCTCGGGCGAGCCGATGACGTCCTGCATTCGGTGAAGGGGCGCGCGCAGAACCGGATCGAGGGCGCGCGCGAAGCGGCGCTGGAGCGATCGACTTCGACTGTCGGTACAGTCGAGGGCGCGGCGGCCGCAGCGGGGCAGGTTGAGGCCTCCGGCGAGGCGGGAGTCACGAAATCCGTCAACCCCGGGGTGACGCACCGCCCGTTGCGCAGCCTCGAAGCGTCCGGTTCGGCGCAAGGCGGCGCGTCGGCTTCGGCGCGCGGCGAGGCGCCGGCCGGTTCCGCTTCGGCAGAGGCCGGCGGATCGGCGCAGGCGCAAACCCAGGTCAAGCGCTGACGTTACGCGGGTCCTTCGGCACCGGGACGGTGTTCCGTCCCGGTGCCTTTTTCTTTCCGCAGCGGCCCGGGTTGCCGCAGCGGATGATTGAAGCTATAGTGCCGCCATGGCTTCGACCTCTCGGTTCGAGCTTCGCATTTCCGGCCGGCTGCTGCTTGCCGGCCTGCTGCTGCGCCCCGCGCGCACAAACTAAAACCTCCCATTCGGCTGTACCCCTGACCGCCCACCCGGCGGAGAGGACTTTTCGCATTCCCACGAGGAGCGGACCATGACGACGAACAACCTCATCATCTTCGACACCACCATGCGCGACGGCGAGCAGAGCCCAGGCGCTTCCATGACCAGGGACGAGAAGCTGCGCATCGCGCGAGCCCTGGAGCGCATGCACGTCGACGTGATCGAGGCCGGCTTTCCGGCATCGTCCAACGGCGACTTCGAGGCGGTGCGCGCCATCGCCAACGTGGTCAAGGACTCCACCGTCGCCGGGCTGTGCCGCGCCAACGACCGCGACATCCAGCGCGGCATCGATGCCCTGAAGGGCGCGAAGTCCTGGCGCATCCACACCTTCATCGCCACCAGCCCCATCCACATGGAGAAGAAGCTGCGCATGACGCCCGAGCAGGTGCTCGAGCAGGCGAAGCTCGCGGTGCGCTATGCGAAGAACGCCTGTCCCGACGTCGAGTTCTCGCCCGAGGACGGCTCGCGCTCGGAGCCCGATTTCCTCTGCCGCGTGCTGGAGGCGGTGATCGCCGAAGGCGCTACCACGATCAACATCCCGGACACGGTCGGCTACGCAGTGCCGCAGCAGTTCGGCGAATTCATCCGCCGGCTGCGCGAGCGCATTCCCAATTCGGACCGGGCGGTGTGGTCGGTGCATTGCCACAACGATCTCGGCATGGCGGTGGCGAACTCGCTCGCCGCGGTGGTCACCGGCGGCGCGCGCCAGATCGAGTGCACCATCAACGGCCTGGGCGAGCGCGCCGGCAACACCTCGCTCGAGGAAATCGTGATGGCGGTGAAGACGCGCGCCGATTTCTTCGACCTGCAGACGCGCATCGACACGACGCAGATCGTGCCCACCTCGCGCCTGGTGTCGCAGATCACCGGTTTCGTGGTGCAGCCGAACAAGGCGGTGGTGGGCGCCAACGCCTTTGCGCACGCCTCCGGCATCCACCAGGACGGCGTCATCAAGGCGCGCCAGACCTACGAGATCATGACCGCCGAAGACGTCGGCTGGTCGACCAACAAGATCGTGCTCGGCAAGCTCTCGGGGCGCAGCGCGTTCAAGCAGCGCCTGAAGGAACTCGGCATCGAGCTCGAGAGCGAGGACCTCGTCAACAAGGCCTTCCAGCGCTTCAAGGACCTCGCCGACAAGAAGGCCGAGATCTTCGACGAAGACCTGCAGGCGCTGGTGACGCAGGAGGCAGGCGCCTCGCCCGAGGAGCGCTGGCGCCTGGTGACCATGAACCAGGCGAGCGGCATGGGCGAGCGCCCGCACGCCAACGTCGTCCTGGCCGAGAACGGCGCGGAGCGCAGCGCTGCGGCCGAGGGGGACGGACCGGTGGACGCCACCTTCAAGGCGATCGAAAAGCTCGCCGCGAGCGGCACGGAGCTGCTGCTGTATTCGGTGAATGCGGTGACGCAGGGCACCGAATCGCAGGGCGAGGTGACCGTGCGCCTCGCCAAGGGCGGGCGCGTGGTGAACGGCATCGGCGCCGACACCGACATCGTGGTGGCCTCGGCCAGGGCCTACATTAGTGCGCTCAACAAGCTCGCGAGCAAGATGGAGCGGCTCAATCCGCAGCACCAGTTGTGACGGGCCGTGTGAGCCTTGCGTAAGTCACCGCCGCGGCGAAGAACGCGACGCTGAGCGCGATCTCGCCGGCGGCGAGCCATTGGGAGGCGCCGCGCTCGCTCCAGGCGCGCATCACGCCCTCGGCGAAGTAGGCGAGAATCAGCATGCTCGACCACTGGTAGGTGTAGCGCCTGCCGGCGAAAATTCCGGCGAGCGGCAGTGCGAGCGGTGCCGCCTTGAGCGCGGCAAGCGAGCCTCCGGGCCGCAGCGGCGCGAGCCACAGCTCCCAGGCGAAGCATAGGATGACGAGTGCCACCAGGCATGCCGAGGACGTGAACTGAGCGATCTTTGCCAATGAAAAACCTAGCTCCGGAAATTTTCCGCCAGCGCCTGCTGATCGAAGGCTACTACAGCGAGGAGGTGACGCGCGAATCGCTTGCCGGCTACCTGAACGGCGTGGCTGCGCATCTCGGGCTGCGCGCCTACGGCGAGCCGGCGATCTTCTCGCCGGGCGGCGAAGGCAAGGCGGAGAACCAGGGCTTCGACGCCTTCCTGCCGCTCGTCGATTCGGG
>MERE01000144.1 GCA_001771975.1 Betaproteobacteria bacterium RIFCSPLOWO2_02_FULL_68_150 | reverse complement strand
GCGCGGCGGCGCTCGCCCTGGATGGCGCGATCGACGCGATCTGCACGGCGCCGCTCAACAAGGAGGCGCTGAACGCCGCCGGCCACCGCTACCCCGGACACACCGAGCTGCTCGCAGAGCTCACTGGCACGAAGGAAGTGTCGCTGATGCTGCTCGCGCCGAACTTGCGTGTGATCCACGTCACCACGCACATCGGCTTGCTTGACGCGGTCGCGAAAATAGACGCCGGCCTGGTTGATCGCACCATCGCGCGCGGCAGGGAACTGCTCCTGCGAGCCGGCGTCGCCGATCCCCGGATTGCGGTATGCGGCATCAATCCGCACGCCGGCGAAGGCGGCCTGTTCGGCCGCGGCGAGGAAGAATCCAAGATCGCTCCGGCAATCGCCCTGTGCCGCGCGCGCGGCTGGCGTGTCGAGGGGCCGCTGCCCGCGGATACGCTCTTTTTCCGTGCGCTACGCGGTGATTTCGATCTCGTCGTCGCGATGTATCACGATCAGGGGCACGGCCCGGTGAAGGCGGTCGCCTTCGATCTCGGCGTTAACGTCACGGCGGGCCTTCCGGTCGTGCGCACTTCGGTCGACCACGGCACCGCTTTCGACATCGCCGGCACCGGCAAGGCGGACGAGCGCAGCCTGCTCGAAGCGCTGCGGCAGGCCGCGCTGCTCGCGCCGCGTTAACATCGCCCACAGCAAGCGAAGGAATCTTCATGCTACAGGCCGCCGACCTCACCATCCGTCTCAACCCGGCCGACGACGTGGTCATCGCGCGTCTCGAGATCTCCGCCGGAACGAAGCTGCTGAACGAAGGCGGGATCGAAGCGGCGACGCATGTCCCGGCCGGACACAAGATCGCAGTACGCGCGCTGAAGCAGGGCCAGCCGGTGCGGCGTTACAACCAGATCATCGGTTTCGCCACGCGCGACATCCCGCCCGGCGAGCACGTGCACGTCCACAACCTCGCGATGGGCGAGTTCCAGCGCGATTACGCGTTCTGCGCCGACGTCAAACCGGTCGAAAGGGCGACGCCACAGGCGACCTTCCAGGGCATCGTACGCTCCGATGGCCGCGTCGCGACGCGCAATTACATCGGCATCCTGACCAGCGTCAACTGCTCGGCCACCGTGGCACGCACGATTGCGCGCCATTTCGAAAACCGGCTCGACGACTACCCCAACGTCGATGGCGTGGTCGCGCTCACCCACAAGAGCGGCTGCGGCATGGCGAGCGAGGGCGAGCCGATGGACGTCCTGCGTCGCACCATGGCCGGGTATGCGCGCCATCCCAATTTCTTCGCGGTGCAGGTGGTGGGCCTGGGCTGCGAAGCGAACCAGGTCAACGCGCTGCTCGCGGCTGAAAAGCTCCAGCGCCAAGACACGCTGCACGCATACACGATCCAGGAAAAAGGCGGCACCGCGAAGGCGGTGCGCGAAGGCATTGCGCGCATCGAGTCGATCCTGCCGCAGGCCAACCAGGCGAAGCGCGAAACCGTATCCGCGAGCCATCTCCTCCTCGGGCTGCAGTGCGGTGGCTCGGACGGTTATTCCGGCATCAGCGCCAATCCGGCGCTCGGCGCCGCGGTCGATTCTCTGGTGCGCCACGGCGGCAGCGCGATCCTTTCGGAGACGCCCGAGATCTACGGCGCCGAGCACCTGCTGACGCGGCGCGCGGTGACGCGCGAGGTGGGCGAGAAGCTCATCCGGCGCATCCGCTGGTGGGAGGAGTACACGCGACGCAACGGCAACGAGATGAACAACAACCCCTCGCCCGGCAACAAGGCGGGCGGCCTCACCACGATTCTGGAGAAATCGCTCGGCGCCGTGGCGAAGGGCGGCACGACGAACCTGGTCGACGTCTACGAGTACGCCGAAGCCGTGACCGCCAAGGGGTTCGTCTACATGGACACGCCGGGCTACGACCCGGTGTCGGCAACCGGGCAGGTGGCGGGCGGCGCGAATCTCATCTGCTTCACCACCGGACGCGGCTCGGCCTACGGCTGCAAGCCGGCGCCTTCGCTCAAGCTCGCCACCAACACGCCGCTCTACGAGCATCAGGAAGAGGACATGGACATCAACTGCGGCACCATCGTCGATGGCAAGGAAAGCATTGCCGCCGTCGGCCAGCGCTTCTTCGAGCTGATCCTCGCCACCGCCTCGGGGCAAAAGACCAAGTCGGAGTTGTTCGGCTACGGCGAGGACGAGTTCGCACCATGGGTGCTCGGCGCCACGATGTGAGCGCCGTGCGGCGCGCATGGCTGGCCGCCGCCCTGCTCGTCGCAGGCGCCCTGCCGGCGCCGCCCGCGGCCGCGCGCCAAGAGCCGCGCCGCGCTGCGGCGAATCACGCCGCGATCGCCTACCACGCGCCGAGCCGCAACGTCGGTTGGGCGAGCGAGCGGCGCACACGTCGCCAGGCCCAGCTCGAGGCTCTGCGCCAGTGCGGCCACCCGCAATGCGAGGTGGTGGCGTCGCTCAACGGTGGCTGCGCAGCGCTCGCGCAAGGCAACAAGCGCCACTTTATGCAGCGCGGCGCCAATCGCGCCGAGGCTGAAGCGAAGGCGCTGCGCCGCTGCGGCGCGGATTGCGCGATCGCCGCCTGGGTGTGTACGCGTTGACGCGCAGCCCGCGCGCGGCCAACGTGGCGGCCGGGCTGGCGCTCGCCGCGCTGGCGGCGGGCGCGCTCGCGCTGGGGGAAGTCGCGCTGCCGCTCGGCGACGTGCTCGCGGTGCTGGGAAGTGCCATCGGCGTGGGCAGCGCCGCTCCGGAGCAGGCGGCGCAGATCGTCTGGCAGATCCGCGCGCCGCGCATCGCCGCCGCACTGCTCGTGGGTGCGGCACTGGCCGCTGCCGGCACCGCGTATCAGGGCATGTTCCGCAACGCGCTGGTATCGCCGGACATCCTCGGCGTATCGGCAGGCGCGGCCGCCGGCGCGGTGCTCGCGATCTTCTTCTCGCAGAACGCCTTCGTGATCCAGGCAGCGGCGTTCGGCGGCGGATTTGCCGCCGTGGCGCTCGCCTACGCGGTGGCCGCCGCCGCGCGCGGACACGACCCGGGGCTCGCGTTGGTACTCTCCGGCGTGGTGATCGGCTCGCTGCTCGGCGCCGTGGTCGCGCTGGTCAAGGCGCTCGCCGATCCGCTCAACCAGTTGCCGCCGATCACGTTCTGGCTGCTGGGCAGCCTCGCTGCAGTGACTCCGCGCGACCTCGCGCTGGCGGGGCCGCTTGTCGTCTGCGGCCTGCTGCCGCTATTGCTTCTGCGCTGGCGCATGAACCTGCTGGCGCTCGACGACGACGAAGCACGATCGCTCGGCATCCCGGTGACGGCCCTGCGCCTCGCGGTAGTGTGTGCCGCCACGCTCATCACGGCGGCCTGCGTAGCGATCTCCGGGGTGATCGGCTGGGTGGGGCTGCTCATTCCGCACGCCGCGCGCCTCCTGGTGGGGCCGGAGTTCTCGCGCCTGCTGCCGCTCGCGATGCTGCTCGGCGCGGCGTTCCTCGTCACGGTCGACACGCTGTGCCGCACCGCGACCTCGATCGAGCTGCCGCCGGGCGTAGTCACCGCGCTGGTCGGCACGCCGGCGTTCCTGTTCCTCCTGCTGCGCACGAGGCGCCGGTGGCAATGATCCTCGAAGCCCGCGCGCTCGCCTTCGGCTACCCCGGACGTCGCATCGCGAAGGGGCTCGACCTCGCGCTTTCGGCGGGCGAGGTGCTATGCGTGCTCGGGCCGAACGGCGGCGGCAAGACGACGCTCTTTCGCACCCTGCTCGGGCTGCATCCTGCGCTGGAGGGCGAACTGCGCCTGGGCGGCACGCCTCTGGCGGCGCTCAGGCGCAACGAAGTCGCGCAGCGGCTCGGCTATGTGCCGCAGGACCACGCTCCCGAGTACCCGTTCACGGTGCGCGATGTGGCGCTCATGGGCCGCGCGGCGCGCATCGGATTGTTCGGCGCGCCGGCGGCGCGCGATCTCGCCGCCGCCGATGCCGCGCTGGAGGCCCTTGGCATCGCGCATCTGGCCGAGCGGCCCTACACCGAGGTGAGCGGCGGTGAGCGCCAGCTTGCGCTGCTGGCGCGCGCCCTGGCGCAGGAACCGCTCGCGCTCGTGCTCGACGAGCCGACCGCGAATCTGGACTTCGGCAACCAGGTGCGGGTGCTGCGCCAGCTCCGCCAGCTCGCCGACCGGAGGCTCGCGGTGGTGTTCTCCACGCACCGGCCGGATGAGGCTTTTCATGGTGCGAGCCATGCCCTTTTGCTCACTCGCGGCGGCGCGTTCCACTACGGTGCACCGGACGAGGTGATCACGGCCGGGAATCTGAAAGCCGTCTATGGGGTCGCAGTCCATGTGGCGGCGGTCGACGGCACACGGGTCTGCGTGCCGCAGTTCCAGACGGAGGAATGCCTGGCCGGTTTCTCGAAGCCGCCCCGCTAGCGTAAGCTTGGCCGCGTGTCGCCGAGCGCCCACCGCGCCGAAACGCTCTCCGCTGCCGAGATGCAGGCACTGTCTGCGCACGCAGTGACGCGCACCTTTCCCAAGAGCACCGTGATCATCAGCGAGGGCGACCCGGCCGAGTCGCTCTACATCATCGTCTCGGGCCGCGTAAAGGTGTTCGTGGCCGACCCCGGAGGGCGGGAGATCGTGCTGCTCACGCAGGGACCCGGCGAGTACTTCGGCGAAATGATGCTCGACGAAGGCCCGCGTTCGGCCTCGATCATGACACTCGACAAGAGCGTCTTCCTCGTCATTCGCAAGGCCGATCTGCGCGAGTTTCTGGTCCGCAACCCGGGATTCGCAGTGCGCCTGATCGAAAAGCTCATTCATCGGGTGCGATCGCTCACCGCGAGCGTGAAAAGCCTCGCGCTGATGGACGTCTACGGCCGCGTGGCGAGGCTGCTGCTCGAGCTCGCCGAGGAGCGCGACGGCGTCTGGGTGATCGGAGAGCGCCTGACGCAGCAGGACATCGCGAGCCGCGTCGGCGCCTCGCGCGAGATGGTCAGCCGCATCTTCAAGGATCTCACCGACGGCGGTTACGTTGCAGTGCAGCGCGACTGCATCGTCGTGAACCGCAAGCCACCCCCCCACTGGTAGCAGCGCCGGCACGCGGCGAACGTGCATTTCGCACATCGGGCGGGCGTCATGGTTCGCTGCATTTGCGTCGCGATGGGCCTACTCTGAGCTCACCGTCCCGCAGATGGAGGGCACCATGAAGGTCACCGATTACGTGCAATTCCTCTTCATGATGATGCCGACCGTTGTGGTGATCGTGGCAGCCGCGGTTACGATCCTTGGATTGTGATCCGCAGCGCCGATTGCCGCTTAAACGAAAGGGTTGTCGCGCTCGCCGCCTGCAGCGCCCCAGAAAACCACCCAGGCTGCGAAGTCGTCGCTGAAGTCCTCGAAACGGTGCCCCATCCCGGCGGGCACGAACAGCAGGTCGTTCGGGCCGAAGGCGATGCGCTCGGCGCCGCGCACGAACATGCCGCGTCCGCGCGCCACGATGTAGATCTCGTCGCGCTCGTGCGGCGTTTGCGGATCGACGCCGCGCGGTGCGTACCAGCGCACTTCCAGGCTGCCGTGCCGCAGGAGCTCCGCCGAGCGCCGGCCTTCGGGCAGCGGCGCCGCCGCAGCTTCTGCCGCGCTGGCGTGCCAGCGGCCCTTCATCGACGCCACTTGATCGAGCAGCCGATCGACGCAACCTGCTCCTTCGGCCCCTGCCCGGTTTTCGCCACGGCGAGCATCGCCTCGAACAGCTCGCGCCGCGCCCCCGGCACCGGCGCCGTGCGCGACTCGTCCAGCCGGCCGCGGTATTGCAGCTCGAGCTGGGCGTTGAAGCCGAAGAAATCCGGCGTGCAAACCGCACCGTAGGCGCGCGCGACATCCTGCGTCTCGTCGAAGACGTAGGGGAACGGGAATTTCCGCTCGCGCGCCACGCGCTGCATGTTGGCGAACGAATCCTCGGCGTACTCCGCCGGATCATTCGACATGATCGCCACCGAGCCGATGCCCTGCGCCGAGAGTTCCGCGCAGTCGCGCACGATGCGATCGAGCACCGCCTTGACGTACGGGCAGTGATTGCAGATGAACATCACGAGGAGCCCGTTCGGACCTCGCGTCTTGGCGAGCGTGTAGCGCTTGCCATCGACGCCCGCCAGGTCGAACCCGGGCGCGCGCCAGCCGAAATTGCACACCGTAGTCGTCGTCGATACCATGCCTGAATCCTAGCATGCAGCGCCACCGCCACCTCATGCCGCGGCTCCACGTCGACGCGCCGCTCGCCGCCGGCACCCACCTCGCTTTGCCGGCGGCGGCCGCGCACCACGCCGTGCGCGCCCTGCGGCTGCAGATCGACGACGCGGTGATTCTTTTCAACGGCTCCGGCGGCGAGTACGCGGCGCGGATCGAGAGCATCGGCAGAGGCGGGGTGGCTGTCCGGATCGAGTCTTACTCCGCTACCGAGCGCGAGTCGCCGCTCGCGGTGACGCTGCTGCAGGGACTTTCCTCTGGCGAGCGCATGGATCTCACGGTGCAGAAATCGGTCGAGCTCGGCGTGCACGCGATCCAGCCCGTGGCGGCCGAAAAATCGGTGGTACGGCTAAGCGGCGAACGCGCCGCAGCGCGCTGCGAACACTGGCGGCGCGTCGCCATTGCCGCCTGCGAGCAGTGCGGCCGCAATCGCGTGCCCGACATCCTGGCGCCACTGCCCCTGGCACGCTATGCGGCGCCGCCTGACGCCCTCAAGCTGGTGCTCGCGCCGGACGCGGGTACGGGTCTGAAGCAGGCGCTCAGCGGAAAAGCTGCAGCGATCGTGCTCGCGGTGGGACCGGAAGCGGGCTTCAGCGAAGCGGAGCAAAGGCTGCTGGCGGCGGCCGGATTTCAACCCGTCGCCCTGGGTCCGCGGATCCTGCGCACCGAAACCGCGGCGCCCGCCGCGCTCGCCGCGCTCAACGCCCTGGCCGGGGATTTCTGAGGCGGCCGCGGCGCGTAAATTGACGCGCTTCGACGCTGCCTTAGAATCGCCGCAAACAAGTCGCTCAGGGACGCAAGATGGGCAGGCTGCCGCATCCGCAAGCTTTCGTGCGCTGGTTCCGCCAGGCGGCACCGTATGTGCACGCCTTTCGCGGCCGCACTTTCGTCATCGGTTGCGGCGGCGAATTGGTTGCCGAAAAAACGCGTTTCGTTTCGTTCGTGCACGACTTGAATCTGCTGGCGGCGCTCGGCATCCGCCTCGTGCTGGTGCACGGCGCGCGGCCGCAGATCGAGGCGGAGATGCGCGCCAAGGGCCGGCGCTCGCGATTCGCGCGCGGCCTGCGCATCACCGACGCCGCCTCGCTGGTTGCCGTCAAGCACGCCGCCGGCGTGCTGCGGGTTGAAATCGAGGCTCTGCTGTCGCAGGGGCTGCCGAACTCGCCCATGGCCGGAGCACGTATCCGGGTCGCCTCGGGCAACTACCTCACGGCGCGCCCGCTCGGCGTACTGCACGGCACCGATTTCCAGTTCACCGGCGAAGTGCGCAAGGTGGACGGCACGGCGATCGCGCGCCACCTCGAAGCCGGCGAACTGGTGCTCGTGCCGCACATCGGCTATTCGCCGACCGGGGAGGTCTTCAATCTCGCCTGGGAGGACGTCGCGGAAAGCGTGGCGATCGCCCTCAGGGCCGACAAGCTGCTGCTGCTCACCGACAAATTGCCCGCCACCCGCAGGGGCGAGCCGCTGCACGAGCTCACCGCACGTGCGGCCGAGGCGCTGCTGAAGAAACCCGGTCAGCCGCCGCACGCGGCGCGTGTGCTGAAGAGCGCGCTGCGTGCGCTCGCCGGCGGCGTCGGGCGGGTGCACCTGGTGGCGCGGCGCGCCGACGGCGGCACGTTGCTGGAGCTCTTCACCCACTCCGGCGTCGGCACCATGATCACCGCGGACCCGCTCGAGCAGCTGCGCCCGGCGAGGATCGAGGACATCGGCGGGATCCTCGCGCTGATCGAACCGCTCGAGGCCGACGGCACGCTGGTCAAGCGCAGCCGCGAGCTGCTCGAGCGCGAGATCGGCAACTTCGAGGTGGTCGAGCACGACGGCGTGATCGTCGGCTGCGCGGCGCTCTATCCATTTCCTGCCGAGAAACGCGCCGAGTTCGCCTGCCTTGCGGTAGCGCCGGAATACCGCGACGCCGGCTACGGCGAGCGCCTGCTGCAGGCCTGCCAGGCGCGCGCCGAGGCACAGAAGATCCGGCGCCTGTTCGCGCTCACGACGCGCGCCGCGCACTGGTTCATCGCCCACGGCTTCAGGGAAGCCGACGTGTCGGCGCTGCCCGAGCGGCGCCAGTCACTCTATAATTGGCGCCGCGGCTCCAAAGTATTCCTCAAACGGATCTAGGCGATGGCGAGAACGGTGAAGTGCATCAAGCTCGGGCGCGAAGCCGATGGGCTCGATTTTCCGCCCTACCCGGGCGCGCTCGGCAAGCGGATCTACGAACAGGTCTCGAAGGAAGCGTGGCAGCAGTGGCTGCGCCATCAAACCATGCTGGTGAACGAGAACCGCCTCAACCTGGCCGACGCGAACGCGCGCAAGTACCTCGCCGAGCAGATGGAGAAGCACTTCTTCGGCGAGGGCGCCGAACAGGCCGCGGGTTACGTGCCGCCGAAGGGCTAGACTTTCCGACTCCTCGCCTGCACGCCCGCGGGCGTGGCGAGCAGCAGCAGATCCGCCGGGCGGCGCGCGAAAATTCCATTGGTCACCACGCCCGCGATGTTGTTCAGATCCGCCTCGAGCCGGGGTGGATCGACGATCGTGAGGCCGTGGCAGTCGATGACGAGGTTGCCGTTGTCGGTCTTGTAGTTCTCGCGCAGCACCGGGTGCGCCCCCAGTTTCCTCAGCTCGCGCCCTGCGTGGCTGCGCGCCATCG
>MERE01000143.1:1094-9661 GCA_001771975.1 Betaproteobacteria bacterium RIFCSPLOWO2_02_FULL_68_150 | reverse complement strand
CGCTCCAGAACTCGCGCACGCCGTGCTCCACGCATATCGCCGCCATGCGGGCATCATGCACCGTCGCGCCGGTGACGCCGCCCGCTTCCAGCAGCGCGGCGAGGCGGGACCAGTGCTCGGGGGCCTCGGCAAGCACCACAAGGCTTGGCGAAGCGAGCCACGCGGCAACGCACCGTATCGCGACGGGGAGCCGCGTCGGCGGCGCGAAGATCCTCGGATGCGTGACGATCGCGAGAAACTCGTGCACGCAGGGCCAGGGGATCGCCCAGGCGGCGGAGCCCTCGGCAAGCTCAGTCACGCAGCGCCTGGCAATGTCATGCGAAGGCGCATCCTGCCGATGCGCCTGAACGAGGATGTTCGTATCGACGCCGATCAACCGCCGCGACCTTCGTAGATCAGCGCGGCGAGGCGTTCCCAGGCGTGAGTCACTCCGGGCTGCAACCCCTTGCCGCCGACGGTGACGGGGCGCAGGCGAAACCGGGCGCCGCGCTGCCGTGCGCCAAGCTCGCGGCGCAGCCCCTGTTCGACCAGCGCGCGCACGGTGGTCCGCTCCTTTGCCGCGACGCGTTTCGCCTGGCGCAAAAGCGGGTCGGAGATCTCTATCGTGGTCTTCATATGGGCACCCATATCGTAGCACGGAGCGAGGATTCCGCCGGTGCTGCTCTTGCCTGTCGGGGCGTTCAGCCCAGCGATTGGATGAGCGCGTTCACCTGTTCGGCCGCCTCGAGCTGCGGAAAGTGCCCGAGCCCGGGCAGCACTTCGATGCGCGCACCCGGGACGCGCGTGCGAACCAGTTCGAGCCACGGCGTGGTTTGTCCCGCCTGCAGTGGCACGCGCCTGCGATCGGCGTTCAAGGTGGTGGTTTGTATGACGAGCAGCGGCACGCGCACCGCGGCGAGCGCGCTTTCCATGTGCGCGGCGTCCCAGCGCACCAGGGCTGGAAAGAGTGTGGCTCCGATCTCAGCCGGCAGGCGCTTGGCGCGCTCGATCACGGCGACCGCCGCCGGCGTCTGCTTCAGGAACATCTGCGAAAACAGCGCCTCGGCAAACGCCGGGTAGCCGGCGAAATCGATCGCAGTACGCATCGCCCCAGCCGCTTGTTCGGGATCGCCCGTGCCCATGCGGCTGCCGTCGACCAGCACCAACCCTGCGACGCGCGCAGGCGATCGCCGATAGGCCTGCAATACCACGCGGCACCCCAGGCTGTGCCCGACCAGCAGCGCCGGCGCACCCAGGTCCTCGAGCAGCGCCGCCACCTCGTCGCCATGGCGCTCGATGCTGCACTCGGCGACACCGCCCTTCGAGGCGCCATGGCCGGGCAGATCGCAGGCAATCACCTGGCGCGCGGCGCCAAAGTGATCCACCTGTGCGCGCCAGTCGTTGCGCTCGCAGGCAAAGCCGTGCACGAACACGATCGGCGTGCCGCCCATCCCGGCGCGCGTGCAGGCGAGCGTCATTTCGGCACGTGCCGCGGCGTCGACACCGCGAGGAAGATTTCGCGCAGGAAAAGCAGCAGGCTCGCGATCAGCGCCAGCATCGCCACCACGAACAGCGCGGCGATGGTGCGCGTCAGCTCGGCCGAGGCGAGCGCGCCGATGAAGGCGCCCGCGATCAGCAGGCAGACGAAAAGCGCCGAGAGCACGGCGAAAAGGATCGCCAGATAGACGTTGCGGATGCGCCGCCCGATCTGCGCCAGCTCGTCGCGCGCGATATCGGCCTCGTCACGCGCGAGCGCGCCCAGTTTTTCCTCCAGGACACGGCGCCGGTCGACGGCCCGGCCGAGCCGCACGTTGAGCGCGGCGATGAGCGTGCCCACCGCGGTGAGCAGGAACACCGGCGCGACCACCAGCTGAATGATGCGGACGATATCGGAGACGTGCGGTTCCACGCGCCGCGGATTGTAGCGCCCGCAGCTCCCGCGGCGGCGCTACTTCTTGTTCTCCTGCGGCCTGGCGAGCAGCTCGGCGCGCGGCTTGAGCACGTCGTCCAAGCGGTTCTTCGCCACGAGCAGCACGTGCCCGGCAAGCGATCTTTCACGCGCCAGCCGCTCGGCGAGCTTGCGGCCGCGCTCCCCCGCGTCCTTGCCTTCGGTTTTCGGCTCGCCGGCAACACTGACCGCGACGTAATACTGCTCGCCGGCGAGCTTGCCGACGTGGACCGTGTAGCTCAGGCCGTCGAAAGTCGTCGCCGCAAGCACTGCCGGCTGGTCGAGCCCCGAGTCTTCCGGCTTCAAATCCCTGGGGGCGACGTCTGCGAGATCCAGGCTCGCCAGCGAATACGCGGCCGCATTGGCTTTGGTGATCTCGAGTTTCTCGTGCGCTTTCGCGCCGGCGAGCATCCAGTCGGCGTTGTCGCCCGGGCGTTCGATCTTCCATCCGTCGCCGCCTGCCGGCCGATACTCCAACGATTGCACTTTTTCGACCGCCAGGCCGCTGCGGCTCACCCAGTCCGCGCTCTTCGCCGTGGCCTGCGCGAGCGCATTGGAGACCACGACGACGCGTCCCGGGTCCTCTGACAGCAGTACGAAGCGGCCGTCGCCTGCCGCCTGGTCCGGGTTTTCGGGCTCGCGTTTGAAGAATTTCTTCCCGGCGATGAAGCGCGCCAGGCTCGCGCCCTTTGCGTCCTTGAATTCGACCAGCGTGCCGCTCGCGTCCAGATTGAGCCGCGCGCGGTCCTTGTCGCCGATCGGCTCGGTCTGGCCGATTTTCAGCTCGAGTGCTTTCAGCACGAAATCGCGCACGCGGTCCAGATCGGCCGGAAAGCCGTCGCGTTCGGCGACGACCCAGCGCTCGCCCCTGCGCTCGAGGGTCAGGGTCGAACCGGGTTCGCGGATCTGGATCGCGCTCACCTCGGCGGCCTTGAGCCCCTTGAGCAGCGTCTGCCCCAGTGCGCCGGCCTCCGCGGGCCGCTGCGTTTGCCCCTGCTGGTGATAGAGCAGCGCGCCACCTCCCAGCAGCGCCAGGAGCAGGATCAGGATCGCCGCGACGCGCGCGTTCATGCAGCCGCGGCCTGGCGCCGGCGCCGCAGCAGCGCGACGCCGATTCCGGCGAGCGCCACCAGCACCGGCACCAGCGCAATGTTGGCGACCTTGGTCCAGAACACGAGGCTCTCGGAATCCTGGCGCAGGTTCTTGCGCAGGTCCTTGAGTTCCTTGCGCGCGACCACCACCTTCTTGCGGAAATTCTCGAGCTCTGCCTGTTCTTCGGCGGTCAGGATCTGCGCACCCTTGGCGGCTGGACCGCGCGCCTTCTGCAGCGCCTGCATTTTCTCAGTGGTTTTCTGCAGCTCGGCCTCGAGCGCCTGGATTTTGCCGAAGTATTCCTGCTGCGCCTGGGCTTCCATCTCGCGCACCACGCTGAGCGGCCGGAAGGCGGCCGCCCGGCTCCTGAGCGAGATCAGCTCGTCGCCCGCGGCAAGCTGCTCCACCAGGCTCTGCGCGAAGGCGAGGTTGCCGTTCGACGGCACCACGATGCGACGGCCGAAGAGTTCCTGTACGTCCACCGCCGCGCCGTCGTTCAGCATGTCGACATCGGCGACCAGCACCACGGCGTTGTCCTTGGCCGATTCGCGCAACTGCGGCTCGGGCGCGGCCGGCTTGGGTGCGGTTCCCTTCGCGGCCGGCGGCGCCTCGCTCTTGGGCTGGCCTTCGGCGAACGCGGTCTTGAAGCGGCCCTGCAGGCGAAGTGCGAGCGCGAGGCTCTTGCCCTCCGGCTTGAAGCCCTTGGTCGCTGCATCGCCGGACACGGCGGCGACGACGTTGTCGACGCGCATCGAGTTGGGCGAGCTTTTCACCAGTTCGACCACCTGCAGCCCGGCGGCCGGCTTGGCTTCGAAGGCGCCGCCGAACGCATACAGCAGCGATTCGATCTGGCTGGTGACGATGTCGTCGCGGTTGAACGCGGTGCGGTTGAGCGTGAGCACGGTCGGCGTGTAGCGCTGCCCGCCGCCGGAGGCGAACACGGCGTCGGCGATCACCTTGCCCGGGTCCATCGTCACGCCCCAGGCCTTGAACAGTTTCGGCAGGTTGGAGCTGGTGCCGCCGCCGCCCATGCCGGGCATCGGGCCGGGCTGCTGGTCGAAGTAGGCGTAAGGATCGACGAACACCACCAGGCGCCCGCCGCGCAACACGAACTGGTCGAGCGCGTACTCGGTCGCCTCGGCGATGTCGCGCGGATGGATCACCAGCAGCACGTTGATGTCCTTGTCGATCGCCGCCGCGGTCATGTTGACCGGGCGGACGTCGAAGTCGCGCTTCAACTCGTTGGCGAGCACCCAGGGTTCGGAACTCTGGCGCGTGAACGGATTGAACTTCTCGCCCAGCACCGGCAGCGCGCTCATCAGGCCGATCACCGGGCGCTCGGCGCTGCCGACGCGCGCGATGGCGCGCGCGAGGTCGTACTCGAGCAGCCGCTCGCGCGCCGGGTTGAGCGCCGGGACGGACTGCTTGCGCTCGAGCCGGCTCACCGCGAGGCCAAGGTAGAACTGCTCGCCCGACATGAGCTGCTGCGGCTCGATGCCATCCAGCTGCGCCGCGTCCTCCTCGTCCGAGTCGGGCTTGGGGTTGTACTTCTCGATCACCAGATTGGCGCCGGCGACCGACTTGAACTCGCGCGCCAGGTCCTCGACGCGCTGCGCGAAACTCCGCAGCGGCACCGGCATCGCGTGCTCGCCCTGCGAGATGTAGAGCTTCAACTTCACCGGCGCGTCGAGCGCGCGCAGGATTCGCCTGGTGCCCTCGGAAAGGGTGTAGAGCTTGCCTTGGGTCAGGTCGAGGCGCACCGCCGCCCCCGAGGCGAGGTAGTTGAACGCGACCAGCGCGAGCAGTAGCGCCGCCAGGCCGACCGCCGAATAGATCAGGTTGTCACGCGGTTTCATGGCCTAGTCCTAGCCCGCGCGGTGGCTGCGGATGATGACGCCGGTGGCGAACAGCGCAAAGCCGATCACCGACACGAAGAACAGCAGGTCGCGCGTGTCGAGCACGCCCTTCTGGAAGCCGTCGAAGTGCGTCACCACCGAAAACGCCGCCACCGTATCCACCACTGCAGGGCTTGCCCAGCGCACCAGCAGGTCGGTGACCGGATTGAAGCCGGCGAGGATGAGGAACAGGCACAGCACCACGGCGAGGATGAACGCGACCACCTGGTTGCGTGTCAGGGCGGAGGTCATGCAGGTCAGCGCGAGGTAGGCACCCGCAAGGAAGAGGCTCCCCACGTAGCCGGCGACGATCGCGCCGTTGTCCGGTTCGCCGAGCACGTTGACCGTCAGCACTACCGGAAAAGTGAGCGCCAGTGCGAGTGCGAGGAACAGCCACGAGGCGAGGAACTTGCCCAGGATCGCCTGCCACGTCGTCACCGGCAGCGTGAGCAGCAGCTCGATCGTGCCGGCGCGCCGCTCCTCCGACCACAACCGCATGCCGACCGCGGGCACCAGCACCAGGTAGAGCCAGGGATGCCAGCCGAAAAAGGCGCCGAGGCCCGCTTCGCCGCGCTCGAAGAAGGCGCCCGCGGTGAACGTCAGGAACCCCGCCACCAGGAGGAAGATCACGAGGAACACGTAGGCCACCGGCGAGTTGAAGTAACCCGCCAGTTCCCGCTTGGCGATGATCCAGAGCGCGTTCATTGTTTCACCGTGTCCGGAAGCGTGATGCGGCGGAAGACTTCGTCCAGCTCCCCGCGTTCGCTGAACATGCCGCGCACCTTCCAGCCTTCGCGGCTGACCAGTTCGATGATCGCGGCGGCGAGCACCGCGGCCTGCGACGCATCGCGCGGGTAGATGCGGAAAACGCCGTCCAGGCTTTCCACCCGGCCCAGTGCGGACAGTTTTTCGGCGGTGGCGCCCTGCGCCTCCAGGGTCACCGCGCCTGCGGTCGCCGACATCGCGCGCAGCTCGGCCGGCGTGCCCTGCGCGACGATCCTGCCGCGGTCGATGATGATCGCGCGGGTGCAGGCCGCGTCCACCTCCTCGAGGATGTGGGTCGAAAAGATCACCGCCTTCGAGCGGCCGAGCTCGCGGATCAGGTTCCTGACCTCGTGCTTCTGGTTCGGATCGAGGCCGTCGGTCGGCTCGTCGAGCACCAGCACCTCCGGGTCGTGGATCAGCGCCTGCGCGAGACAGGTGCGGTGCTTGTAGCCCTTGGAGAGAGTGTCGATCGACTGGCGCCGCACGGACGAAAGGAAGCAGCGCTCGACGACGCGCGCGATCGCCTTCTTCTGCGCCTCGCCTTTGAGGCCGCGCATCGCCGCGGCGAAGGTGAGAAAGCTCTCGACCGTCATCTCGGGATACGCCGCGGCGCTCTCCGGCAGGTAGCCGATCAGGCGCTTCGCATCGAGCGGCGACTCGGCGACGTCATGGCCGCCCACCGTGACGCTCCCGCTCGTCGGCGGGTAAAAGCCGGTGATCATGCGCATGGTGGTGGACTTGCCCGAGCCGTTCGGGCCGAGGAACCCGACCACCTCGCCGCGCTCGACCGTGAACGACACGCCGTCCACGGCGCGCTTGGTGCCGAAGGTCTTGACCAGGTTTTCGATTCGAATCATGGATTTTCCGTCGCCCGCTCGAGCGCAAGCGCAAATGTGGGCCACGCGGCCGAACTCAAGGGGGCGCATTATCGCCGAAATTTTCCCCTGCACTACAATGCGAACCTTTCCCTCCGGGAGTAGCCATGACCAAGATCCTGCTCACCCTGTTGGCTGCCGCGTTTTCCGGGCTCGCGGCAGCGCAGCCGGCGCTCAAGATGATGATCCCCGCCAACCCCGGGGGCGGCTGGGACCAGACGGGCCGCAACCTGGCGGCGGCGCTGCAGGGCGCCAGGCTGGTGTCATCGGTGCAGTTCGAGAACAAGGGCGGCGCGGCGGGCGCCATTGGCCTCGCGCAGTTCGTCAATTCGGCCAAGGGCGATCCGAACGCGGTCATGATCGGCGGCATGGTGATGGTCGGCGGCCTGCACCTGCAGAAATCGCCGGTGAACCTCGCGCAGGTCACGCCGGTCGCGCGCCTCACGAGCGAATGGGAAGTGATCGTCGTTCCGGCGAACTCCCCGCACAAGTCGATGGCCGACCTGGTGAAGGCGTTCAGGGACAGCCCGGGCAAAGTGTCCTGGGGCGGCGGCTCGGCGGGCGGCACCGACCACATCCTGATCGGGCTGATTGCAAAGGCGGTGGGCGTAGATCCCGCCAGAATCAACTACGTGCCCTATAAGGGCGGCGGTGAAGCGATTGCCGCGATCATCGGCGGCCACGTCACAGCGGGGGTCTCCGGCGTGGGCGAATTCGCCGAACAGGTGAAGGGCGGCAAGATGCGTGCGCTGGCGGTGTCCTCGCCCGGCAAGACCGAGGGCATCGCTTCGCTCAAGGAGCAGGGCATCGACGTCGAACTCGGCAACTGGCGCGGCATTTTCGGCGCGCCCGGCATTACGCCGCCGCAGCGCGATGCGCTCGTCGCGATGGTCAAGGCGGCGACCGAGTCGCCGGCGTGGAAAGCGACTCTCGAAAAACTGGGCTGGGCGGGCTTTTACCTCGGCGGCGACGATTACAAGAAGTTCATCGACGAGGATACCAGGCGCATCGGCGCCATCATCGACTCGCTCGGCATCAAGAAGTGATCGTCCCGACGGCGGTGCCGCGGGTCGATCTCCGCGCGATGGGATGGACCGTGCCGCCGTTCATCGCGCGGTAACGGCATGAGGGTACGAGCGCCAGAGTTAGCGCTCTCGCTCGGCGTTCTGGCGCTGGGCACGGCGACGGCAATCGCCACCGCCCGGCTGCCCGGCGAGGGCGGCTACGCCGGCATCGGCCCCAACTTCATGCCGGGCGTGGTGGCGGCGGGCTTGATCGCCTGCGGCCTGTGGTTGCTCTACGAAGTATTCACCGGCGGCTGGCGCGCGCGACCCTCCGACGATCCGGCCGAGCGCGGCGATCACGCCTTCCACGCGCCGGGATTCGTTTGGGTGACTGCAGGCCTCGGCGCGCACATGGCATTGATCGGCCACGCCGGCTTCGTGATCGCCGGCGCCTTGCTGTTCGCGGGCGTCGCGCGCGGTTTCGGCAGCTCGCGCATCGCACGCGATCTCGCGCTCGGCAGCGCCATTGCCCTGGTGGTGTTCCTGTTCTTCGTGAAATTCCTCAACGTGAATCTGCCCGCGGGCTGGCTCGCGCCGCTGCTCGGCAGCGCGGGAATCTGAAGTGGAGACCTTCAACGCGCTGCTCTCCGGCTTCGACGTCGCGCTGAAGCCGCTCAACCTGCTGTGGGGATTCATCGGCGTGACGCTGGGCACCGCGGTAGGCGTGCTGCCGGGCGTGGGCCCGGCGCTGACCGTGGCGATGCTGCTGCCGCTCACCGTGAAGCTCGACCCGACCGGTGCGCTCATCATGTTCGCCGGCATCTACTACGGCGCCATGTTCGGCGGCTCGACCACCACCATCCTGCTCAATACGCCGGGCGAATCGGCCTCGATCGCCACCGCGCTCGAAGGCAACCGGATGGCGAAGGCGGGCCGCGCCGGACCTGCGCTGGCGACCAGCGCGATCGGCTCGTTCGTCGCCGGATCGATCGCGACGGTGCTGCTCACG
>MERE01000143.1:0-1033 GCA_001771975.1 Betaproteobacteria bacterium RIFCSPLOWO2_02_FULL_68_150 | reverse complement strand
GCGGTGCTGGGCGAATCGACGGTGCGCGGCCTGGCGAGCCTTTGCATCGGCCTGCTGCTCGGATTGATCGGCATCGACAGCCAGACCGGCTCGCCGCGCTTTGCCTTCGGCGTGCCCGAGCTGCTCGACGGGGTCGATGTGGTGGTGCTCGCGGTGGGGCTTTTCGCCGTGGGCGAAGCGCTTTACGTCGCGGCCTACCAGAGCCGGCTCACGGAAACGCTCGAACGCCTGTCGGGCTCGCTCATGATGTCGAAGGACGACTGGCAGCGATCCTGGCCGGCGTGGCTGCGCGGCACGGCGCTCGGCTTTCCATTCGGCTCGATCCCGGCGGGCGGCGCCGAGATCCCCACCTTCCTTTCCTATTCGACCGAGAAGAAGCTCTCGAAGCACCCGGAAGAGTTCGGCACCGGCGCGATCGAAGGCGTCGCCGGCCCCGAGGCCGCGAACAACGCTTCCGCGACCGGGACCCTGGTGCCGCTGCTCACGCTCGGCATTCCGACCTCGGCGACCGCGGCGATCCTGCTCGGCGCCTTCCAGAACTACGGCATCCAGCCCGGGCCGCTCCTGTTCCAGAGCCAGGCGGATCTCGTCTGGGGCCTGATCGCGAGCCTCTACGTCGGCAACGTGATCCTGCTGGTCCTCAATCTGCCGCTGATCGGCATCTGGGTGAAGGTGCTGCAGATCCCGCGCGACCTGCTGTACGCCGGGATTCTCGTGTTCGCCACGCTCGGTGCCTACAGCCTGCACCAGTCCTGGATCGATCTGCTGACGCTCTACGTGTTCGGCCTGATGGGTTTCGCGATGCGCCGCTGGGGCATTCCGGTGGCGCCGGCGGTGATCGGCCTGATTCTCGGGCCGCTCGCCGAGACGCAGTTCCGCCGCGCGCTCTCGATCAGCCAGGGCGATGCGAGCGTGTTCTTCACGCAGCCGATCTCGGCGACCTTTCTTGCCGTTACCGCGCTGCTGATCGTGGTTCCATGGGTGGTGCGCAGGGTGCGCGGCGCCGGCCGCTGAAGTTCAGGCGGCGCTGCTC
>MERE01000142.1 GCA_001771975.1 Betaproteobacteria bacterium RIFCSPLOWO2_02_FULL_68_150 | reverse complement strand
AACGGGCCGTTCCAGATCGACGCGCCGCCGGTCAACGGGCGCATGGACGAGGTGCTGCCGAGCCCGATCCACGCCTTTCATCATCACCGCGAGCAGATCAACGGCGGCCGCAACAACCGGTTCGTCGCCATGTCGAATACCGGGGCCTGGACCATGGGCTACTTCGATGGCTCGAATATGAAACTCTGGAAGTGGGCGCAGGACTACACGCTCGCGGACCATTTCTTCCAGGGGGCCTACGGCGGCTCGCTGCTCAATCATCTCTGGCTGGTATGCGCCTGCCCACCCGCATTTGCCGGGGCGCCGGCGTCGATGCGCGCGCAGCTCGACGAGCGCGGGCAACTGAAGAAAAAGGCAGGCTCGCCGGACTCGGTGCTGCAAGGTCCGGTGCAGGCGCTCGAGGGTGCGGTTTCGCCCGACGGCTACCTGGTCAATAACGCGCAGCCCGCGTTTCAGCCGAGCGGGATTGCGCCCGCGCCGGGCGGCAACCTTGCCCTGGCGAATCCGGCGGGCCAACCTTTGCCGCCCCTCAAGGACAAGACGATCGGCGACACGTTGAGCGCGAAGCGGGTGAGCTGGGCCTGGTACGCGGGAGCGTGGAACGCGGCGCTCGCCGACGGGCAGCGCGATCCGAAGGCGAAACGTTCAGTGATCTATAACCGCGCTTCCGGCAGCCCGAATTTTCAGCCGCACCACCAGCCATTCAATTATTTCGCGCGCTTTGCGCCGGGGTCGGCGGATCGGGCCAGGCATTTCAAGGACCTGGCGGATCTGGAGCGCGACATCGCTCAGGGCACGCTGCCACAGGTGGCGTTTTACAAACCGAACGGACGGGTCAACGAGCATCCGAGCTACACCGACGTCGCAAGTGGCGACCATCACTTGGATGACCTACTCACGCGGCTCAGGAACAGCCCTCAGTGGCCGAAGATGGCGGTGATCGTGACCTACGACGAGAACGGCGGCTTCTGGGACCACGTTCCGCCGCCAGCCGGACCGGGCTGGAGCGACCGCTGGGGACCGGGATCGCGCATCCCCACGCTGATCATTTCACCGCACGCAAAGCGTGGCACCGTCGACCAGACGCCCTACGATACGACGTCGATCATCAAGTTCATCACGCGCCGCTTCGGCCTCGAGCCGTTGGCCGGCGTGCGCGCCAACGCCGGCGACCTGAGCAACGCGTTCGAGTGATCGCTTCAGCCGGCGCGCAGCGCGGGGTGGTTCTTTTCGGTCATGCGCTTGATCAGGCCGTCGACGCCTGACTGGCGCATCACCTGGTCGAACTCGCCGCGATAGGTGAGCACCAGGCTGACGTTTTCCACCGCGATGTCGTAGATCTTCCAGCCTTCGGGGGTCTTGCGCATCGCGTACTCGACCAGCACCGGCGGCCGGCCGGGCTTCAGGTACTGGTTGCGCACCGTGACGTCGGCATCTTCGGGCGTCATCCTCACCGGCAACACGCGCAGAGTCTGTCCGCGGTAGGTATCGATGGCGTTCGAGTAGATGCGCACCAGCATGGCCCTGAACTCCGCGACCAGCCGGTCCTGCTGCTGCGGCGTGGCCGAATTCCACGACCTTCCGACCGCCAGCCGCGCCGCTTCCCGGAAATCGATGTGCGGCAGAACCTTCTGCTCGGCCAGCGCGAGCGCCTTCTCGCGGTCGCCGGCCTGCAGCGCCTTGTCGCTGCGTACCGTCTCGAGCACGTCGTTGGTGATCTTGCGCACCAGCGCCTCCGGAGACAGGCTGTTTTGCGCCAGCGCGGGGAGCGTCAGCAGTGCAATGGACAGTCCGAGAATGCTTCCCAGTTTCATGTCGGGCTTTCGATGGAGTGTGAAGGATCGGCTAGCAAGCTTTGGACCGTATCAACGCCTGGGCGGTTCCGTCCGATGACCGGCGCAGCCGCGGTTTCGTGGCCGCATCAGGCCAGCGAGCGCCGGCGCAGGAACTCTGCCAGAGCGCGCGTCGTGTGAGTGTCTGCGGCTGAAGTGGCTTCCGGGGCGCCCTGAAACACTACGCGGCCGCCTTGATCGCCGCCTTCGGGCCCGAGATCGATCAGCCAGTCGGCTTCCGCCACCACGTCGAGGTTATGCTCGATCACGACCACGGTATTGCCCGCATCGACCAGGCGATGCAGTACGCGCAGCAGCTTTTCCACGTCCGCCATGTGCAGGCCCACGGTGGGTTCGTCGAGGATGTAGAGCGTGGTTGCGCCGGGAACTGCGTTCTCGCCTCTCCGGCGGGCCGGAGAGGCGAGATCGGGACGAACCTTGGAGAGTTCCGTCACTAGCTTGATGCGCTGCGCCTCGCCGCCCGAAAGCGTGGGGCTTTGCTGGCCGACGCTCAGGTAGCCGAGACCCACCTCCTGCAGCAGGCGCAGGGCGTGGTGGATCGCCGGATGCACGGCGAAGAATTCGACCGCCTCGTCCACGCTCATCGCCAGCACTTCGCCTGCGCTCCTGCCGCGCAGGCGCACGGCGAGCGTCTCGGCATTGAAGCGCTGGCCGCGGCACGCCTCGCACACCACGCGCACGTCGGGCAGGAAGCTCATCTCGATCTTCTTGATGCCCTGGCCCTCGCAGGCCTCGCAGCGCCCGCCCTTGGTATTGAACGAAAAGCGGCTCGCGCTCCAGCCGCGCATGCGCGCCTCGGCGGTGTCGGAGAAGAGGCGCCGCACCGCGTCCCAGAAGCCGACGTAGGTGGCGGGGCATGAGCGCGGCGTCTTGCCGATCGGGCTCTGGTCCACCTCGAGCACGCGCGCCACGCCCTCGCCGCCGGCGAGCGACCTGCAGCCGACGCTGGCACCCGACTTGAGGCTCGCGTAGAGCACGTCGCGCGCGAGCGTCGACTTGCCCGAGCCCGAGACGCCGGTGACCACGCTCAGCCGGCCGAGCGGCACGCGCGCGTCGATTTCCTGCAGGTTGTGCAGCGACGCGCCCTTGACATGCAGCGACACGGTCCGCCGGCTCACCTCACGCCGCGGCTGCAGCGGATGGCGCAGCGGCTGCGCGAGAAAGCGCCCGGTGATCGAGTCGGGTGCGCGCATCAGGTCGTCAGCCGAGCCGCTCGCAACCACGCGCCCGCCCTGCCGGCCGGCGCCCGGGCCGAGGTCGATGACGTGCTGTGCGCGCCGGATCGTGTCTTCGTCGTGCTCGACCACCACCAGCGTGTTGCCCTTGGCACCGAGCCGCTCGAGCACGTCGAGCAGGATCTGGTTGTCGCGGTGGTGCAGCCCGATGGTCGGCTCGTCGAGGACGTAGCACACGCCGCGCAGGTTCGAGCCGAGCTGCGCCGCGAGGCGAATGCGCTGCGCCTCGCCGCCCGAGAGCGTCGGCGCCGAGCGATCCAGCGCGAGGTACGAAAGGCCCACGTCGCGCAGGAAACCAAGGCGGCTGCGCAACTCCTGCAGCAGGTCGCGAGCGATCTCGGCCTCGCGTCCCTGCAGTTCGACGCCGTCGAAAAACTGTGCCAGCGCGGCGATCGGGCGCGCGCCGTAGGCGGCGATCGACTCGCCGCGCCAGCGCACCGCGAGCGCCTCGCGGTTGAGCCGCTCGCCATGGCAGGCGGGGCAGGGTTGGTCGACCTGCAGCCATTCGATCCACGAGTCGAGCACCCGGTCCTCGGTGCCGTTGCGTGCGCGCTCGTCGCTCCAGTCCACGTCCTTGAGCTGCAGCCCGGTGCCATAGCACGCGGGGCACCAGCCGTGGCGCGAGTTGTACGAGAACAGGCGCGGATCGGGCTCGGCGAAACTGCGCCCGCAGCCGCGGCAGGCGCGCTGCGTGGAGAACACCTGCTGGTGCAGCAGCAGCGCCTTGCCCTGCGAGGCGGCGCGCACCAGGTCGTCGAGATCCGAGAGCACCAGCACCGTGCCCTTGCCGAATTCGAGCGCCTTGGCGAGCGCTTCGCGGAGCTGCGGCTCGGCCTGCGGCGTGATGCGCAGGTCCGCCACCGGCAGCTCGATGTTGTGCTCCTTGAAACGGTCGATGCGCGGATACGGCTCGACCGGCAGGAAAGCGCCGTCGACGCGCAAGTGGGTGTAGCCGCGCGCCTTGGCCCATTTGGCCAGGTCGGTGTAGACCCCCTTGCGATTCACCACCAGCGGTGCGAGCAGGCCGATGCGCTGGCCGCGGTAATCGCGCAGCAGCCGCGCGGCGATCGTTTCCTCGCTCTGCGGCTCGATCGTCAGCTTGCAGTCGGGACAATGCTGCGTGCCGAGCTTGACGAACAGCAGGCGCAGGAAGTGGTGCACTTCGGTGAGCGTGCCTACGGTCGACTTGCTGCCGCCGCGGCTGGTGCGCTGCTCGATCGCGACCGTCGGCGGGATGCCGAAGATCGCGTCCACCTCCGGGCGCGAAGCCGCCTCGACAAACTGCCGCGCGTAGGCGTTGAGCGACTCGAGGTAGCGCCGCTGGCCTTCCGCGAACAGGATGTCGAAGGCGAGCGTCGACTTGCCCGAGCCCGACACCCCGGTGATCACGCTGAAGCGGTTGCGCGGGATCTCGACATCGATATTCCGGAGATTGTGTTCTCGCGCGTTGTGGATGCGGATGGTTTCGCCCAGGTAGCGGCCGGGGGGTTCGTTGGCCGCAGATATTTGCTTTTCAAACACATCTCGGGACTTGGGCGTTCTTTGCCCAAGTCCCGAGACCCTTGGGCGTTCCATCTCCGCGCCAACCGCGTACGAATGCGACGGCCCTATTCCGCTCGCGCCAGGCGAGCGGGGATCGGCTGCTGCTGCGGTGCCTTCCGCAGCAGCCGATCTTGGGAGAAAGGCGGAAGCGTATTCGCGCAGGGCGCGGCCCGTATGGGAGGAGGCGTGCGCTGCAATTTCGTCGGGCGTTCCGCAGCACACGATCTCGCCGCCGGCGTCGCCGCCCTCCGGTCCGAGGTCGATGATCCAGTCGGCAGCGCGGATGACATCGAGGTTGTGCTCGATGACGATCAGCGAGTGGCCCGCTGCGATGAGCCGGCGGAACGATTGCAGCAGCTTGGCGATATCGTCGAAGTGCAGGCCGGTGGTCGGCTCGTCGAACAGGAACAGCTTGCTGCGCGGGTCCGCCACCGCGCCTGATCTGGCCGGACTGGCGGCCTCCGCCAGGTGCCCGGCCAGCTTCAGGCGTTGCGCCTCGCCGCCGGAGAGCGTCGGTACCGGCTGCCCGAGCCGCAAGTACTCCAGACCGACGTCGGCGAGCGGACGCAGCCGCGCGCAGACTTCGGCTTCGCTGCGGAAGAAGTCCAGCGCTTCGGCTACGGTCAGCTCCAGCACGTTGGCGATGCTCTTGCCGCGCAGCATGACTTCGAGCACTTCGGCGCGAAAGCGCTTGCCGTCGCAATCCGGGCAGCGCAGGTAGACATCGGACAGGAACTGCATCTCTACATGCTCGAAGCCGTTGCCGCCGCAGGCGGGGCAGCGGCCGGTGCCCGAATTGAAGCTGAAGGTTCCGGCGCTGTACTTGCGTTCCCTCGACAGCGCGGCGCGCGCGAACAGCTCGCGGATCGCATTCCACGCGCCCACATAGCTGGCGGGATTGGAGCGCGTCGTCTTGCCGATCGGCGACTGGTCCACCATCACCGCGTCGCCGATCAACTCGGCGCCCGCCAGCCCGCGATGCGCGCCCGGGGGCTCGGTAGGTTTCCCTTTCGTCCGGCGCAGGGCTGCGTACAGGACGTCCTGCACCAGCGTCGACTTGCCGGACCCGGAGACGCCGGTCACGCAGACCAGGCGCTCGAGGGGAAACGCGACGTCGCAGTTCTTCAGGTTGTGCTCGCTCGCGCCGAGCAACTGCAGCTGCCGGCGCGCAGGGCGCAGGTGGCCGGGCGGGGCGGGGCGGCGACGCCCGGACAGGTATTGCGCGGTCAGCGTGTCGCGCCTCAGGAGTTGCGCGGGTGTGCCGTAGAACACCACCTCGCCGCCGCGCTCGCCCGGGCCCGGTCCCATGTCGAGGATGCGGTCGGCGGCAACCATGATCTGTGGATCATGCTCCACCACCACCAGCGAGTTGCCGGCGTTGCGCAGGCGCTGCATCACCTCGATCACGCGGCCCATGTCGCGCGGGTGCAGGCCGATCGAAGGCTCGTCGAGCACGAACAGCGTGTTAACGAGCGAGGTGCCGAGCGCGGTGGTCAGGTTGATGCGCTGCACCTCGCCGCCGGACAGCGTGCGCGACTGGCGGTCGAGCGTCAGATAGCCGAGCCCGACCTCGCACAGGTAGCGCAGCCGGGTGCGGATTTCGCCGAGCAGCAGGTCGTTCGCTGCGCCAAGCGATGGCGCCAGATCGAGTTCGTCCATGTAGCGGCGCGTCTGCTCGATCGGCTGCAGCATCAGGTCGTGGATCGAGAGCCGCGCGCGCCCGAGCTTCCAGAGCGTCGCCTCCGGCTTGAGCCGCGTTCCGCCGCAGGCCGTGCAGGCCGTGTAGGCGCGGTACTTCGAGAGCAGCACCCGGATGTGCATCTTGTAGGCCTTGCTCTCGAGCCACTTGAAAAAGCGCCGCACGCCGTACCAGAGGCCGGGCCACGACTTCTTCCAGCTCACCCACTGCGGCTCCCCTTCGAGCACCCATTCGCGCTGCTGCGGGGTCAGGTCTTGCCATGCAACATCGAGCGGCACGCCGCGCTTTCTGGCGTATTTCTGCAGATCGTCCTGGCACTCGCGGAAACTGGCGGTCTGCCACGGTTTGACCGCACCTTCGCGCAGCGTCTTCGACTCGTCGGGTACCACGAGTCCGAAGTCCACGCCGATGATGCGCCCGAAGCCGCGGCAGGCGTCACAGGCGCCGATCGGCGAATTGAAGGAAAACGCCGCGGGCGTCGGCTCGGCGTAATGCAGATCGCAATCGGCGCAATGCAGGTCGGAAGAAAAACGCCACGCGCGCGCGGAGACGACCGGCAGCGCGTTGATTGGTCTCTCCATGGTCTCGGGACCTGGCTCCAAAGGAGCCGGGTCCCGAGAGGTGGGAACGTCAAATTCACGCTCATTCTCGCGATTTGCGCCTGGTTTCCCGCCTTCGACATAAACGTTGACCCGACCCTGTCCGATCCGCAGCGCAGCCTCGAGGGCTTCGATAACGCGGGCCCGCTCGGCAGAGCCCAGGCGCACGCGGTCCTGCACCACCTCGAGCAGACCTTTCGCGCGCGCATGCAGGCGGGTATAGCCCTGGCGCTCGAGCAGCTGCTGGATTTCCGACTCGCTGTAATTCTTCGGGACTGCAACCGGGAACGTGATCCGCAGGCGTGGGTCGCCGGCTTGCGCCGCGAGCGCCTGCAGCTGTGCGAATATCGTGTCCGGCGTGTCGCGCACCACCGGCCGGCCGCAGCCGCGGCACAGCAGCTCCGCCCCGCGTGCGTACAGCAGCTTCAAATGGTCGTTCAGCTCGGTCATGGTGCCGACGGTCGAGCGCGAGGTGCGCACCGGGTTGGTCTGGTCGATCGCGATCGCCGGCGGAATGCCATCGATCGCGTCCACCTGCGGCTTGTCCATGCGGTCGAGGAACTGGCGCGCGTAGGGGCTGAAGGTCTCTACGTAGCGCCGCTGGCCTTCGGCGTACAGCGTGTCGAACACGAGCGAGGACTTGCCCGAGCCCGAGACCCCGGTGACGACGATCAGCTCGCCGGTCGGGATCGACAGCGTGAGGTTCTTGAGATTGTTCTGGCGCGCGCCGCGAATGCAAATCGCGTCGGCGGCAGGCTGCTCTTGCTTCACGGGGAAAGAATGGCGCGGAGGAGCGCCATTCTATCGCCCGTTTACTGCCCGCTACGGACGGATGTAGACCCAGCCGGCACGCTGCCGGTCGGCAATTTCAATGATGCCGCCGGGCACGACGCGCACGCCGCCGATCAGGTCGGCGGCCGTGACTTTGGTGGCCCTCATGGTTTCGCCGCAGGCGACGACGTCGATACTGTTGTCGAGCGCCTGCGTGATGCGGCTTGCCGCCTTGGAATCGATCTTCAACATGTCGAGCCCGGGACCGATGGCAACAATCTCGACCTGGGCGTCGTCCTTGCCCACGTTGCGTTGGAACGCCAACGCGTTGTTGAGCGCAACCTGCCACTGCTGCGGGTTGTTTTCAGAGACGTGAAACACGAGCTGATACTTCGCTTTGTTGTTGCCCGCCCCCTGATCGGCGAGTGCGTGTTGCGCGATACTGCCGAGGGCCAACATCGCAACCAGCGGGAGTGAGTGCAAAAACGATTTCATTGGCGGTATCCGGTGTGTATGTTGAAGGACGGTCGAGTTCCCATTACGGCCGCAGGTAGGTCCAGCCTTCTTCCTGCCGCTGGATGATCCGCGTGACACCGGATGGAGCATAGGCGATGCCGGCATACATGTCGGCCTTGGTTACCTTGGCTTGGCGCATCGTGAACTCGCAGGCATACAGCCCGACATTGCGATCGAGGGCCTGAGCGAGGCGCGGCGCAACGGTCGATTCGGCCTTGAGCATGTTGATGCCGGGCCCGTGAGTGACGATCTCGATGACGACCTTATCCCTGCCAAGCGCATCCTGCACGTTGCCCGCGTTGTTCAGCACGATGTTCCATTTGGCGGGGTCGCCGTCGGTCACGTGAAACACGATGCGGTGTCTGTCGTCGGCTTTGGCAGCCGGGGTGCTGGCGCACCCTTGCAGGCCAGCGACTGCGACTGCAGCGAGCAGCGCCGTGACGGCAAGTGTTTGTTTCATAGGGTCTCCTCCTTTATCTTGTGCCCCGCGACGGCAGGGATGCAAGAATTCAGACGGTGCTGGCGCGCGTTTTATTCCACCCCGCCGTGGAATATTCGCGGAGGATTGCGCGTCATAGGAGCAGCATGCGATTGCAGTTCACCCGGCTTTTCGGCACTTCGGCGCGATTGCGCGGCGCGATCGAAGCGCAGCGCGACGCCCTGTACCGCCTCGCCTTCGCCTGGTGCCACGAACCGGCGCTGGCCGACGACCTGGTGCAGGAAACGCTGCTGCGCGCACTCGATCGCGCCGGTCAGTTGCGCGAGCCCGGACGCCTGAAAGGCTGGCTGCGCAGCATTCTCGCCAACGCCCTGCGCGATCACTACCGCCGCAGCCGCGCTTTCGAGAATGTCGATGATCTCGACGAGAGCGTCCTGGCCGACGAAGCCACTCCGGAGACGGCGAGCGAGAGTGCGCGCCTGGTGGCACGGGTGCGTGCCGAGGTGGGACGCCTGCCGCTCGGCCAGAGGCAGGTGGTGACGCTGGTCGATCTCGAAGGCTGCAGTTACGCGGAAGTGAGCGAAATTCTCTCGGTGCCGATCGGCACCGTAATGAGCCGGTTGTGCCGGGCGCGCGTGGCGCTCAGGGAGCGGCTGCTCGACGCAGCGCCCGCGCGGCATGAGGTTTCCTCCGGCAGGAAGGTGAGGATCGTACGATGACGGACGAAGCCGGGGTTTCTCAGGAAATGCAATGCGCCTTCGTCGACGGCGAGCTCGACCAGGCCGAATGGGCCCGTGTCGCGGCGCGGTTGCAGCAGGATGAGGGTCTTCGCGCGCAGGTT
>MERE01000141.1 GCA_001771975.1 Betaproteobacteria bacterium RIFCSPLOWO2_02_FULL_68_150 | reverse complement strand
AGATGCTGCGCGCGCCGCGTCCGAATCCTCGGTTGCTGAACTGGTTCTATGGTTTCACGCCGCCGGAGCGTGGCGCGGTGCTGCTGCGGCATCGCCGCGTCTACATCGTTCCCACTCGCCTCGGGTGGATGTTCGCGGCGACCCTCGGCCTGCTGCTGCTCGGTTCGATCAACTACGCGCTGGCGCTCGGCTTCGTGCTGGCCTTTGCGCTCGCCGGGATCGGGCTTGCCGGCATGGTGCACACGGCGCGAAACCTCGCCTTGCTCTCGGTCAGCGCCGGGCGCGCCGAACCGGTATTCGCCGGCGAAGCGGCGCAGTTCCGACTCTATCTCGAAAATCGCGCGCGCTTCGATCGCCCCGCAATCCTGTTGCGCCACCTCGCCAGCGGCGCACAACTCGTGGTGCATGTGCCTGCCGGGGCGCTCACCGAAGCCGTGCTCGCGGTGCCGGCGGCGCGCCGAGGGCGCCTCGCCCTGGGCCGCGTCATGCTCGAGACCCGGTTTCCGCTCGGCTGGTACCGCTCCTGGAGCTACATCGAGCCCGATGCGGGCTGCGTCGTGTATCCGCGGCCCGAGCGCGCCCCCTTGCCTCCCGCCGGTCTGCATGCGGGGACGGGCGCGGCGCGTGCCCTGGGGTCGGGCAATGACGATTTTTCCGGCTTGCGCGGCTATCAGCGCTCCGACTCGCCTCGCCACATGGCGTGGAAGGTTTTTGCCCGCAGCGACAATCTGCTCACCAAGCAGTTCTCGGGTGACGCGGCGACGGAGTTGTGGCTGGAGTGGGAACAGCTGCCGGCCGGTCTCGATACCGAGGCGCGGCTGTCGCGCCTCGCGGGGTGGGTGCTGGCTGCCGAGCGCACCGGTGCGCGCTATGGATTGCGGTTGCCCGGGCAGGACATCGCGCCCGCGCGCGGCGATGCGCACTGCACGGCTTGCCTGCAGGCGCTCGCGCTGTTCGGCACGCCGTGACTACCCTGCTCCCTGCCGCTCACCCGCTGGCGCCAGAACTCAGGGCGGTCGGCGGGCGCGAACTCGCGGGCCTGATCCTCGCGCTGCTCCTGGTAGCCGCGCCGCACGCCTTGCGCGCACCGTGGTGGGTCACGCTCCTGACGCTGGGACTGTATGCGTGGCGCGCCGCGGCGCTGCTCAACCACTGGCCGCTGCCGCGCCGCACCCTGCTGCTTCTCATTACGATGGCCGCAGTGCTCGCGATCTGGCTGCAATACCGGATGCTTTTCGGCCGCGTGCCGGGCATCGTGCTGCTGGTGCTGTTCTCGGGGCTGAAGCTCCTCGAGACGCGCACGCATCGCGACGCAGCGGTGGTCGCTTTCGTGTGCTGCTTCCTCCTCATCACCAATTTTCTCTATTCGCAAAGCATTCCCACGGCACTGCTGATGGTCGCGGCTCTGGCCGCGATCACGGTTACGCTCGTAGGCTGCAGCGCCCCGGGCCGGCCGTTGCGCGCCAATCTGCGCAGCAGCGCGTTGTTGCTGGCGCATGCCGCGCCCGCCGCACTGGTGCTGTTCCTGCTGTTTCCCCGCGTGCCAGGGCCGATGTGGGGGCTGCCCCAGGACGCGCAGTCGGGCGTCACGGGATTGTCCGACACGATGTCACCGGGCAACGTCTCCGAGCTGGCGCAGTCCGACGCGCTGGTTTTCCGGGCAGAATTTGCGGGAGCGATTCCCTCGCCCCGGCAGCGCTATTGGCGTGGCCCGGTACTGTGGGACTTCGATGGCCGCAACTGGCGCGCCGGGCCGGCGCTGCTGATCGAGCCACCGCCCGCGCCGCAGGGAGGCCGGAACTACCGCTACGCCATGCTGCTCGAACCGCATCAGCGCAACTGGTTGTTCGCGCTCGAGACCCCGGCGCAACGCCCCGCCAACGCCAATTTCACGGTGGATCGGCAGCTCGTCTCGGTCCTGCCGGTGCGCTCTCGCCTGCGCTACGACATGGTCTCGGTTGCGGACGGCCACACGGAGGTGCATGAACGCGAAGCGCTGCTGCGGCGCGCGCTGCGCCTGCCGGACGATTACAACCCGCGCGCCATGGCGCTGGCCGCCGAGTGGCGGCGCGATGCGCGCGACGCCGAGGATCTGCTGCTGCGCGCAGTCGGGTATTTTCGCAACGCGAAGTTCAGCTACACGCTCGAACCCCCGCTGCTCGGCCGCGATGCAGTGGACGAGTTCCTTTTTGTCACGCGCAGCGGCTTCTGTGAGCACTTCGCATCGGCATTCGCGTATCTGATGCGCGCTGCCGGCGTCCCCGCGCGCGTAGTCACCGGATATCTCGGTGGCGACCCCAATCCGATCGACGGCATCCTGACCGTCCGGCAGTCGGACGCGCACGCTTGGGTCGAAGTGCACCTGGCGGGCCGCGGCTGGACGCGCGTCGATCCAACCGCGGCGGCGGTCCCGGGCCGCCTCGACTTCGGGCTGGCGCGCTCGGTGCCGGCGGGCGCCGGGCTGCCTTTGCTCATGCGCCCGCAGCTGGAGTGGCTGCGCGGCCTGCGCCACAGCTGGGAGGCCCTGGTGCACCAATGGAACCTGCGCGTGCTGGGCTACAACCCGGAGCGGCAACGCGAGTTCATGTCGTGGCTCGGCGTCGAAGGCGCGGACTGGCGCGACCTGGCGGTCGCGCTCGCCGCGGCGCTCGGCGCGATCGCGCTGCTTCTGCTGGCGTGGTCGCTGCGACGCCGTGCGCGCCCGGACCCGGTGCAGAGCGCGTGGCAGTCGTTCTGCCGCAAGCTCGCGTCGCGCGGCGTGGAGCGCCGGCCGCACGAAGGTCCGCGCGACTACTCCGAGCGTGCCGCGCAGCGCATGCCCGGCGCGAGCGGCCCGATCCGGCACATCGCTGCGTTATACGTCGAGCTGCGCTACGGCAGGGGACGCCACCCCGAGCGCATCGGCGAGCTGGCACAGTGCGTGCGCGTCCTGAGGTTGGCATGACGCGAGCCGTGATTCTCGGCATCCTGATCGCGTGCGCACCGGCAGCGCAGGCCGCGGCGTCGGCGCCGTTCGCATCACGCCCCGAAGTGCGCGCCTTCATCCGCGAGATGGTCGAGCGTCATCGTTTCGTGGAGCGCGAGCTCGACTACGTGTTCGCGCGGGCGCGCCGCGAGCCCGCGATCCTGAATGCGATTCAGCCCCCGGCGCCGATGGACCGGCGGCCGTGGGATGCGTACCGCGCGATCTTCGTCAACGACCGCCGCATCCAGGCGGGCGAGCGGTTCTGGAGCGCGCACGCGGATGCGCTCGAGCGCGCGCAGCGCGAGTTCGGCGTCCCGGCGGAAGTCATCGTGTCGATTCTCGGCGTCGAGACCTTCTATGGCCGCAATACGGGGCGCTGGCGCGTCGTGGATGCGCTCGCCACGCTGGCGTTCGACTACCCCCCGCGCCGGGATTTTTTTCGCGGCGAGCTCGTCAATTACCTGCTGCTCGCGCGCGAATCCGGAATCGACGTCTTCTCCATGCGCGGCTCGTACGCCGGTGCCATCGGCATCCCGCAATTCATGCCGGGCAGCTACCTGCGGTATGCGCTCGATTACGACCACGACGGCATCGTCGACCTGCGCGCGAGCGCAGCGGACGCCATCGGCAGCGTCGGCAATTTTCTCAACCAGCACGGCTGGCAGGCCAATGCGCCCGTGATGGCTGCGGCGAGCGTCAGCGGCGAGGGGTACAAGCCGTTCGCCGACGGCAGCGTCGATCCCAGGCACCCGGTCGCGGAGCTGACGAAAGCGGGAGTGCGGGTCGATGGCCTGCCCGCCGAAGCGCGTGCCGCATTGATCGAACTGGAAAACGGCGACGCGCCCAAGGAGTACCGCATCGGATTGGCCAATTTCTATGTCCTCACGCGCTACAACCGCTCGAGCTTCTACGCCGCGGCGGTGATGGATCTCGCCGCGGCGCTGCGTGCCGCGCATCAGCCCGGCGGCAGGTAACGCGCCGGGTCGACCGGTTTGCCGGACTTGCGGATCTCGAAATGCAGCTTGGGCGCCTCGGCGTCGCTGTCGCCGAGTTCGGCGATCTTCTGCCCGCGCGTCACCGACTGGCCTTCCTTCACCAGGATCTCGCGGTTGTGCGCATAAACGCTCTGGAAGTTGTTGTCGTGCCGGATCACGATCAGCTTGCCCAGGCCCCTGATGCCGCTGCCGGTGTAGATCACGCGTCCGGCTGCGGCGGCGACCACCGCATCGCCGGTCTTGCCGGCGATATCGATGCCCTTGTTGCTCGGTTCCGAAAATCCTGCCAGCAGCCTGCCCCTTGCCGGCCAGACAAAGTCGATCGCCTCCGGATCGCGCGCCTCGGGTCTTACGCCCTCCGGCTTCTGCGTCTCGGGTAGCGGCGCCGGCGCCGGTGGTGCCGGCGGCTTCTGCACCGCGCCGGGTGCCGGTTCGCCTCTGGACAAGAGAGCCAGGTTCTGCTCGGAGTAAGGCAGGCGCACCGCCTTGGGGGCGGTCTTCATTGCGCCTTCCGGCACCGCCGACGGCGGCGCCGGACGCTCGAGCGGCCTCGCTTCCACCGCGCCCGCGCCGCGCGCGGCGCCTACAGCCACGCCCGCCGTTGGCGGCGCGACGGCCGCCTGCGCTTCGGGTGAGATCACGCGCAGCGGCTGACCGACTCTCAGCTTGGACGGGTCGTCGATCCGGTTCCACCTTGCCAGCTCCCGGTAGTCCACTCCCTGCTCGAGTGCGATGCTGTAAAGCGTATCGCCGCGTTTCACGACATATTCGCCTCGCCGCGCGGCCGGCGGCGGCGCCGGCACCGCCTGCGTCGCCGGCGGTCTTGGCGCAGTGGCCGCCGCGCCGCGGCGCTCGTCCACCGGCGCGGGCACGCGTGACGCGCACCCAGCGATGGCAAGGACAAAAATCAGAATGACCGCCGTTTTCATCAGGCCTTTCCACTTTGCAAAGGGACGAAGCGCACCGGATCGAGCGACGTTTCGCGGAAGCCACGCGCGCCGCGCTCGACCAGCACCAGCCGCTGCGCCGTTGCGGCTGCGCCCGCACCGGCACCCTGGCTGCGCAGCGGCAATATCATCCTGCCGCCAGGCGCCAGCTGCCGCAGGAGCGCCTGAGGCGTCTGCCGCGCCGCGGCGGCGACGACGATGGAATCGAAGGGAGCGGCTTTTTCCAGACCGAGGTGGCCGTCGCCGTGTACCAGGCGCAGGTTGTGCAGCCGCAACGCGCGCAGGTTGCCGCGCGCACGCTCGTGCAACTCCCGGATACGCTCGATCGAGTACACCTCGTGCGCGAGCTGTGCCAGAACCGCCGCCTGATAGCCGCAACCGGTGCCGACCTCGAGCACCCTGCCGAGCGGCCGGCCGCGCATCAATAGCTCGATCATCTTCGCCACCACGAAAGGCTGCGAAATGGTCTGCCCGAAGTTGATCGGCAGCGACGTGTCCTCGTAGGCGCGGTGGGCGAGCGCGTCATCCACGAACAGGTGGCGCGGCACCGTGCCCATGGCAGCGAGCAGCTGCTCGTCCTCGATGCCCTGCTGGCGCAGCCGTTCGACCATCCGCGCGCGCGTACGTTCGGAGGTCATGCCGATTCCGGCGAGATTCTGCGTGCGCACGCCGTTCACTGCGCGAGCCAGCCTCTCACCAGATCGAGTTGGCCATGGAACGTGAGGTCGACCTGCAGCGGCGTGATCGAAACGCGCTTGCTCGCGATGGCATGAAAATCGGTACCCGGGCCGGCGTCCTCGGCGCTGCCGGCGGCGCCGATCCAGTAGGCGGTTTCGCCGCGCGGCGTCTGGATCTTGACCACCGGCTCGGCCTTGTGGCGCTTGCCCAGGCGCGTGATCTCCGTGCCGCCGAGCTCGCCGCCGGCGACGCTGGGAACGTTGACGTTCAGCAGCATCGGCTGGGAGACCGGCGCGCGCCGGAAGCGCTCGACCATCTCCACGGCAACGCCCGCCGCGGTCGCGAAGTGACGCCCGCTCTTGCTCGCCAGCGACACCGCGAGCGACGGGATGCCGAGCAGGTAACCCTCGGTGGCGGCAGCCACCGTGCCCGAGTAGATCGTGTCGTCGCCCATGTTGGCGCCCAGATTGATCCCGGAGACCACGATGTCGGGCAGGAAGTCGAGCACCCCGGTGACCGCAAGGTGCACGCAGTCGGTCGGCGTGCCATTCACGAAATAGAATCCGTTGGACGCGCGCCGTACGGTCAGGGGCCGGTCCAGCGTCAGCGAGTTGGATGCGCCGGAGCGATCGCGCTCGGGGGCGACGACCGTAACCTCGCCAAGCGAAGCCAGGCGCTCGGCCAGCAACAGGATGCCAGGCGAAAAATAGCCGTCATCGTTCGAGATCAGGATGCGCATCGAGGATCCGCCCTGATTCTAGCCGAGCGGCACCGTGGCATCCCACGGGTGCGATGCATTCCAGCATCAGTCGATCGGGCCGGCACGGTGGTAGTCTGACTGCAACTCCCCGTTCCCATCGTCCACCGTCCACCGTCCATGCGACGAGTTCATCTGGTCGTCAATCCGCGCGCCGGGCGCGGCGCCGCGCAACGGCTCGCGCCCGCTGTGCTCGCGCGTCTGTGCGAGCGCGGCCTGGCGTGCGAGGTGCGCGCGACGCGCGCGCCCGGAGAAGCCTCGACGCTGGTGGCCGAGGCCTTGCGCGCCGGAGCAAGCTGCGTCGCGATTCTGGGTGGCGACGGCACCGTCAACGAGGCAGTCAACGGCTACGTCGGGGTGGCGCGCGAATCGCAGGCTCTCGCCCTCATCCCTTGCGGCACCGGCAACGACTTCGCCAAGATGCTCGGCGCAAGCGGCAACTGGCGCGACGCCTGCGATCGCATTGCGGATGGATTGCGCCGGAGGGTCGACGCCGGCCGCTGCAACGGCCGCTACTTTGCGAACGGCATCGGCGCGGGGTTCGACGCGCAGGTCGCCATCGAGGCGAACGGCATGCGCTGGCTGCGCGGCAACGCCGTGTACGCAGTCGCTCTCACCAGGACGCTCCTGCTGCACCATGGGACGCCGTACGCGCGCATTGCGCACGACGGCGGCGTCCTCGAAGGCCGCATCACGATGCTGGCGGCGGCCAACGGCACCACTTACGGCGGCGCGTTCCGCATCGCGCCCGGCGCCGACGTGGCAGACGGGTTGCTCGACCTGATGGTCGCCGACCAGTTGTCGCGCAGCGGCATCCTGGGATTCATACCGCATGTGCTGCGCGGCACCCATGTCGGCCGCAGCGGCGTGACGTTCGTGCGCACGCGGCGCGTGGTGCTGGACGCCGAGCAACCGCTCGCCGTGCACGCCGACGGCGAGATCATCGATCGCGCCGCAACGCGGCTGGAGATCGAGGTGCTGCCCGGCGCACTGCTGGTCGCAGGCTGACGCCTGCGCTCAGGCGGCGCCGAAAGCCAGAAGGACTTTGCCGGCACGGCCGCCGCGCGCGGCATGCGCGAGCGCCTGCTTGATCTGCCGGATCGGATAGACGGCCTCGACCTCGACGTGGAGCGTGCCCTCGGCGATCTTGCCGGCCAGCTTCCGATACAGGGCCGCGATCTCGAGCGGCGGCGTGACCATGAACCACCGGCGCAGCCAGAAACCGCGCAACGAGACGTTGCGAAACACGGTCTCGCGCCCATCGATCGCGCAGGGTTCGCCGCTCAACAGGCCGTAGTTGACCACCGTGCCGTCGTCGGCGACGCAGCGCGCGAGGCGTTGCGTCGCCAGGCCGCCGACCGCGTCGATCGCGAGTGGCAGCACGCCGCCGCCGATTGCCGCGCGCACGCGCACATCCAGATCCGGGCCGTCGGTCAATACGACGTCGCCGCCGAAAGCGTGCAGCGGCCCGATCAGCTCCGCGCGGCGCACGATGTTCACCGATCTCAACCCCGCTTCGCGCGCCAGGCGGATCAGGCAACGCCCGACGCCCGAGTTGGCGGCGTTCTGGATCACCCAGTTTCCGGCTTTGGCGGGCACGAAGTCGTGCAGCATCAGGTACGCCGTGGGAGGGTTGACGCGCAGCATCGCGAGTTGCTGTGGGTCGACTCCTTCTGGCAGTGCAACCACCGCCTTGCCTGGAGCCTTGATGCGCTCGCGCCAGGTCCCCGGCCCGGGCAGCAGCACGCGATCGCCCGGCTTCACATGGCTCACTTCCGCGCCACACTTTGCGATGCGTCCGACGCCCTCGGCGCCCGGAATCATGGGCAGCTTCGGCGGCTCCGCGCCGTACTTGCCCTCAAGATTGAGCACGTCTGCCGGGTTGATCGGGGCGAACTCGGCATCGACGATGACCTCGCCGGGACCCGGCTCACCCGGATCGGATTGCTCCTGCAGTGCGATGGCCTGGTCGGGTGGTCCGAACCGGGCAAGCTGCGCGACCCACATGACGCCGATCCTCCTTAGGGCCCCCTGCTACGCGCCTCTTCGGCGCACCGCGCGAAGCGGCCCGGCGATGGCCGCCAATTCGGCCAGCTCGTCGTCGATGCCGCGCGCATCGTCAAGCCGCACCTTGGCGCGCCGGTACCAGTAGCGCGCATTGGCCGTATCGCCCTCGATGCGATGGCAGAGCGCATGAATCCGGCAGGCCAGCGGATCCTCCAGATCCTTGACGATGGCGTGCGCCGCCTGCCAATCGCCGCCGCGCAGCCTGGCGATCGCCTCGCGATGCTCGCGTGCAGCGGCGCCAGCCACGGTCTCAGGCCAGACGGCGCATCCGGTACTGATTGGCGACGAGCAGTGCGAGCACGCAGGACGCGATCCGGCTTTCGACCGAGTCGCCGCGATTGGCGAGCACGATCGGCACGCGCGCGCCGAGCACGACGCCGCCGGAGATCGCATCCGACAAGTGCTCGAGCTGCTTGGCCAGCATGTTGCCGGATTCGAGATCCGGCGCCAGCAGCACGTCGGCCTGGCCCGCGACCGCGGACCTGATTCCCGCAGTGCGCGCCGACATCAGGGACACCGCGTTGTCGAAACCGAGCGGCCCATCCACGATGCCGCCGGTGATCTGGCCGCGGTCGGCCATCTTGCACAGGGCGGCGGCGTCGAGCGTCGCGCGCATTCGCGGCGTGACGGTCTCGAGGCCCGCCAGGATCGCGACCTTGGGCTCCGGCACGCCCATCAGGTGAGCGAAATCGATCGCGTTCTGCACGATGTCCACCTTGTGCGGCAGCGTCGGCTCGATGTTGACCATCATGTCGGTGATGATGATCGGCCGCGGATGCGAAGGCACGTCGATATACAGAACGTGCGACAGCCGGCGCGCGGTGCGCAGGCCCTGCGGCACGATCACCGCCCGCAGCAGCTCCTCGGTGGTCTGGCTGCCCTGCACCAGCGCCTCGACCTCTTCGTCGTGCGCCAGCTCGACCGCGCGCGCCGCCGCCGCGTGGCTGTGCGGCACGTTGATGATGCGGGTCAGGCCGAGCTTGAGCTTGTGCTGCTCGATCATGGCGCGCAGGCGCGCCTCCGGTCCGATCAGCACCGGCTCCATGAGACCGGTGTCGCGCACCGAGAACGCCGCCTGCAGCGAATTGATGTCGCACGGATGCACGAAAGCCGCCTTGATCGCCTTGAGTCCCTGCGCGCGGCCGAACAGCCTGCGGTAGCGTGCGTCGCGATCGGAAATCGTGATCTCCGGCATCGCCATGCGGGCGCGCTTGATCTTCTCGCTCGGCGCCAGCACTTCGGCCTCGCCGCCGATCACCTTCAGTCCATCCTGGTTGATGCACGCGCAATCGAAGATCATGTGCTTGTTGTGCTCGAATTTCTGCATGCACGTCACCGTGATGGTGATCGTGTCGCCGACCTTGACCGGACGGGAGAACTTGAGCGTCTGGCTGATGTAGATGGTGCCCGGGCCCGGGAACTCGGTGCCGAGCACGGTCGAGATCAGCGCACCGCCCCACATGCCGTGCGCGATGACCTCGTGAAACATCGACGAGTGCGCGTACTCCGGATCGACGTGCGCCGGGTTGACGTCGCCCGACATGATGGCGAAAAGCTGGATGTCTTCCGGGCGCAGCGTGCGCGTCAGCACCGACTGGTCGCCGACCTGGATCTCGTC
>MERE01000140.1 GCA_001771975.1 Betaproteobacteria bacterium RIFCSPLOWO2_02_FULL_68_150 | reverse complement strand
GTCCACGACCGAGGCGATCGCGGCGATCCGCTGGCGCTCGCTGCGCGTGCGCACCTGGCCGACGAGGATCACGAGAGCATCCTCGGCGTAGACATCGATGCCGAGTGCGTCGACACCGGGTGCTGCGATGAGCGATTGCTTGACCCGCTTGCTCAGCTCGGTGTCCTCGGCGGTCGAGTCCGACCACGCAAACGCGGGCGCGGCCTCGGGCACGATCTTCGGCACCGAAGCTGGCTTGGGTACCGATGCGACGTGGTTCGCGGACGTATCGCTCTGGCCGGCGTCATCCTGGCCCGTGTTCGCGTTGACCCAGCGCAGCTGGCACGCGGCGAGACCGAGCGCAAGCAATCCTGCGAGAACGATGACCCCTATCAGCTTCATGAATGATCTCCTGGTTCGGATAATCTCTTTGAACAGCGCCGGGGCCGGCAAGTTCCCGCGGAGGAACACGGGTTCGCACTGCGGCACCGGGCAGTCATGGCTGTAAGGCGCTGGGCGGCTGATAGACTGATCGCCGTGAACATGAATCCCACGCCGGCGGACCTGATCGAGATCTCCGAGCTTCACTTCAGCTACGCGAAGCTGAAGATCTTTCGCGGGCTCTCGCTGAAGATTCCGCGCGGCAAGGTGGTCGCGATCCTCGGCGCCAGCGGCAGCGGCAAATCCACGCTGCTCAGGCTGCTCAGCGGGCAGCTGCGACCCGATCGCGGCTGGATTCGCGTCGACGGCCAGGTGGTGCACAAGCTCGATACCGCCGAACTGTACGCGCTGCGGCGCAGGATGGGCATGATGTTCCAGTCGAGCGGACTGTTCACCGACCTGTCGGTGTACGAGAACATCGCCTTCGCGTTGCGCGAACACTATGACCTGCCCGAAGAGCTGATCCGGCCCCTGGTGTTGATGAAGCTCGACGCGGTGGGGCTGCGCGGCGCGCGCGACATGATGCCGGCCGATCTCTCCGGCGGCATGACGCGGCGCGTCGCGCTCGCACGCGCGATCGCGACCGAGCCGAAGATCGTGATCTACGACGAGCCCTTCGCCGGGCTCGATCCGATCACGCTCAACGTCATCGCCACCCTGATCCGCAAGCTGAACGATGCCCTGGCGACCACGTCCATCCTGGTCACCTACGATGTGTCGGAAGCGCTCGAGGTGGTCGACTACCTGTACGTGATTGCCGACGGCGTGCTGGTGGGCGAGGGCACGCCGCAGGACGTGCTCGCGTCGGACGATCCTTACCTCAAGCAGTTCCTGCACGCGCTCCCGGACGGGCCGGTGCGTTTCCATTTTCCGGGCCATCCGCTGGCCGCGGATCTGCGCCTGCCGGCTGTCTGATCAGGCCTTGCCCGACTTGGGAATGAACTTCAGCGCGACGCCGTTGTTGCAGTAGCGCTGCCCGGTCGGCGGCGGGCCGTCGTCGAACAGGTGGCCGTGGTGGCCGCCGCAGCGGCTGCAATGGTATTCGGTGCGCGGCAGGATCAGCTTGAAATCGCGGCTGGTGCCGAATGCCCCGGGAATGGTGGTGAAAAAACTCGGCCAGCCGGTGCCGCTGTCGAACTTCATCGCCGACGTGAACAGCGGCAGGCCGCAGCCCGCGCAGGCGAAAACGCCTTCGCGCTTCTCGCGGTCGAGCGGGCTCGTACCCGAGCGCTCGGTGCCTTCATCGCGCAGCACGTTATAGGCCTGCGGGTCGAGGCGCTTGCGCCACTCGTCCTTGCTCAGCTTGAGCGGCTCTGTGGCCGCGGGTATCGGCACACCCTCCGCGAGGTGCGCCTTCCAGTTGGTCTGCAATGCTTCGATGTCTTTCATGGTCCTCGGAGGGGCGCCGAACGCGCGCCAAGCGATGGCGGCTACGGGGACGGCCACCAGAGCCTGCAACAGCGCACGCCGCTTAAGCGGGGTCGGGGTTTTCATCATAGCGTATGGTTAGTCGCGCCACCGCCGCAAAGCTTACTCCGACCCCGATGCAATGACCCCGTTTCAATAGCCTCCGGCCAGCTCGTGGCCGACGACCGCGCCGAGCACCGACCCGATCGCCACACCGGCGACCCGGTCACTTCCATGCGTGACGCTGCCGCCGATGACGGCGCCAGCGATGGCACCCACCAGGGCACCGTCGGCGGCATAGTAGCCATGCGTGCGGTATGCAGGGACGGCCGGCGGGCCATACGAGTATGCCGGTGCCGAATAGTAGTAAGCCGGTGCCCGGTAGGCCACGACGGGCCGCGGCGCCACCACGACGTAGGGTCGCGGATAAACGGTAGCTACCCTGGGGGCATAGTGCTTGGCCCGGTAGCCATGAGCGGGAGCCCAGTGGGGCGGATCCGCGAAGGCCGGAGCCGTGGCGCCGAGCGCCGCGCCCGCAGCCGTCAGGATTGCGATTCGCTTCCAGAGCATGTCAGCCTCCTTGCGTGATGTGCATACCCATCATGACGCAGGGACCCCCCGGTTGTTGACGACTGGAGTGCAAACTGTGTAACAGTGTGTAATCCGCGATCCCCCAGGGAGGGAATATTTCATGTTTCGCCATGCTTTCGCTGCAGCGCTTCTGGCCTTCGCGCCGCTCGTGCCGGCGCAGGACGCCTATCCGACCAAGCCCGTCACGATGATCGTTCCGTTCCCACCCGGCGGGGTGGCGGACATCGTAGGCCGCCCGCTCGCGGCGGTGATGGAGAAGACGCTCAAGCAGCCGGTGGTGGTGGTGAACCGCACCGGCGCCGGCGGCGCGGTCGGCATGGCGGCAGTCGCCAAGGCAACGCCCGACGGCTACACCATCCTGATGGCACTTTCCTCGATCTCGATCTTCCCCGTGTCCGACCGCATCAACGGCAAGACGCCTGCCTACGAGATGAAGGAGTTTGCGCCGATCGCCCTCGTCACCGCGGACCCCACCGTGCTGGTGGTGCGCGCCGACGGCCCGTACAAGACGCTCAAGGATTTCGTCGATGCAGCCAAGGCAAATCCGGGCAAGATCAATTATTCGTCCTCGGGGGTGTACGGCACGCTGCACGTGGCGATGGAGATTTTCGCCAACGCCGCGGGCATCAGGCTGTTCCACGTTCCGTATCAGGGCGGCGGACCGGCGGTGACCGCGCTGCTCGGCGGCCAGGTCGAGGCGCTTGCCTCCGGGCCGGCGGCGGCGATCGGCCAGATCAAGGGCGGCAAGATGCGCGCACTCGCCTCGTGGAGCACCCAGCGGCTCGCGCTGCTGCCCGATCTGCCCACTTTCAAGGAACTCGGCTACGACGCCGAGTTTTACATCTGGGCCGGCGTGTTCGCGCCCGCGGCAACGCCCGCGCCGATCGTTGCGCGCTTGCGCGAGGCAGTGCGCAACGCGGTCAGCGATCCCGATTTTCGCGGCGCGATGGAGAAGGTCGCGACGCCGATCGCTTATCTCGACGCGCCCGAGTTCCAGAAGTACTGGGACCAGGACGCGCGCCGCCTGGCGGTGGCGCTGGAGAAGATCGGCAAGGTGGAGCAGAAGTAGATTTTTTGACGACTGCGCCGACGCGGTTCACTCGCGTGCCCCGATCTGCGGCGGCGTGCGGTTGATCTTCTTCATCTCTCGGGTTTTTCGGGAAGATTCACCCCGAAAAACCCGAGACCGGGGAAATCGAAACACGCGCATCGCGCCCCGATGCGACGACCGCACATTGTTTTCCTGCGTTACAGCTAGCGGCGCTTGCGCCGGCCGCGCCAATCCGCCTGCTTCGGCGGCCGATACTGTAATTCGCGTCCCGCCCGGCGCTCGAACGGGTCGCGCCGCGTGAGCGTGCGCGATTGCGCGGCAGTGAGCAGGCGATAGTGGCGCGTTGCGTCGAGCGCCGTGGCGAGGTCCCAGGTCTCGCGCTCCGAGGTCGCCCAGACCGCCGGATCGACGCGCCGCAAGTCGAACGGCCGGGAGTAGGTGCGCAGCGTCTTGTGATGGCGCTTGTTGTAGTACTCATGAAAGTACGACATCGCAAGCTCGCGCAGCGACCCGTAGACCGGGTCGCGCCAGCGCAGCGCGAGGCCGTTGGTCTTCGAGATCGCGCCCCAGCGGCCGCGCCGCCTGAACACGGCCACCACGTGGTCGTAATCGTGCACCGCCTGCAGGTCGAGCAGCAGCGGCGGTTCGCCGTGGATCCAGAGCGCGCAGGCGGCAAGCGTCGCGCCTTCGATGCAATGCGCGCGACGCTGTTTGAGCACGCTGCGTACCGAGAAGCAGGTGTCGCCATCCGGTTCGAAATTCTGCTTCAGGCGGTGGAGGAAGCGCTGGATCTTCTGCGGCGTGTCGAGCTTGCGCAGAACCGCGAACTCGGCGCGGGTGAATCCCAACATTTCGCGGGTGGCTTTGCGGGGGTGCATTTTTTTGCGCAGTGTAACGCGGCCCTCCGGCGGCCGCGCGAGAGCCCGGCACAGGCGCCGCGCCGCTACAGCCGCGCGAGTTCCGGCATGAAGACGTCCCCCGAGCAGGCTTCGGGGAGGCTGTCCCCCGTCAGCAGTCCGGCGGCGGCGAGGGCCAGCAGCAGCGGTTTGCGCTGGATCATCGGCTTGCTCCTCCTCAGGAAGTCGCGAAATCATATACGCTTGCATGCCCGCATGGCCGAGAACGCGCTACCCGCCCCATGAACCTGCCTCCGTACCCCACGCTCGCCGTCGAACGCTCCGGCGAGCACGTCCTCGTGGTGCGGCTCAACCGGCCCCGGGTGCTGAATGCGCTCGATACGCAGATGGCGCGCGACACGCTCGATCTGTGGACCCGGCTTGCCGCCGAGCCGGGCGAGATGCGCTGCGCGGTGCTCACCGGCGCGGGCGAACGCGCGTTCTGCGCCGGCGGCGACCTCAAGGAGCGCGACGGCATGAGCGACGCGGCCTGGCGCGCACAGCACGAGATTTTCGAGCGCGCCTTCACGGCGCTGCTCGAATGCACGCTACCGGTGATCGCGGCGGTGAACGGCGATGCGTTCGGCGGCGGCCTCGAAATGGCGCTGTGCTGCGATTTCATGTACGCCGTGCCGGAAGCCCGCTTCGCGCAGTCCGAGGTGCGCCTGGGCATCATGCCTGGCGGCATGGGCACGCAGAACCTGCCGCGCGCGGTCGGCGAGCGGCGTGCCAAGGAGCTGGTCCTTGCCGCGCGGCCCTTCAGCGCCGCCGAGGCAGCCGCGTGGGGCCTGGTGAACAGAGTCTGCGCGCGCGCCACGCTGCTCGAAGAGGCGCTGGGCTGCGCGCAGGCGATCGCCGCCAACGCGCCGCTCGCAGTGCGGCAGGCGAAGAAGTCGATCCATTACGGGCTGCAGATGGACCTGCTCACCGGATACCGCTACGAGATCGAGGCCTACAACCGGCTCGTTGCCAGCGAGGACCGGCTGGAAGGCGTGCGCGCGTTCAACGAAAAGCGCAAGCCCCGCTTCCGGGGGCTCTAGCGGGACTCTTTTTTTGCCACCGCCGCGCACTCGCGTTACAGTGCGGGCGGCCAGGCCGCAACCATGTCGAATATCCGGAAAATTCCGATCAGCACCGGCGTCTACTGGGTGGAAATCCGGCATGCCGACGTGCGCATCCTGTGCGGCTGTCCGGAGGACGCAGTCAAGCACCTGCTGCGCAAGGGCCTGATCGTGCCGATGGAGGTCGGTGGCGTCGCCTGCGAGACCGGGCCGAACGCGATCCTGCTCTCGGATCTCGCGATCCAGAACGGTCAGGTCTGCAGCCGCTCCGAGTTCCCGGTGCTGCAGATGCTCTACAACCAGGGCATGATCGTTCCGGGACACCCGCGCAACAACGGCATGCGCCCGATGCTGATCGGTTCGCGCCGCCAGGTCGATGCGCAGATGGCCTACATCTTCCGCGGCAACTACGGCCTGGTTTCGCATGCCGAGCTGACCCAGGCGGGTCTGAGCGAGGAACAGGCGCACGAGATGATGCGCATGAAACTCGCCTTCGCCTTCGGGCAGATCCGTCCGAGCGAGGAGCTGGTGCAGCCGGTGGTGGTGGAGCGCGACGCGGTCGAGATCCGCAACGGCGTGCGGGTGCGCCGGCTACGCACCAACGTGTTCGAGATCGTCTACGAGGGCGAGAGCGTCGAGGTCGACCTCAATCTGGCACGCGGCGACGGCTACCAGTGCCCGTATTCGCTCGGCTACCACCTGCTGCAGCGCGACTACTTCACCATCGTGCACACCGGAGACGGCGACGGCTGGGACATGAACCGTCCCGCGATGGGCAGCATCGTGCTCTACCAGGGCCGCGTCTTCCTGGTGGATGCGGGGCCGAACATCGACCATGCGCTTACCGCGCTCGGCATCGGCATCAACGAAATCGACGGCATCTTCCACACCCATTGCCACGACGACCACCTGGTCGGCCTGACGGCGCTGATCCGCGGCGACCGGCGCATCGCGTACTACGCCGTGCCGATGGTGCGCGCCTCGGTGATCCGCAAGCTCGAGAGCGTGATGCAGCTCTCGGAGCAGGAATTCGGCGCGCTGTTCGACGTGCACGACCTGCAACTCGACGCCTGGAACGACATCGAGGGCCTCGAAGTCAAGCCGGTCCTGTCGCCGCACCCCGTGGAGACGACGATCTTCTACTTCCGGGTGCTCTGGGAAGGCGGCTACCGGAGCTATGCGCATCTGGGCGATATCGCCTCGGTCGACGTGATGCGCAAGATGATCGCGCCCGATGCCGCGCCGGCGGGCATCAGCCAGGCGCGCTTCGAGCGCACCGTGCGCGACTACACGCAGAAGGCCGACGTCAAGAAGATCGACATCGGCGGCGGCCTGATCCACGGCGCCGCGGCCGATTTCGCGGGCGACACCTCGGGCAAGCTGATTCTCGCGCATACCTCGCGGCGCCTGACCGAGGACGAACGCGCGATCGGCTCGGGCGCCCCGTTCGGCACCGTGGAGGTGCTGATCGAGGGCATCTCGGATGAATTGCGCCGGCGCGCGTTCGGCTACCTGCGCGACTATTTCCCCGAGGTGCCGATCCACCGCATCCGGCACCTGATGAACAACCGCATCCTGGTGCTCAATCCGGAGGTCATCCTGATCCGGGAAGGGCAGCCGGTCTCCGACATCTACCTGATCCTGAGCGGCACGGTGGAGATGCTGCGCACCGGCGTACCGGGCAGCCACCGCCTGTCCGCGGGATCGATCGTCGGCGAGACCTCCTCGCTGCTCGGCATGGCGGCCAACGAGACCTACCGCGCGCTGAGCTTCGTGCAGGCGATGCGGCTGCCGCAGGACCTGTACCTCGATTTCGTCTCGCGCAGCGCGCTTTACCGCGAAATCGTCGAGTCGCGCGACGAACTCGAATTCCTGCGCAGCACGTGGCTATTCGCCGACGGCGTGTCGTGCATGACGCTCAACCGCCTGGTGCGCGAAACCGAGCCCGGGACGCTCGCGCAGGACGCGCTGCTGGCGCCTCCGGAGCAGGATTTGCTGGTGCTGCGCTCGGGCGAGGCGCTGCTCACGACGCCCGCCGGCTACGAGGAACGCCTCAAGACCGGGGCGCATTTCGGCGCCGGCGCGCTCGCCGACGGCGCGCAGCGCGGCACCCAGGTGCGCGCGCTGCA
>MERE01000139.1 GCA_001771975.1 Betaproteobacteria bacterium RIFCSPLOWO2_02_FULL_68_150 | reverse complement strand
ACAGCGGCACGCAGGTGAGCACCACGATCAGCCCGGCGATGTTGCCCAGGTACATGCTGGCGATCAGGCCCCAGACGAAGTCCTTCTGTTCCACGAACAGCAGCGGCCCCGGCTGCAGGCCCCAGATCATCAGTCCGCCGAGCAGCACCGCGGCGGTGGGTGAGCCCGGCACGCCGAGCGTGATCATCGGCAGCAGCGCGGAGGTGCCGGCGGCGTGCGCCGCGGTCTCGGGTGCGACCACGCCTTCCACCATCCCGCTGCCGAACTTGTCGCCGTCCCTGGAAAAGCGGCGCGCCACGCCATAGCTCATGAACGACGCCGGTGTCGCGCCGCCGGGCACGATCCCCATGAAACAGCCCACGGCCGACGAGCGCAGCGACGTCAACCAGTAGCGCGGCAGCTCTTTCCAGGTTTCCACCACCACCCGGACGTTGAGCTTGGCCTGCGCGCCGCGAAACGCGAGCCCCTCTTCCAGCGTGAGCAGGATCTCGCCGATTCCGAACAGGCCGATCACCGCGACCAGGAAATCGAACCCGGTGAGCAGGTGCGTCGAGCCGAACGTGAGGCGCAGCGTCCCGGTAACCGGGTCGGTACCGACCGCCGCGAGCGCGAAGCCGAGCATCATCGCGGCCAGCGTCTTGAACGGCGGCTCCTTGCTGGTGCCGATGAAAGCGCAGAAGGTGAGCAGGTAGACCGAGAAGAACTCCGGAGGACCGAATTCGAGCGCGAAGTTGGCGACGATCGGCGAGAGGAACGTGATCACGATCACCGCTACCAGCGCGCCGATGAACGACGAGGTGAACGCCGCCGTGAGCGCATTCCCGGCGCGGCCCTGCTGCGCGAGCGGATAGCCGTCGAAGGTCGTCGCCACCGACCACGGCTCGCCCGGAATGTTGAACAGGATCGAGGTGATGGCGCCGCCGAACAGCGCGCCCCAGTAGATGCAGGACAGCAGGATGATCGCCGAGGTGGCGCCGCCCGGTGACTGCGCCATGCCGAAGGTGAGCGGCAGCAGGATCGCGACGCCGTTGGCGCCGCCCAGGCCCGGCAGCACGCCGATGATCACCCCGAGAATCACGCCGGTGAACATCAGCACCAGGTTGGTCAGCGTCAGCGCGACGCCGAAGCCGTGCATCAGCGACTGGATCTCGTCCATCTCAATTCAGCCCGAAAAAGGCCTCGACCGGGCCTTTCGGCAGCGGGACCTTGAACCACGCCTCGAAGATCAGGTAGAAAACCACGGCGGTCGAGAGACTCACGGCAACGGCTTTCCACCAGGGATATTTCCCGAGCCAGCGCATGAAGAACGTGATGAACAGAATCGAAGCGACGTAGATCCCGATCAGGCCCACCAGTGCCGCATAGAGGGCGGTCGGAATGAGCACGGTCAGCACCAGCTTGAGCTGGCCGACCTCGACAAAGGTGCGGTCCCTCTCCGGGCGGATGATCAGTCCCTGCACGGCGTTCACGAGGGCAGAGACGCAGATGATCAGTCCGACGTAGAACGGGAAGTAACCCGGCTGCGGGCCGTGCACCTCCTGCCAGCCGATGCCGAGGCGGACGCTGTCGTACATCACGATCGCGCCGAACAGGAAAAAGAACGCCGCGACCGCGATTTCGGCGCTCTTCAGGCCGAACGCGGCCCGGTCCTGCGGACCCTCAGCCATCGCCCCCCCCGCCCGGCTATTTCTGACTGGCGATGAACCCCGCGCCCTTCATCAGGGCGACGTGGCGCGCTTCCTCGCGCGCGACCCAATCGGCGTACTCCTTGCCAGCGAGCGTGGTGCGATTGAATGCCCCCTGCTCCATCAGCGAATTCCACTCCGGCGTCGCCATCACCTTCTTGAACAGGTCAATGTAGTAAGCCACCTGCTCCGGCGTGACTCCGGGGGCCATGAAGATGCCGCGCAGCATCAGGTAGTCGACGTCGAGTCCGCCTTCCTTGCACGTGGGAATGTCGGCCCAGGACATCTTGTCCGTCACCTTGTTCTTGTACGGCATGCGCTTCGGATCGAACACGCAGAGCGGCCTCAGGTTGCCGGCGCGCCACTGCGCCACCGCCTCGATCGGGTTGTTCACCGTCGAGTCGACGTGCCCGCCGACCAGCTGCGTGGCCACCGCGCCGCCGCCCTTGAACGGTATGTACGTGAACTTGGTTCCGGTCCGCTGCTCGACCGCGGCGGTGATGATCTGGTCCTCCTGCTTGGCGCCGGTGCCGGCCATTTTCATTTTCCCGGGCCCGGCCTTCTTCGCCGCGTCGATGTACTCCCTGGCCGACTTGTAGGGAGTCTTCGCGTTCACCCACAGCACGAACTGGTCGAGCGCGAGCATCTGCACCGGCGTCAGGTCGCGCCAGTTGAACGGCACCCCCGTGGCAAGCGGCGTGGTGAACAGGTTCGACAGCGTGATGATGATCTTGTGTGGATCGCCCTTCGCACCCTTGACGTCGAGAAAGCCCTCCGCACCCGCGCCGCCCGCCTTGTTGATCGGCACAATCGACTGCTTCATGAGGCCGTGCTTGGCGACGATCCCCTGTACCGCGCGGGCCATCTGGTCGGCGCCGCCTCCCGTGCCGGCCGGTATGATGAACTCAACCGTCTTGGTCGGCTCCCAGGCGTGCGCCGCAACGGACGAAAACGCCGCCACGGCGGCGATGCCAGCGTGCATCAGAATACGTTTCATATCCCCTCCTTCTCCAGGTTATGGCCGCTGATTCTTGCAAACCCGCGGCCGGAAACACCTTGACTGCGGTCAACCTTTCGGCGGCTCCGACTCGATGGCAGGCTGCGCCTGCGCCAGATCTGCATCGTGCTTCGCAGCAAGTTTTCTTCCGACCACCACCACCAGCGCCGCGCCCGCGATCGCCGCCACCTTCCAGTCGTGCAGCCAGGCGGCATGCGCCTCGACCCACTCCGCAATCACCGGGTCCGTGACGCCCATTTCGCCCGCGATCCAGCCCAGCAGTGCCGCGCCTATGGTGATGATGATGGGATAGCGCTCCATCACCTTGAGCAGGAGGGTCGAGCCGAAGATCACGATCGGGATCGAGAGCCCCAGGCCGAGTACCAGCAGGAAGATCTTGCCTTGCGCCGGGCCCTGCTCCGCGGCGGCGGCTACCGCAATGACGTTGTCGAGGCTCATCACCAGGTCGGCGATCAGGATCGTCTTGATGGCCTGGAGCAGGCTGTCGCTCGACTCGATGTTCTCGTCATCTTCCTCCGGCACCAGCAGCTTCACGCCGATCCAGAGCAGCAGCAGTCCGCCGACGAGCTTCAGCCAGGGCTGCTGCAGCAGCGCCACCGCAAAAATCGTCAGGATCACCCGCATCACGATCGCCGCCGCGCTGCCCCAGAACACGGCGAGCTTCTGCTGCCGCGCGGGCAACGAGCGCGCCGCCAGCGCGATCACCACCGCGTTGTCGCCCGAGAGCAGCAGGTTGACCCAGATGATGACGCCGAGCGCCTTCCAGAAGCTGAACTCGGCCAGCATTTCCATCATTGCAGCGGCTCCGCGGACGATGCCGGATTCTAACCGCGCCGGTCCCGCTTAGAACAGGCCGACCACCTTGCCGTCCACCAGGTCGATCCGGTTCGCCGACGGCAGCTTGGGCAACCCGGGCATGGTCATGATGTCGCCGCAGATCATGACCACGAACTCGGCGCCCGCCGCGAGGCGCACCTCGCGGATGTTGACGACGTGGTTGTCGGGTGCGCCGCGCAGCTGCGCGTCGGTCGAGAACGAGTATTGCGTCTTCGCCACGCACACCGGATAGTGGCCGTAGCCGTCCTCCTGGAGCTTCCTGATCTGGTTGCGCACCTTGGCGTCCGCGGTGACCTCGGAAGCGCGGTAGACCCGCTTCGCGATGAAATTGACCTTTTCCCAGAGCGAGTCGTTCTCCTCGTAGACGAAGCGCACGCTGTTCTTCGTCTCGCACAGCTCGACGACGGTGCGCGCCAGCTCGGCGGCACCGCGGCCGCCTTCGCCCCAGTGCGTCGCGATCACCGTCGGCACGCCGAGCTTCGCCATGCGCGAGCGCACGAAGTCGTGTTCGCGCTGCGTGTCGTAGGTGAAACGGTTCATCGAAACCACGCACGGCATGCCGTAGACCTGGTGCACGTTCTCGACGTGGCGTTCCAGGTTGACGATGCCCTTCTCGAGCGCGGTCAGGTTCTCCCTGCTGAGCTCCTTCGGGTCGGCGCCGCCGTGGTACTTGAGCGCGCGCACGGTGCCCACGATCACCGCGGCATTGGGCGTCAGGCCGGCCTTGCGGCACTTGATGTCGAGGAATTTCTCGGCGCCCAGATCGGCGCCGAATCCGGCCTCGGTCACCACGTAGTCGGCGAGCTTGAGCGCGGTCTTGGTGGCAATCACCGAATTGCAGCCGTGCGCGATGTTGGCGAACGGTCCGCCATGAATGAACGCCGGGTTGTTCTCCAACGTCTGCACCAGGTTCGGCGCCAGCGCATCCTTCAGCAGTACCGTCATCGCGCCGTGCGCGTTGAGCTGCCTCGCGGTCACCGCCTTTTGCTCGCGCGTGTAGCCGACCACGATATTGCCCAGGCGCTGCTTCAGGTCTTGCAGCGAAGTCGCGAGGCAGAAGATCGCCATCACCTCGGAGGCGACCACGATGTCGAAGCCGTCCTCGCGCGGGTAGCCGTTGGCGGTGCCGCCGAGCGAAACCACGATGTCGCGCAGTGCGCGGTCGTTCATGTCGAGCACGCGCTTCCACTGGATGCGCCGGATGTCGATGCCCAGTTCATTGCCGTGATGGATGTGGTTGTCGAGCATCGCCGCGAGCAGGTTGTTGGCGAGGCCGATGGCGGAGAAGTCGCCCGTGAAGTGCAGGTTGATGTCCTCCATCGGCACCACCTGCGCGTAGCCGCCGCCGGCCGCACCGCCCTTGATGCCGAACACCGGCCCGAGGGAGGGCTCGCGCAGGCAGATCACGGCTTTCTTGCCGATGTGATTGAGCGCGTCGCCGAGGCCCACCGTGGTCGTGGTCTTGCCCTCGCCCGCCGGAGTCGGGCTGATCGCGGTCACCAGGATCAGCTTGCCCTGCGCACGGCCTGCGAGCGAGTCGACGTAGTCGAGCGAAACCTTGGCCTTGTAATGGCCGTAGGGTTCGAGGTGATCTTCGGCGATGCCGAGTTTCTCCAGCGCGACCCTGGAGATGCGCTGCAGCTTCGCGGCCTGTGCGATTTCGATGTCCGACGCCATGATGCGCCTCCTTCTTGCAGGAGGCGGCATTGTGGGCGAGCCGCGCCGCGCGGGGCCTTGACCGCGGTCAAGCGGGGTTGGTGTGCAGCGCCGGAAACCGCCCGCGACATGCTGACGGCAGCGTGATTTTGAATCTCCCGGTCTCCGGCTTTTTTGGAATGATCGCCGGGCGATCATTCCAAAAAAGCCGGAGATATCAGGAAAAGCAAACCTGCAGCTAACCCTGAATCTCCGCCAGCGCGCGCCCCTTGCCGTAGCCGGGATCGGCGAGCTTGGCGCCGCCCTTCGTCACCCGCACCGCGCAGTACTTGAATTCCGGGATCTTGCCGAACGGATCGAGCGCCGGATTGGTGAGCAGATTCGCGGCCGCCTCGTGGAACGCGAACGGAATGAAGATCGCGCCGCGCGGCGTCCCTGCGTCGGCGCGCGCGTAAAGCGCAATGCGGCCGCGGCGCGATTCCACGCTGATGATGTCGCCCGCCCGCGCCTTCAGGCCGGCGAGATCGAGCGGGTGAAGCGAAGCCACCGGCTCGGGCTCGATCGCGTCGAGCACGCCCGAGCGGCGCGTCATCGCGCCGGTATGCCAGTGCTCGAGCTGGCGCCCGGTGATCAGCACCATCGGGAATTCATCGTCCGGACGCTCGGCGGCCGGAATCAGCTCGGCTGCCGGCACGAACCTGGCGCGCCCGCTGGGGGTCGGGAAAGCCGCCGTGAACACCACCGGCTGACCGGGATCGCCTTCCCGCTCGCAGGGATAGGTGACCACCGAATCGCGTTCCAACCGCTCCCAGGTGATGCCGGCGATCGAATTCATGCCTTTGCGCATCTCCTCGAACACCTCGCGCGGATGCGCGTAGTCCCACGCCAGGCCGAGGCGCTGCGCCATCTGGTTGATGATCCAGAGGTCCTCCTTCGCTTCGCCCGGTGGCGCGAGCGCCGGACGGCCGAGCTGCACCATGCGGTCGGTGTTGGTCACGGTGCCGGCCTTCTCCGGCCAGGCGGTCGCCGGCAGCACCACGTCGGCGAGCGCGGCGGTCTCGGTGAGAAAGATGTCCTGCACCACGAGATGCTCGAGCCGCGCGAGCCCTTCGCGCGCGTGCGCCGCCTCGGGATCGGACATCGCCGGGTTCTCGCCCATGATGTACATGCCGCGGATCCTGCGCTCGTAAGCCGCGTTGACGATCTCGACGACGGTGAGGCCGGGCTTGCGATCCAGCTTCGCGCCCCACAAGCGCTCGAAGCGCCGGTTCGCCTCCGGGTTGTCGACGCGCTGGTAATCGGGGAACACCATCGGGATCAGCCCCGAGTCCGACGCCCCTTGCACGTTGTTCTGCCCGCGCAGCGGATGCAGGCCGCAGCCCGGCCGCCCGATCTGCCCGGTGGCGAGCGCGAGCGCGATGAGACAGCGCGCGTTGTCGGTGCCGTGCACGTGCTGCGAGATCCCCATGCCCCACAGGATCATGGAGCCTTTGGAGGTCGCATACAGCCGCGCCACCTCGCGGATCGTTGGCGCCGGGATGCCGCAAATCGGTGCCATCGCTTCGGGCGAGAATTGCCGCACGTTCTCGCGCAGCGCCTCGTAGCCCGAGGTGCGGTCGCGGATGAACGCTTCGTTCACCAGTCCCTCGGTGACGATCGTGTGCAGCATCGCGTTGAGCAGCGCGACGTCCGAATCGGGCTTGAACTGCAGCACGTGGGTCGCGAAGCGCGCGAGCTCGGTGCGCCGCGGATCGGCGACGATCAGCTTGACGCCCTGTTTCACCGCGTTCTTGATCCAGGTCGCGGCGACCGGGTGGTTCACGGTCGGATTGGCACCGATCAGGAACACGACTTCGGCGTTGCGCACATCGTTCACCTGATTCGACACCGCCCCCGAGTTCAGCCCCTCCATCAAGGCGGCGACCGATGAGGCGTGGCACAAGCGCGTGCAATGGTCGACGTTGTTGGTGCCGAAACCCGTGCGCACCAGCTTCTGGAACAGGTAGGCCTCCTCGTTCGAACCCTTGGCCGAGCCGAATCCGGCCAGCGCGTAGCGGTCCTCGCCGCGAATCCTCTTCAGGCCGCTCGCGGCGACCTGCAGCGCTTCGTCCCAACTCGCCTCGCGAAACACCTCCGACCAGCTGGATGGCGCGAGCGTCGCCGCGGCGGATTTCTTCACGCCCGGCCTGCGGATGAGCGGTTTCGTCAGGCGGTGCGGATGGTGCGCGTAGTCGAAGCCGTAGCGGCCTTTGACGCACAATCGGCCGTGGTTGGACGGCCCGTCGCGACCGCTGACGAACTGGATCCGGTTGTCGCGCACGTGGTAGGTGAGCTGGCAGCCCACGCCGCAGAACGGGCACACCGAATCGACCTTGCGATCGATCGGTTGCAGGCCTGCGCCGCGCGCGGGGGCGAGCGCGCCGGTCGGGCAGGCCTGCACGCATTCGCCGCAGGCGACGCAAGTGCTACTGCCCATCGGATCGTCGAAATCGAAGACGATCTTCGAGTGCTCGCCGCGAAACGCGTAGCCGATGACGTCGTTCACCTGCTCCTCGCGGCAGGCGCGCAGGCAGCGCGTGCACTGGATGCAGGCGTCGAGATTGACCGCGATCGCGCTATGCGAGAGGTCGGGCGCAGGCTGCCGGCGCGGCGCGAAGCGCGGTGTGCCGAGATCGAGGCGGTGCGCCCATTGCGCGAGCTCCGAGTCCGGGCTGCGCGGTTCGCGCGGCATGTCCGACAACAGCAGCTCGAGCACCATCTTCTGCGCCGAGCGCGCTCGCGGGCTCGCCGTGCTCACGTCCATGCCGGCCGACGGCGCGCGGCAGCAGGACGCCGCGAGCACGCGCTCGCCCTTCACTTCGACCACGCAGGCGCGGCAGTTGCCGTCGGGCCTCAGGCCCGGGCTGTAGCACAGATGCGGCACCTCGATGCCGTGCCGCTTCGCCGTCTCGAGAATCGTCTCGCCGGCGCGCGCTTCGACCGGGCTGCCGTTCAGCGTGAATGCAATGCCCATGTCAGGACACCTCGTGCGGGAAATATTTCATCACGCTGAGCGCCGGGTTGGGCGCCGCCTGTCCGAGGCCGCAGATCGATGCGTCCATCATCGCCTGCGACAGCTCCTGCAGGAGCGGTTGGTTCCAGCGCGGCGCCTGCATCAGCGCGAGCGCCTTGGCGGTGCCGACGCGGCAGGGGGTGCACTGGCCGCAGGACTCGTCGCGGAAGAACTGCATCAGGTTGCGCGCCGCGGCGGCCGCACGGTCGTGCTGCGACAGCACCACGATCGCGGCCGAGCCGATGAAGCAGCCGTGCGGCTGCAGCGTGTCGAAATCGAGCGCGATGGCGCCCAGCGAGGCCGGCAGGATGCCGCCCGAAGCACCGCCGGGGAGATAGGCGTAGAACGTGTGGCCGTCCTGCATCCCGCCGCAATGCTCGTCGATCAGCTCGCGCACCGATATTCCGGCCGCTGCGACGTGCACGCCCGGCTTTCTTACCCGGCCCGAGACGGAGAAGGCACGCAGGCCCTTGCGCCCGCGCCGGCCGTGCGCCGCGAACCACGCCGCGCCTTGCTCCACGATCTCGCGCACCCAGTACACGCTTTCCATGTTGTGCTCGAGCGTGGGCCGCCCGAAAAGGCCGACCTGCGCGACGTAGGGCGGCCGCAGGC
>MERE01000138.1 GCA_001771975.1 Betaproteobacteria bacterium RIFCSPLOWO2_02_FULL_68_150 | reverse complement strand
CCCCGGCTCGCCGCGCGAATCGAAGCGTTGGTGTGCGCCGCATCCGGCTGCGCGCCGCACGAGGGCCTGGGCGGAGCGATCGCAGGCGATTCTTCGCCGCTATTGCGCCACGCGCGCCCTGCGATGGCAGCGCTCGATCGATGGCTGGCCGCGCCGCGTCGCGCGGCGGTTCCGGAACCGGCGCATGCGCTCATCGGCCTCGGACCGGGACTCACGCCCTCGGGCGACGACTATCTGGGCGGCATGCTGGTCGCACTGCGCGCGCTCGGCCGCGCGCAATCCGCCGCCGCACTCTGGCGCTGGGTCTCGGCACGCCTGCCGGGACGCACCAGCGCAATCAGCGGCGCGCATCTCGCCGCGGCCGCGGCCGGCGAGGCGCACGAAGCGCTGCATGACTGCCTGGCGGCGCTGCTCGGTGCGCGAGCCCTGCGCTGGAGCGACCGGCTCGAGCGGCTCGGCCGCCTCGGGCATTGCTCGGGCTGGGACGCGCTCGCCGGCGCGCTGGCGGTTGCGCGTGCCGCGCGCTAGGCGGAGCATGCCGCCATGAGCGGGCGCAAACCCGGCCGCAACCGCAATCCGCTGGCGCAATCGGTCTACGAGCGCATCAAGTCCGACATCTTCGAATTCCGCCTCCTGCCGGAGGCGCGTTTTTCCGAGAACGAGATCGCGCGCCGCGCCCGCGTCTCGCGTACGCCGGTGCGCGAGGCGCTGTTTCGCCTGCAACGCGAAGGCTATCTCGAAGTCAGCGCGAAGAGCGGCTGGCGGGTGCGGCCGCTCGACTTCGACGCGCTCGACCATTTGTACGACCTGCGCGTCATCCTCGAGACCGCGGCGATCGAGCGGCTGTGCGCCGGCGAGCCGAAGGCGAGCCTTGCCGCGCTCGCAAAAGTCTGGCTGGTGGGGCCGCGGCGGCGCCTCACCGACGGTGCCCAGGTGGCGCGCCTCGACGAGGAATTCCATGGCACGCTGATCGCGGCGACGGGCAATCCCGAACTGGATCGCATCCACCGCGAGATCACCGAGCGCATCCGCATCGTGCGGCGCCTGGATTTCACGCACCCCGAACGCATCATCTACACCTACCTGGAGCACGCGCAGATCCTGCGCGCGATCCTCGCCCGGAAGGCCGCGCGCGCGGCGGCATTGCTCAAGACGCACATCGGCGCCAGCAAGAGGGAGGTGCGCAAGATCAGCCTGCACCGGCTGCATCTCGCGCACCTCGATGCGCGCAGCGGCGGCTAGTGCGCCGGGGGCTGCGGCGCTGCCGCCGCCTCTTTCGGGAACACGAGATTGAGCACCATCGCCAGCAGGATCCCCATCACGATGCCGTCGGTGACGAGGATGCGCAGCGCCTGCGGGATGGCGTCGAAGGCGCCCGGCGGCGCGGCCTGGATGCCCAGGCCCACGCCGAGGGACGCGGCGAGGATCAGGGCATCGCGGCGCGAGGTCATGTTGCGGCCGATGATGTCCACGCCGACCGAGGCCACCATGCCGAACATGAACAGCAGCACGCCGCCCAGCACCGCGTTCGGCATGAGCGCGATGATCGCGCCCACTTTGGGCACCAGCGCCATCAGGACCAGGAAGAAGCCGCCGAACGCCACCACGAAGCGGCTGCCGACGCCGGTGAGCGAGATCACGCCGATGTTCTGCGAGTAGGAGGTGAGCGCCATGCCGCCGAACAACGCCGAGAGCGCCGAGCCGAGGCCGTCGTTCGAGACCGCGCCGCGGATGCGCCAGCCTTCCGCCGGCACGCCGCAGATGCGCGACACGGCGAGCGTGTGCCCGGTGGTCTCGACCGCGGTGGCGAAGAAGCAGACGATCACGGTGATGACGCCGATCAGCCCGGGCCATTCCAGCCCGCCGTAGGGAAACGGCGTCGGCACGGCGACCCAGCCGGCTTTCTCGACCATGGACAGGTCGATCAGTCCGACCGCCGCGGCAATGAAGTAGCCGATGACCATCGTGACGAACAGCGACAGCGCCTTGACGAAGCCCCTGGCGTAGCGGCTGATCGCGAGGATCAGGACGATCATCAGCGCCGCCAGCCCGATCGTGAGCGGCTTGCCGAACGCGGGCGTATTGAACCCCGAGGCCACGTTGATGCCGATCTTCATGAGTCCCGTGCCGATGAGCAGGATCGTGGTGCCGGTCACGATCGGCGGGAAGAAGCGGTGCAGCTTGCCGATCAGCGGGCTCCAGGCGAACTGCACCGCGCCACCGATGATGAGCGCGGTCATCGCCGCCGCGAGGTTCACGTCCTTGGCGATCGCCACGATCGGCCCGATGAAGATATAGAACACCCCCATGACGATCGGCAGGCGCGGGCCGATGAATCCCATGCCGAGCGCCGAGATCATGGTCGCGATGCCGCAGCCGATCATGGTGCCCGACACCATCGCGATGCGCGTGCCCTCCGGAAGATTGAGCAGCCTGCCGACGATCAGCGGCCCGCCGACCATGGCGGTGAACATCACCAGCACGTGCTGGATCCCGAACAGCGCGGTCCTGACCGGCCCCGGGTAATCGTCCAGCTCGAAATCGAGCTTCGCAAAACCGCGGTCGCTCACGGGTGCCGCGGCCTGCGCGGCGACTGCCTGGTCGCTCATGGTCTAGCCTCCCTGGATGAACTTGCGCCAACTGCCTAGGTCGCTGATGTCGCGCGCGCCCTGCGCGGCGTGCGCCTCGCACAGAAAACCTTTCACCTGCCCGCCGTCCTCCAGCGCGACCGTGCCGATGCCGAGCGGCGCGGGTATGCCCGCGACGAAGCCGCCGAACGCCGCGCGGGGAACGTCCCAGATCTCGACCTCGATCGCCGCGCCGGCGCCCGAGCGCACCATGCCCGGGCGCGGCGGCGAGCAGTCGGTCAGCGCGACCAGGCGGTACACCGGCGCCGTGCGGCAGCTGCGCAGCTTGCGCGCGCCGATGCCGACGAGTTCGTGGTTGAGGGGCAGGCCCGACATGTGCGCCCCGCACACGGCGAGCGGTATCGCGTCCATCAGCGCCGCGCGCGCCGCCGCAGCCGCGGGGAGCGGCACGCCGGTCGCACCCATCGTCGTCCCGGCGGCGCGCTGCGCCGACTCGCCGAGGACGCACAGCGCCTGATCGGCGAACGCCGGCGCGATGAGCGTGACGCCGAACGGCAGGCCGTCGCGCTGGAAACCCGCCGGCACCGCGATCGCGCACAGGTCGAGCAGGTTCATGAAATTGGTGTAGTAGCCGAGGTTGCTGTTCAGCTGCACCGGGTTCGCCTCGACCTCCGCGATCCGGTAGATGGTTCCGGCCGTCGGCGTCACCAGGATGTCCACCGCATCCCAGACCGGCTCGGTCTGCCGTTGCAGCTCCTTCAGCCGGTACAGCGCCGTGAACGAGTCCACGGCGGAAAACCGGCTGGCGCCGCCGATGATCGCGCGCGTCACCGGGTGCAGCGACTCGGGCCGCTGCTCGATGAATTCGCGGATCGCCGCGTAACGCTCCGCGACCCAGGGTCCTTCGTAGAGCAGGCGCGCCACTTCGAGGAAGGGTGCGAAGTCGACCTCGACGCGCCCCGCGCCCAGCTGCGCGAAGTGCGCGAGCGCCGCCTCGAACAGCTGCGGCGTGTCCGGGTTATCGAAAAACTTGAGCTGGCCGCGCTGCGGCACGCCGATCCTGCAGCCGGCGAAGCTGCGCGGCATCGCGCGCCGCGGCGCGGCCGCATGCCGCGAAAAAGGGTCCGCCGGATCGAAGCCGCTCGCCACGCGCAGCACCGCGGCGGCATCGGCCGCGTTCAGCGCGAAGATCGAGACGCAATCGAGCGAGCGGCAGGCGGGCACGACGCCGCGCGTGCTGAGCACGCCGCAGGTCGGCTTGTGGCCGACGATGTTGCCGAAGGCCGCCGGCACCCGTCCCGAGCCGGCCGTGTCGGTGCCCAGGCTGAAGCTCACCAGGCCGGCCGCGACGGCGAGCGCCGAGCCCGAACTCGAACCGCCCGGCACGAAACTGGCGTCGAACGCGTTGCCTGGCACCCCGTAGGGCGAGCGTACGCCGACCAGCCCCGCGGCGAACTGGTCCAGGTTGGTCTTGCCGATGAGAATCGCGCCCGCGCCGAGCAGCGCATCCACCACGGTGGCGCTCGCCTGCGGTACATAGGCGAAATCCGGACACCCCGCCGTAGTGGGATGGCCCGCAAGATCGATGTTGTCCTTGATCGCGAAAGGAACGCCGTAAAGCGGCAGGCCCTGCGGGCCGCGGCGTTCGAGTTCGGCCGCGCGCGCCTCGATCTCCCCGCGCGGCAGCCGGTGGATCCAGACGCGGTCGTTGCCCCGCCGGGCGATGCGCTCGAGAATGCCGGCCACCAGCTGCCCCGGACGCAGCGTGCCGCGGCGATAGCGCTCGCCCAGTGCCGCCAGATCGAGAGAATCGTGCTGCTGCACCGCCGCCTCCCCGCGTCGTACGCCGCCTCGCCCGCCCGGTGCGGCTTGCGCCGCCCGCCCGGGCTGGACTAGCATGGCAACTAGTATACAACGTTGTGTACCAAATCTTGCCCTCCGACCCATGGCGCGCCTGCACCAGATCCTCCCCGGCCTGTACCGCGACTCGGTGTCGCTGATGCAGCTGTCGGCGGCGCTGGAGAAACTGCCGGGGGTCGAGCGCGCCGCGGCGGTGATGGCGACGCCGGCCAACCTGGCGCTGCTGGGCGAGTCCGGCTTGCTGAGCGGAAAGTTCGCCGCCGGGCCGAACGACCTGCTGGTGGCCGTGCGCGGCAGCTCGGGCGCGGCGCTCGCGGCGGCGTTCGAAACCGCCCGCGCGGCGCTCGAGCAACCGTCCGCCGCGACCGCGCGCGGCGGTCCCGCGGCGATGCCGTTGCGCAGCCTGCAGATGGCGCTCGAACGCACGCCGGGCGCCAACCTCGCGTTGGTCTCGGTCCCCGGGGACTATGCCGCCGCGGAAGCGATGAAGGCCCTGCGTCTGGGGCTGAACGTGATGCTGTTCAGCGACAACGTGCCGCTCGCGGACGAAGTCGCGCTCAAGCGCCATGCGAGCGCGCATGCGCTGCTGGTCATGGGACCGGACTGCGGCACGGCGATCATCGACGGCATTCCCCTCGGTTTCGCGAACGCGGTGCGCCGCGGCGCCATCGGCATCGTCGGCGCCTCGGGCACCGGCATGCAGCAGGTGAGTTGCCTGGTGCACCGCGAAGGCGCGGGCGTCTCCCAAGCCATTGGCACTGGCGGTCGCGACCTGCACCGGGAGGTCGGCGGAATCACGATGCTCGCGGGCCTGAACCTGCTCGCCCGCGATTCCGCAACCCAGGCGATCGTGCTCGTCTCGAAGCCGCCTGCGCCCGAGGTCGCGAAGGCGGTGCTCGCGGCGGCGCGCCGCGCCCGCAAGCCGGTGGTGGTGAATTTCATCGGCGCGTCGCAGGCAGAGATCGCAGGCGCCAATCTGCACCCAGCGCGCACGCTCGAGGACGCGGCGCTCGCGGCGGTCGCGCTGGCGCGCGCCCGGCGTCCACCCCGCCCGGCAGCCTATCGCGCGCCTCCGCTGCGGCTCGGCAGGATGGCGGCAAAGCAGCGGTACCTTCGCGGCCTCTACAGCGGCGGCACGTTCTGCTACGAGGCCTCGGCACTCCTCGGCGAGGCGCTCGGCGAGGTATCGTCGAACGCACCAGTCGATCCGCGGCGCCGGATGGCCGACCCCTGGAAGTCCACTGGCCACAGCCTGGTCGATCTCGGCGACGACGTGTTCACGCGCGGCCGCCCGCACCCGATGATCGACCATCGCCTGCGCAACGAGCGCCTGCTCGAGGAGGCGAACGATCCGAGCGTCGCGCTCATCCTGATGGACGTCGTGCTCGGCTACGGCGCGCATCGCGACCCCGCAGCGGAAATGCTGCCCGCGATCCGCAAGGCGCAGGCGATCGCGCGGCGCAAAGGCCGGTCGCTGGCCATCGTCGGCTTCGTCTGCGGCACCGACGGCGACCCGCAGGGGCTGGCGCGCCAGGAAGCGGCGCTGCGCGAGGCCGGCGTCCTGCTCGCCACGAGCAGCACCAGGGCCGCGCGGCTTGCGGCGCACATCATCAGGCGGCTCCCATGACGCCGCTATTCGCGAAACCGCTATCGGTGCTCAATGTCGGCGTGTCCTCGTTCGGCGACGCGATCGCGCAATGCGGCGCGCCGGTGACGCAACTCGACTGGGTGCCGCCCGCCGGCGGCGATCGGCAGGTCGCTGAGGCGCTGGCGCGGCTGCTGAACGAGCCGATGGTGGAGGCGGCGAACGCCAAAGCCGTAGACCGCTACCTCGCCGCGCAGCCACGGCTGTCGACGGTCGGCATTGCGCGCGAAGTGCTGCCGCGGATGGACCGTCGCATGATCCTCCACGCCGGACCGCCGATCGATTGGGCACGCATGTGCGGCCCGATGCGCGGCGCGATCGTAGGCGCGATTCTCTACGAGGGCTGGGCGGACAGTCCGCAGCGGGCGCAGGCGCTCGCGGCCGGCGGCGAAATCGCCTTCGAACCTTGCCATCACCACGCCGCGGTCGGCCCGATGGCGGGCATCATCAGCCCTTCGATGCCGGTGTGGGTCGTGACCAACCCGGCGCATGGCAACAGCGCGTACAGCAACCTGAACGAAGGGCTCGGCAAGGTCCTGCGCTTCGGCGCCAACAGCGCCGAAGTGCTCACGCGCCTGAAATGGATGGAGAAGACGCTCGCGCCGACGCTGCGCGCGGGACTGGAGGCGCTCGGCGAGATCGATCTCAAGCCGCTCATGGCGCAGGCGCTCCACATGGGCGACGAGGTGCACAACCGCAACGCCGCCGCCTCGTCGCTTCTCATCAAGAAGCTGGTGCCCGCGCTGCTCAAGTCCGGCGCGCCCGCGGGCGACGTGGCGCAGGTGATCGAATTCATCGCCGGCAACGACCACTTCTTCCTCAACATTTCGATGGCGGCCTGCAAGGCGATGCTCGACGCCGCGCACGGCGTCGCCGGCAGCAGCCTGGTGACGGTCATGGCGCGCAACGGGGTCGAATTCGGCATCCGGGTCAGCGGGCTCGGCGATCGCTGGTTCACCACGCCGGCGCCCGTGGTCGAGGGGCTCTACTTCCCGGGTTACACGA
>MERE01000137.1 GCA_001771975.1 Betaproteobacteria bacterium RIFCSPLOWO2_02_FULL_68_150 | reverse complement strand
GAGATCGGCTCCTTGGAGATCTTGAGGATCTTGCGGATCTTCTCCTCGGGCATTTCCATGCGCAGCGCGAGCGTGCCGGGGTCCGGCTCCTGCCCGGACTCCTGCAGGATCTGGCGCGAGATGCGGTTCATCTTGTTGATCGTCTCGATCATGTGCACCGGGATGCGGATGGTGCGCGCCTGGTCAGCGATCGAACGGGTGATCGCCTGCCGGATCCACCAGGTGGCGTAGGTGGAGAACTTGTAGCCGCGGCGATACTCGAACTTGTCCACGCCTCGGTCATCTCGCGCTTGGCGCGGCGCGCCTTGGCCTCACCCGTCGACATCTGCTTGTTGATGTCCTTCAGGTCGCGGATCGGGATGCCGATCTTCTGCTGTACGGCCTGGATCTTGCCCAGCGATTCGAGGATCGAAGGTTCCAGCCGCACCAGCGCCTCGCTCCACGGATGCCCGGCGTTGATCTCGGTGGTCAGCCAGCGCTTGGAGCCCTCGGTGCCGGCAAAGACCTTGAGGAAGTGCTGCCGCGGCATCTGCGCCTTGTGCACGCAGATGTCGTGGATCGCGCGCTCGTGCGAGCGGATTTCCTCCACCAGTCCGCGCACGCTGTCGCAGAGGCGCTCTACGGTGCGCGCAGTGAAGCGGATCGTCATCAGTTCGGCGCCGATCTGGTCGCGCACGCGCAGATAGTCCTTGTCCTTCGAGCCCTTGGCTTCGAGCACGCGCTTGAGCTTCTCGTACAGGCGGCGGATGCGGGCGTACTTCTCCAGCGCCTCGTTCTTGAGCTGCAGCAGGCTCGCCGATTGCGCCGCGGCTTCGTCCTCCTCGGACAGCTCTTCCTCCTCGATCGCCTCGTCCTCGTCCTCCACGGCTTCGGCCTTCTTCGGGTCGAAATCGTCCTTGGCATTCGGATCGATCAGGCCGTCGACGACCTCGTCGATGCGCAGCTCGTCCTTCTCGACCTTTGCGGCGAGGTCGAGAATTTCCTGGACCGTGGTCGGGCACGCCGAAATCGCCTGCACCATGTGGCGCAGCCCCTCCTCGATGCGCTTGGCGATCTCGATCTCGCCCTCCCGCGTGAGAAGCTCGACGGAACCCATCTCGCGCATGTACATGCGCACCGGGTCGGTGGTGCGGCCGAACTCCGAATCCACCGTGGAAAGTGCTGCCTCGGCCTGCTCTTCGACGTCTTCGTCGACCGTGGCAACCGGCGCCTGCTCGGCGATCAGCAGCGTCTCCTGGTCGGGAGCCTGGTCGTAGACCTGGATCCCCATGTCGCCGAAGGTCGAGATGATGGCCTCGATCTGCTCGGCATCGACCAGATCGTCGGGCAGATGGTCGTTGATCTCGGAGTAGGTGAGGAAGCCGCGCTCCTTGCCGAGCTTGATCAGGTTCTTCAACCGCGTGCGCCGCGTTTCGGCATCTTCGCGCGGCAACTCCGCGGTCGCGAGCAGCCATTCGCCCTTGCGCCCCTTGCGCGGCGGACGCCCGCCTTTGGCCTTCGAGGCCTTGAGTCCTTCGTTGACCCGCGCCTCGAGGACTTCGAGCGCCTGCCGCGTACTCTTGATGGTCGGCTTGCCCTTCCTGGCTTCGGCCTTCGCCGGCACCGCCTTGGCCGGCGCCTTGGCCGGCGCAGCGCCCTTTCGCGCCTGACGCGGTTCCTTGACCGGCTTTTTCGCCGCCGCCGGCCTGGCGCGCCCGTTCGCCAGCGTTGCGCGGCGGGCCTTGGCCGGCGAAGCGGCCTTGCGCACGGGATGCGCCTTGGCGCTGCGCTGCGGCTTCAAGCGCTTGACGGCCTTGGGTTTTTTCTTCTGTCCGGCGGCCGGTTTGGTGAATCGCTTGCGCTTGTCTTTTGCCATCATCGCCTCGGCGAAGGAAACGTCGGAAAAACCGGTGAGTTTATCAAAGTTGGCTACTTCAGTGGTGATTCGCGTGCGGCGAGACCGCTTCGCTCGAGAAACCGCGAACGCTCGTCCGGCGAAGCAACCCCCTTGAGCACCTTTTCCCTCAGGCGCCGGTCATCCTCGGACTCGCGTCGGCGCAACGCCTCGAGAAATTCGCGGAATTCGGCCTCCGCAGCTTCGGCTTCGAGCTTCAGTTCCATGCGCAGGTGGGCCTGCGCCCGCGCCAGCGTGTCGGCGTGCCGCGCGCCGCGGATCAGATCCGCCACCATCCGGTCGTCGAGCCGATCGGGGTTCTCGTTCGCGCGCACCATGCCGATCAGCTCGATGAGCGCCCGTGATTCCTCGTCGTCATGCGCCAGCAGGCCGGGATCGATCTCGGCAGCGAGCGAAAGCCTGGCAAACGCGCGCGCCAGCAATCGCCATTCGAGACTGACCGCATTGCGCTCGACGCGCGGCGGCGCCGGCCGCGTGAACCCGCGGCCGAGTTCGAGCAGCCGCTCCGCCTCCTGCTGCGAGACGCGCGCAAGCTCCGCCACCGACTTCACCAGCTGCAGCTTCAACATCGGCGCGCCGATCTTGTGCAGCGCGGGCTTGGCTCTGGCGAGAAATCGCGAGCGCCCCTCGGCCGTGGCGAAATCCGCCTCGGCGCGCCATTCGCCGAGCAGATAGTCGGACAGCATCTGCGACTGGGCAATGCGTTCCTCGAAGGCCTCTCGACCGAGCCGGCGCACGAAGCTGTCCGGGTCGTCGCCTTGCGGCAAAAACAGGAATCGGATCGGTTTCGTGTCGCTGGCGAGAGGCAGGCTGGTCTCGAGCGCTCGCCAGGCGGCCTTGCGGCCGGCGTCGTCGCCATCGAAGCAGAACACCAGTTCGTCGGCCAGGCGCAGCAGCTTGGAGACATGCACCGGAGTGGTCGCCGTGCCAAGCGTCGCGACCGCGTAGCCGACCCCGAACTGGGCCAACGCCACGACGTCCAGATAGCCTTCGACCACCAAGATCCGGTTGGCAGCACGAATCGCATCGCGCGCCTGGATCAGGCCATAGACTTCCTGCCCCTTCTCGAAGAGCGGCGTTTCCGGCGAGTTGAGGTACTTCGGCGAGCCGCGCTCGGCGGACTCGGCCATCGGGTCGCCGTCGAGCACGCGCCCGCCGAAACCAATCACGGCGCCCCGCGCGCTGAAAATCGGAAACGTGATGCGGTCGCGAAAACGGTCGTAGCGCTTGCCCTCGTTTTCGACCACCAGGCCGCACTCGACCAGCGCCTTGTCGTCATAGTCCGGGAACGCAGCGCGCAGGCCCTGCCAATCGGGGGGCGCGTAGCCGATGCGAAAGCGCGCCGCGATTTCCCCGGTCAGCCCGCGGCGCTTCAAGTAATCAACGGCGCGCGGCGATTTCTTGAGCTCCGCGCGATAGAACTCCATCGCCTGCTCCATCACCGCATACAGATCGGTTTCGCGTTCCCTGCGCTTGGCTGCTGCGGGCGTTTGCGGCTGCCACTCCGGCATCTGCAGGCCCACCGAAGCCGCCAGTTCCTTGACCGCTTCCACATAGCCCAAGCCGGAGTAGGTCATCAGGAAACCGATTGCGTTGCCATGCGCGCCGCAGCCGAAGCAGTGATAGAACTGCTTGGTCGGGCTTACGGTGAACGAAGGGGATTTCTCGTTGTGGAACGGACAGAGTCCGGCATGGTTCGCGCCGGCCTTGCGGAGCTGGACGTAGCGCGACACCACCTCGACGATATCGACGCGGTTGAGCAGGTCCTGCTTGAACGATTCGGGAATCACCGGAACACGCACCCGGATACCGGGCTCAGGCGGCATTGTCCACCGTCGCGCGGCGGGCGGCTGCGGTTTTTCAGCCGCCGAGCCGCGCCTTGACCAGCGCCGACACCTTGCCCATGTCGGCACGCCCCGCGAGCCGGGTCTTCAGCAGCGCCATCACCTTGCCCATGTCCTTCACGCCCGCGGCGCCCGACTCGGCTACCGCCGCCACCACGGACTGCTCGATCTCTGCCGTGCCCAACTGCTGCGGCAGATACGCAGCCAGCACGCCGATCTCGAATTTCTCGACATCCGCCAGGTCGTTCCGGTCCGCTTTTTCGTACTGCGCGATCGATTCGCGGCGCTGCTTGATCATGCGTTCGATGACGCCGAGCACCGCCGCGTCGTCGAGCACCACCCGCTCGTCGACCTCCTTCTGCTTTATCCCGGCGAGCAGCAGGCGGATGGCGGACAGCCGCACGCTGTCGCGTGCGCGCATGGCCGCCTTCATGTCTTCCTGAACGCGTTCTCTGAGGGTCATCGGTTTCGGTTCCGGTTGCGGCGAATGGGAATGCGGCCAACCCAGAAACACGAACGCCCCGGCTGCATCGCCGGGGCGCCCATCGATGCGTGTCGCTGGAGCTGATCCTCAGTACATCTTCTTCGGCAGCATCTGGCTGCGCAGGCGCTTGTGGTGGCGCTTCACCGCAGCGGCAAGCTTGCGCTTGCGCTCCGAGGTCGGCTTTTCATAGTACTCGCGGGCACGCAATTCGGTCAGCAGCCCGGTTTTTTCCACTGTGCGCTTGAAGCGGCGCATCGCCACTTCGAAGGGCTCGTTTTCCTTGACTCGTACAGTCGGCATTACTTCCCTCGGTCGCCTCGAAAAGTCTTGAATTGTATCCGGAATTCGCGCCCTCGCGCCAGCCCCGATTAGAATCGGCCCGCATGCTGATCCTCGGCGTTGAAACCTCGTGCGACGAAACCGGCGTCGCGCTTTACGACCTCGCCGCCGACCGGCTGCTCGCGCATGCCGTGCACTCGCAGGTGGCGATGCATGCGGCGTACGGCGGCGTGGTGCCGGAGCTCGCTTCGCGCGACCATGTCCGCCGCCTGATTCCGCTCAGCCGCGGCCTTTTCCGGCAGGCGGGACGCTCGGTCGGCGAGCTCGCGGCCGTCGCCTACACCGAGGGACCCGGCCTGGTCGGCGCACTGCTCGTAGGCGCTTCGTTCGCGCGGGGGATCGCATTCGCGCTCGGGGTGCGTGCGCTCGGCATCCATCACCTCGAAGGTCACTTGCTGTCGCCGCTGCTCGCGCGACGCGCGCCGCGGTTTCCGTTCGTCGCGCTGCTGGTTTCGGGCGGGCATACGCAACTCATGCAAGTGGACGAAGTCGGACGTTACCGCCTGCTCGGAGAGACTCAGGACGATGCGGCCGGCGAGGCGTTCGACAAGACCGCCAAGCTGCTGGGCCTGGATTACCCCGGCGGGCCGGCGCTGTCGCGGCTCGCCGAGTCGGGGACGGCGGGGCGTTATCGCCTGCCCCGGCCGATGATTTCGAGCGGCGATCTCGAGTTCAGTTTCTCCGGGCTGAAGACCGCGGTGCTCCATCTGGTGCGGGGCGCGGAGCCGTACGCACAGTTCCATGCCGACGTCGCGCGCGCCTTCCAGGACGCGATCGTGGAAGTCCTCGTCGCCAAGTGCGTGCTGGCGATGACCATGACCGGGCTGACCCAACTGGTCGTGGCCGGCGGCGTCGGCGCCAACCGCCAACTGCGCGCGGCGCTCGATGCCACGGCGTCGGGACACGGATTCGACGTGTTCTACCCGGAGCCGGAACTGTGCACCGACAACGGCGCCATGATCGCGTTCGCCGCAGCGCTACGACTGCGCGCGGCAGGGACGCCCACGGCGGCGCGCGAGGCGCATGGCTTCAGCGTGCGCCCACGCTGGGCGCTCGCGCCGCCCGGCGCTGCTTAGCAGCCGCCTCACGGAGTTTTCTCGCAGCGTAGGCTTCCAGATGGGTGGCCGCGAGCGACCCAGCATCAGGATTTTCATCGCCTGTTCGCTCCAATGCGGCGCTCCTCGCCGCGCAGGATGCGTCCGATGTTTTCATGGTGCCTCGCCACGAGCAGCGCCGCCATGATCGCTACCGTCGCCGTGACGGGTCGCAGGCCGAAAAGCCAGAAGGTAAAAAAGGCGGCAAACGGCGCAGCGACGATCGAACCCAGCGAGGCCATGCGGAAGAACGCCACCACAGCGCCAAAGCTGGCGAACGTCGCCAGGCCGAGCCAGGGGTCGATGCCGATCAGGACGCCGGCCGCCGTAGCCACGCCCTTTCCCCCCCGGAAACGATGAAAGACCGGAAACAGGTGGCCGAGAAACGCGCACAGGCCCGCGAGCGGCGCCTCGAGCCCGGCAGCGGGTGCCTCTCCCGTGTAGAGCATAGCGAGCCATACTGCGAGCCACCCCTTGGCCGCATCGCCCGCGAGCGTCGCGACGGCGGCGGCCTTGCTGCCGGAGCGCAGCACGTTGGTCGCCCCCGGGTTGCCGGAGCCGTAGCCACGAGGATCCGGCAGCCGCATCAGCCGGCTCACCACGATCGCAAAGGAAACCGACCCGAGCAGGTAGGCCGCGATCGCAATCAGTCCGGTCGGCATGGCGCCCGGATTCTATAATCCCTCCCCTCATGGATTCCATCCTGATCCGCGATCTGCGCGTCGAGGCCCTGATCGGCATTCACAAGCGCGAGCGGCATGTGCCCCAGACCGTCGCCATCGATCTCGACATCGGCTTGCCGGGCGAAGCGGTCTTTGCGAGCGACCGGGTTGCCGACACGATCGATTACGAGCAGGTGGTGCTCAAGATCCGCGCCCTCGCCGCCAGCGGCCACTTTGGCCTGGTGGAAACATTTGCCGATCGCGTCGCCCAGCTGTTGCTCGAGGAATTCGACGCCCCCTGGGTGCGGGTGAGCGCGTCCAAGATCGGATGCCTGCCCAACGTCAGGTTGGTCGGCCTGGCGATCGAGCGGCGCAAGGGCTGAGCGCTACTCGCCGAGCGCAGCGCAAGACACGGCTGTGCCGCCGCGTTCGACATAATCGTAGAAATGCTCGCCGTAGGCGACGCCCTGCGCCTTGAGGAACTGCGTCGCCGGCGTTTCGCTGTGCGAGGCTCGCCTCATCCCCGCGGGTGGTGCTTCGCGTGCAGCGCCTTCAACCGCTCGCGCGCGACGTGCGTGTAGATCTGCGTGGTCGAGATGTCGGCGTGCCCGAGCAGCAGCTGCACCACGCGCAGGTCGGCGCCATGATTGATGAGGTGCGTGGCAAACGCGTGCCGCAGCACGTGCGGCGACAGGCTCTTGCCCGGGATGGCGCGGGCGCCGAAGCGCTTGATGTTGTGCCAAAACGCCTGGCGCGTCATCGCGCCGCCGCGCGCAGTGACGAACAGTGCATCGCTGCTGCGGCGCCTGAGGAGTTCCGGGCGCGCCTCGCCGAGATAGCGCTTCACCCAGTCGATCGCCTCTTCGCCGAGCGGCACGAGCCGCTCCTTCGAGCCCTTGCCGAGCACGCGCACCACGCCGGCGTCGAGGCTCGTCTCGAAAGTCTTCAGCGCCACCAGTTCGGAGACGCGCAGGCCCGTGGCATAGAGCACTTCGAGCATGGCACGGTCGCGCAGGCCGAGCACGGTCTTCGGGTCAGGCGCGGCGAGCAGCGCCTCGATGTCCGCCTCGGAGAGGCTCTTCGGAAAGCGCCGCGGCGGTTTCGGCGCATCGAGCCGCAGGGTCGGATCGGCCGCGAGGCGCCGCTCGCGCAGGCAATACTGGTAGAAGCGCTTCAGGCTGGAGAGCCGGCGTGCAGCACTCGAGGCGCGCCCGGCGCGCGTGGCGAGGAAGGCAAACAGGTCGGCCTCGCCCGCGGCATCGAGGCCGCGTGCCTCCAAGAATGCGGCCAGTTGCGCCAGGTCGCGGCGATACGATTCGAGCGTGTTGCGCGACAGGCCGTCCTCGAGCCAGAGCGCGTCGCAGAACGCGTCGAGCAGCGCCGCATCCGCCGGGCTCAGAGCGCCCGTTCGTGCGCCAGCAGCCAACGCTTCGCCTCCAGCAGATAGCCGCCGCGCGCGTGCGCGAAGCCGCCGATGCCGCTCGCGGCGACGACCCGATGGCAGGGAATGACGACCGGAAAGCGGTTCTCGCCGCAAGCCTGCCCTACCGCGCGTGCCGCGGTCCCGAGGGACCGTGCGAGCGCGCCGTAGCTGCGCGTTTGCCCCCGGGGAATGCGCTCGAGCGCGCGCCAGACATCGCGCTGGAACGGCGTGCCGCACCGCTGCAGCGGCAGATCGAACACCGTGTCCGGGTCTGCTCGATAGCGTTCGATCTGGCGCGCCGCTCGCTCGGCGAGCCGGTTGCGCGGCGCCATCACCGGCACCTCGGGAGGCAGGTACACGATTGCGGTTACCGTCGCGCCGCGCGTTCGCACCGCGACCCTCATCGCCGGAAACGCGATCACGGCGTCGAAGCTGGCGTCGGAGTAACCTTGCGCCGGCGTTCTCATGCGAAGATTCTACCTGCCGCGACTCACCCGCGAGGAGCCTGCATGGGAAGCCCGATCGAACTGATTGCGAGCGACGCACACCGCATTGCCGCGTACCGCGCGGAGCCTGCGGGCAAGCCGCGCGGCGGCGTCGTCGTGCTGCAGGAAATTTTTGGCGTCAACAGCCACATCCGCTCGGTCGCCGACGGCTTCGCGCACGACGGTTATCTCGCGATCGCGCCGGCGATGTTCGACCGGGTGCAGCGCAACGTCGATCTCGGTTATACGGCCGATGACATCCAGGCGGGTCGCGCGCTCAAGGAACGGACGTCGATGGATGCCGCGATGCGCGACGTCGAGGCCGCGGTCAAGGCAGCCGCAGCGGCCGGCAAGGTCGGCGTCGTCGGCTACTGCTGGGGCGGGCTCCTGTCCTGGATGGCAGCGGCGCGCGTGTCGGGATTGGCCTGCTCGGTGCCCTACTACGGCGGCGGCATGCCGGACCAGATCGGCATCCGGCCGCAGTGCCCGGTCCTCTGCCACTTCGGCGAGCGCGATGCGCATATTCCGCTTGAAGGGGTGAAGAAGCTCGCCGCAGCGCATCCCGGGCACACGGTGCACCTCTACGCCGCGGAACACGGATTCAATTGCGACCAGCGCGGCTCCTACGATGCGCCGGCAGCCAGGCTCGCGCGCGAGCGCACGCTGGCGTTTTTCCGCCAGCACGTCGGCTAGCCTCGCCCATGCCACGCATCAGCGCCTCCAGCGCTCTCGCGCGTTTGCGCATCCTGGATTTCTCGCGCGTGCGCGCGGGCCCGACCTGCGTCAAGCAGTTCGCCGATTTCGGCGCCGACGTGATCAAGATCGAGTCGCCGCCGGGGGTCGATCCGAACGAGGGCATGGGCGGTCCGCGACATGGCCCGGACATGCAGAACCTGCACCGCAACAAGCGTTCCATGACGCTCAACCTCAAGCTGCCCGAGTCGCGCGAGGTGCTCGAGCGCCTGGTGAAGACCGCCGACGTGGTGGTCGAGAATTACCGCCCGGATGTCAAGTTCCGGCTCGGCATCGATTACGCATCGCTGGCGCGGATCAATCCGCGCATCATCCTGGCAAGCGTTTCGGGATTCGGCCAGGACGGGCCGTACGCGGGGAGGCCGGGCTTCGACCAGATCGCGCAGGGCATGAGCGGACTGATGGCGGTGACCGGGTTTCCCGGGCAGGGCCCGGTGCGCGCCGGCGCTGCGATCGCCGACATCGCCGCCGGGCTGTTCGCCGCGCTCGGCATCATGACCGCGCTGCTCGAGCGCGAGCAATCGGGCAAGGGGCAGTGGGTGCAATCGTCGCTGCTGCAGTCCGGCATCGCGCTGCTCGATTTTCAGGCGGCGCGCTTTCTGATGAAGGGCGAAGTCCCGCCGCAGGTGGGCAACGACCATCCCACCAGCATGCCGACTTCCGCCTACCGGACCAGCGACGGCTACATCAACGTGGCAGCATCCGGCGACGGCATGTGGCAACGGTTATGCGAGGCGATCGGGCGCCAGGACCTGCGCTCGCGGGCCGAATTCGCCACGCAGCAGGGCCGCGCGGACAACCGCGTGGCGCTGAACGCAGAACTCAACCAGGCGCTCGCGGCCCGGACCGGCGCCGAGTGGATCGAGGCGCTCAACCGCGCCGGCGTGCCCTGCGGGCCGATCTACGGCGTCGACCAGATGTTCGCCGACCCGCAGGTGCGCCATCTCGGCGTCGCCGCCGAAGTGGCGCATCCGACGCTCGGACCGATCAAGCTGCTCGGCCAGGCGGCGGGACTTTCCCGTACGCCGGCCGCGGTGGTCGCGCCCACGCCCGAAGTGGGACAGCACACCGACGAACTGCTGGCCGAACTCGGCTACGCGGATGACGCAGTCGCCCGGTTGCGGCAGCAGCGCGTCGTGTGAAGAGAATGGTTTGACCACCAACTACTCGCAGTGCCGACCCTAGGGAGGGACGCCATGCGTTCATGGAGAAGCGCAACCCGGTTTTTTGCAGGCGCCAGCATTGCCTTGCTCGCGGTCCCGCTTGGTCCGGGCGTGGCCCGGGCGCAGGCGCCGTTCCCCAGCCGCCCGATCACGATGGTGGTGGGCTTCGCGCCGGGCGGCGGCACCGACACGGTGGCGCGCATCCTCGCGAAAACGGTGAGCGAGGGTCTCGGGCAGCAGGTCGTGGTCGATAACAAGGCTGGCGCCGGCGGCAACATCGCCACCGACTTCGTCGCCAAGGCAGCGCCGGACGGACATACGATCCTCCTTGGCAACGTGGGTTCGCTCACCGTCGCACCTCACCTGCTTGCCAGCCTGCCCTACGATCCGCTGCGCGACTTCGCTCCGATCACGATGGCGGTGGTATTCGCCAACGTCATCGTCGTGCATCCGTCGGTCCCCGCGAACACGCTCGCCGAGTTCGTGCGGCTGGCAAAGGAAAAACCCGGGCAGATCACCTATGGCTCGTCGGGGATCGGCGGCGCGGGGCACCTTGCCGGCGAACTCCTCCGGATCATGGCCGGCATCGATCTCGTCCACGTACCCTACAAAGGCGGCGGGCCGGCGATGCAGGGACTGCTCGGCGGGCAGATCTCGGCCTACTTTGCCACGCCGGTCGCGGCCGGGCCGCACATGAAAGCCGGCAAAGCGCGCGCCCTCGCGAGTACCGGCACCACGCGCTCGCCGTTCCTGCCCGAGGTGCCGACCGTCGCCGAGTCGGGTTACCCGGGCTACGAGGCGACCAACTGGTACGCCTACGTAGCGCCCGCGAAGACGCCCAAGGACATCGTCGAGCGGCTGAACCGTGAGATCGTAAGAGCGCTCGGCACGCCGGAAGTCAAGGAACTGTTCGCCAAGCAGGGGCTCGAACCCAAACCGAGCACGCCCGAGGAACTCGCGCGAACGATCGAGCGCGAGTACGCGACCTGGGGCCGCGTCGTGAAGGAAGCGAAAATCACGGCGAACTGAGGACGATCTTGCCGAGGTGCGCGTTCGCTTCCAGGTACGCCTTCGCCTGCGGCAACTGATCGAACGACCACGAGCGCATCGTCACGGCTTGGCCTCGCCCGCTGCAACTCGTGCCGCGCGTTGATCGAGCAGCGATTCTCCCGGACGCACCCGCGTGAACGCCACCGGCTTCATGTCGAGCGCGAAGCGACCGCCGCTCTGCCGCACGCTGGTGAAGGACGACGCTTCGAGCGGTCCTGAGTCGGGAAAGTCCTCGCGGAAATGGGCGCCGCGCGAGTCCTCGCGCGCGAGCGCCGCCTGCGCGATCACCCGGCTGACCTCGGTGAGGCTCCTCAGGTTCAGCCAATCGTGCCAGGCCAGATTGAACGCGCGATTGGCGTCGGGCAGCGCATGGCGGTCGAGTTCCGTTTCCAGCGCCGCCAGTTCCGAGAGCGCCGTGCTCAGTCCCTTCGCGTCGCGAAGGATGCCGACCCTTTCCCACATCGTGTCGCTCAGATGCTCGCGCATCGGTTCGAGCGAACCGCGCAAACCGCCCCCGCGCGGTTCGCAGCGGCCGACCGCCGCTGCCACGGCCTCGGCGTCGGCCTCGTGCAACGCGCCCTCCTTTGCGACCCAGGCGGCCATCGAGTCACCGGCGACGCCGCCGTACACCGTCGAATTGGCGACCCCGTTGCCGCCGAGCCGATTGGCGCCGTGCACGCCGCCCGCATCCTCGCCCGCGACGAACAATCCCGGCAGCGCGGTACTGCAATCGGGCGCGAATTCGACTCCGCCCATCATGTAGTGCCCGGTCGGCACCACTTCCACCAGACCGCCCGCGAGGTCGAAACCGCAGTCGGCACAGCGCTCCACCATGCCCTTGAACTGGCGCGCCACCCGCTCGGGGCCGACGTGCGCCATGGAAATGTAAAGCCCGCCGTTGGGGGTGACGCGGCCCGCGCGCATCTCCCGGAACATGGCCCGCGACACGACGTCGCGCGTCGCACGCTCGGCCAGCGCGTCGTAGTTGGGCATGAAGCGCTCGCGCGCGCCGTTGAGCAGGAGTCCGCCTGCGCCGCGCAGCCCCTCTTCGAGCACCGTGCCGGTCATGCGCGTATGCGGGCCCGCGAGCAGCCCCGTAGGATGAAACTGCACCATCTCCATGTCGCGCAGCGCGAGGCCGGCGCCGAGCGCCATCGCCAATCCGTCGCAGCTCTTGTCGCCGGAGGGCGTGTGGAAGCGGTACATGGTCGGGCCGCCGCCGGTCGCGAGCAGCACCGCCTTGGCGCGCACCAGCAGGTAGTCGCCCGTGCGCATGTCGATCATCAGCACGCCGGCGAGCGCATCGCCGCCGCGGTTTCTCACCAGCGCCACCGCGCGGTGCTCCTCCAGCCGCGCGATGCGGCGCGCCCAGACCTGTTCGGCGAGGCGGTTGATGATTTCGATGCCGGTGAGGTCGCCCTTGTGCACCGTGCGGTCGAAGCTCTGGCCGGCAAACGCCTTCTGGTGGACCGTGCCGTCCGGGTTGCGGTCGAAAAAGCAGCCCAGCTCGTTTTCCAGCTCGTGGATGCGTTCGACCGCGAGCGTCACCAGCTGCCAGGCGAGTTCCTGGTCCGGCAGCCACTTGCCGCCTTCGATCGTGTCCATGAAATGGCGCTCGACCGAGTCGCCCGGCGCGAGCGCAACGTTGTAGCCGCCCTGCACCATGCGCGTGCAGCCGCACTTGCCGAGCAAGCCCTTCACCGCGACGGTGATCGAAAGCGACGCATTCGCCTGATGCGCGTGCAGTGCGGCGAACAGCCCCGCGCCGCCCGAGCCGAGAATCAGGATGTCGGTATCAAGCCGGCGCATCGGACTTGCGAAGGTACTGGCTCGCGAGCACCACCGCCACCAGGGCAAGGCCGATCGCGTCGAACAGGGGCTTGGGATAGACGAGCAGCACGCCGGCGGTGATCAGCATCGAGCGCTCATGCCAGGGCGTGCGCTTGAACAGCCAGCCCTGGAAACCTCCCGCCAGCGCCATGATGCCGACTGCCGCAGTGAAGGTGACCAGTGCGATAGAGCCCCAGTTGGCCGACTCCAGGGTCTTGAACGACCCCGTGAGCAGCAGCCCCGTGCCGCTCGGATCGAGCACGAACATGAACGGCACGAGGAACGCCGGCGTCGTGTACTTCCAGGTCTGCAGCGTGGTCTTGTAAGGATCGCCGCCCGTGATCGCGGCCGCCGCGAAGGGCGACAGCGCCGTGGGCGGCGAGACTTCCGAGAGCACCGCGTAGTAGAAGATGAACATGTGCGCCGCGTACTCCGGCACCTTGAGCGCGATCAGCGCCGGCGCGGCGATCACCGCGCAGATGATGTAGCTCGCCGTCACCGGCACGGCGAGGCCCACGATCCAGACGATGAGCGCGGTGTAGATCGCAGTGAGCAGGAGCGAATTCCCGGCGTACGCCAGCACGATCGAGCTGAACTTCAGCCCGAGGCCGGTAAGCGTCACCACGCCCACGATGAGGCCCGCGCCGGCACAGGTCGCGGCGACGTTGAGCACCGCGCGGGAGCCGCCGTCGAGCGCCTTGAACAGCCCGCAGCCGAAGAATGCGCGCACCAACGGCTCGCGGCCGCTGAACAGGTCATAGGAGATGAGCGCGCAGTCGCGGCGCAGGAAACTGGTGCCGAAGGACACCACCGTCGCCCAGAATACCGACAGCTCCGGCGAAAAGCCCATCAGCATGAAAGCGACGATCGACACCAGCGAAAAGAAGTGGAACCAGTATTTCGTGGTCAGGCTCCAGGCCGACTCGACCTGCTCGAACACCACGTCCTTCATGCCGAACTTGCGCACGTCGATCTCGACCATCAGGAACAGCGTCAGGTAATAAAGGCAGGTCGGGATCACCGCCATCAGCAGCACGTCGAGGTACGAGATCTTGAGGAATTCCGCGATCAGGAATGCCGCCGCGCCGAGCACCGGAGGCGAAATGATCGCGCCCAGCCCCCCTGCCGCCAGCAGTCCGCCCGCCTCGTTCTTGCCGTAGCCGACCTTGGCGAGCATCGGCGCCGCCACCGCGCCCAGCGTCACCGTGGTCGCCACGCCCGAGCCCGACGGGCCGCCGAGCAGGAACGAGGCCAGCGTCACCGTGCGCCCGGCGCCGGTCGGCTTGCCACCCATGGCCGAGAAGGAGAAATCGATGAAAAACTTGCCCGCGCCCGAGAACTGCAGGAACGCGCCGTAGATGGTGAACAGGATGATGAGCGTCGAAGACACATTGACCGCGGTGCCGTAGATCCCCTCCAGCGTCATGTACATGTGGCCCACCAGACGCGGGATCTCGTAACCCTTGTGAGTCCACGGCGCCGGCAGGTATTCGCCGAAGAAGGCGTAGAGAAGGAAGCAGATCGTCACGAATGGCATGATCCAGCCGGTGGTACGCCGCATCGCCTCGAGGATCAGCAGCGCGAGGCCGACGCCGAACACGATGTCCCAGGTGTTCGGCACGATCGAGCGGTCGAAGAAGTCGTCGCCGCCCGCGATCAGGTAGACGGCGCTCGCCACGCCGGCCACCGCGAGCAGCCAATCCCACCACCGGACGCGGTTCTTGTAGCGCCGCGCCACCGGGAAGACGAGAAAGGTGAGGAACAGCACCAGCGCGACGTGGATCGCGCGCAGGTGTTCGGGCCGCACGATGGCGTAGGCGGCGTACAAATGGAACAGCGAACTGCCCACTGCCACCGCGGCGACGAACGCGGCGAGCCACCCCGAGAGCTTGTTGTGGACGCCCTCTTCGCGCTCGATCATCTCCTCGGCCCGCTGCAGCGCTTGCGCGCTGATTTCGGCCGCAGGCTGGTGCAGTAGCGTGACGTCTTCGCTCATCGCTGCCCTTCAAATGGAAAGCCCCGCCAGCAGGCTGGACGGGGCTTTGGCGTGGCGCAGCCTCAGTTGATCTTGATGCCGCGTTCCGCGAAGTACTTGATGGCGCCGGGGTGCCAGGGCACCGAGGAGGCCTCGGTGTTCTGGTTCTCGAGCTTGATGTTCTCGGCTTCCTTGTGGGCGCGGATCAGCTCGTCGCGCTTGTCGAAGATGGTCTTGACGATGTTGTACGCAGTCTTGTCGTCCATGCCCTGGTGCGCGACCAGCAGGTTCATCACCGTGGCCTGGTGGTTGTCGGCCGCCATGCCCTTGTAGAAGTCCTTCGCGATCACGTCCTTGATGTAGAGATTGCCGTATTTCTTGTTCATCGCCGGCACCAGCTCTGCATGATCGATCATCCTGATTTTCTGGCCGGGCGAGTTGGCCAGGTCCGTGACCGCCGCGGTGGGCAGGCCACCCACCCAGAAGAAGGCGTCGATCTTGCGGTCCTTGAGCGCATTCACCGACTCGGCGACCCCGAGCCGCTCGCGCTTCATGTCCTTGTCCTTGTCCAGGCCCGCTGCTTCGATGACGCGGAACGCCATCACCTCGGTTGCGCTGCCGCCCGAGCCCGTGGAGACGCGTTTGCCCTTCAGGTCCGAAATCTTCGTCACCCCGGTGCCCTCGACGGATACCACGTGCATGCGGTTGGGGTAGAGCACAGCCAGGGTGCGGACGGGCACCGGCTTGCCGGTGAATTTGTCCTGGCCTTTGTAGGCGTCGAGCGTGGCGTCGGCCATGGTGAGCGCGATATAGGGCTTGCCGGTGTTGATCAACTGCAGGTTGGCGACCGAGCCGCCCGTCACTTCGGCCGTAGCCTGCATGCCGGACACGTACTTGGACAGCACCGCGGCCATGCCGCCGCCGAGCGGATAGTAGACGCCGCCGGTGCCGCCGGTGCCGATCGAGATGTTCTGCGCGGCGGCAGGCAGCGCAGCGCTCGCCAGCAGCAGGGTCGCGAATCGGGCCAATCGTTGCAGGATCTTCATGGGGTCTCCTTGGGTCGATGCAATTCTACCGGACTACGACTTGACGCCGAGGGAGCCGAGTGCCGCGGCGCGCCGCTCTAGAGCGTGGCGCCTCACGTCGGCGTAAAGGCTCGCGCCATGGCTGTCCATGCCGACCAGCAGCGGGCCGAACCCCTTGACGCGGAACTTCCACAGCGACTCCGGGTTGAGGTCGTCGAGATCGACGTCCTCGATCGCCTCGATCCAGGTGGTCTCGAGCGCCGCGGTGCCGCCGATGATGGCGAGATAGGCGCCACCCAGTCCGCCGAAAGCGGCGAGCGAACCCTCGCGCAGGCCGCCCTTGCCGATAATCAGGCGCACGCCGCAGCGCTGCATCAGGGGCTCGGTGAAACGCTCCATGCGGTCGCTGGTCGTGGTGCCTACGCACAGCGGCGCGTATCCCGCGGGAAACGCGGCCGAGCGCTCGACCCTCTTCACGTTCGGCGCGGTATGGATGACGGCGTGGCCGCGCAGGTCGAAGCGTGTCGTGCGGCCGCGGTCGAAGAGGCTGATCTGGGTCGCGTCGCGGATGCCGTAGAGCGTGCCCTGCAGCGTCACCGTGTCGTTCACGCGCAGAGCACGCACCTCGGCCTCGGTGACCGGCATGGTGAATTCGTAGTGCGCCACGGTCCTATTGCGGCTGCCCGAGCAGCGCCCGCTTGAGATCGTCCTGTACCGGTTGGTCGCCCAGCCAGATCCTGAGCAAGGCGCGGGCGAAATCATCGCCCGCGATCGGCTTGCCGCGCGCCTTGCCATCGACGCTCACCACGGTGCCGGCGCCCGGCTGCAGGTCGAGCACGATCGACATGCCCTTCTTCGCTTCCTTCAACTCCTCCATGATCGCGCCGAGCTGGGCGATGCGCGGCTCGAGCGCCTTCATCGCGGCCTCGTCGTGATTGGCGCGCATGCCGGAGGCCAGCGCCTCACCGAACTCTGCCGCGTCGACGTCGCGCAGCATGTGAATCGCGATGCGTTTCGGTCCAGCCAGCGCAATCGCATCGGCAGCGACCGGCCTCTTTCCCGTCAGGTAGAGCCCCATCGCATAAACCTGGAAGACAAAGCGCTTGCGCAGTCCGGCGCCATTCAGCACCAGCTCGGCGGCGCCAGCCTGCGCCCGGTCCGCGAATTTCACGCCCGCCACCTCGGCAGCCCGCAGCGGCAGCGCCGCGAGCAACAGCATGAGCGTCAGCAAAATCCTAATAGCCATACTCGACGCCTCCGGGCCGGAAAGTCGCGCGCGCACGCCGTGCCGAGTGGCATTGCATGTTGACCGCAACGGGATTCATCGTGATGTGGGTGGCGGCAGTCTCGACGTGCACGGCAAACGCAGTAGAGTCGCCGCCGAGGCCCTGCGGCCCGACCCCCAGCAGGTTGACCGCGCACGTCAGGTCGGTCTCGAGCTTCGCGCCCTCCGGGTCGTCGCAACTCGAACCGAGCGGCCGGGTCGCCGCGACCTTGGCGAGATGGACGCAGAGATCCGCGGTGCCGCCCACGCCCACGCCGACGATGGTCGGCGGACAGGTCTTGCCGCCCGCCTCGAGCACGCAGTCGATGACGAAGCGCTTGATCGCGTCGCTCCCCTCCGCCGGGATCGCCATGCGCAGGAAGGAATTGTTTTCCGAGCCCGAGCCCTTCGGAATCATCTCGATTTCGAGCGTTTCCTCGCGCTCCGAAAAATCGAGCGCGATCACCGGGATGCCGCGGCCGCAGCTCGTGTGCTCGTTCGAGCGTGTCACCGGGTGCACCACCGAGGAGCGGAACGGATGCTCGCGCGTGGCGCGCTCGCAGCCGCGCCGGATCGCCTGTTTGAGCGCAGGCCCGTCGACTTCGACCCCGCGCCCGATGACGACGTTGTAGATCGGGATGCCCGTGTCCTGGCACAGCAGGTTGTCGGTCTGCTCGGCGACCTTGATGTTCGCGATCATGGTGCCGAGCATGCGCTGCGCGCCGGCATCCGTCTCGCGCGCTGCGAGCGCATCGAACCCCTGCTTCAGGTCCGGGGGCAGGAGCTTCAGCGCCCGGATGTAAAGTTCCTTCGCGGTCTCTTCGACCTGCTTGAGATCGAGCTTCACTTCACCTGGATCTTGCGTTCCTTCACTATGCGCGCCCAGAGGACCGACTCTTCCTTCATCGCACGCCCCATCTCGTCAGGCGTATCGCCGACCGGCTGCAGCCCCTGCACGTACATGCGCGCCTTGAGCTGCGTAGAGCCGAGCGCGGTCTTGGTATCGCGATATACCTTCTGGATGATCTCCTTCGGCGTGCCCGCCGGCGCCACGATACCGAACCAGCCGGTGTTCTCGAATCCCTGCAGCGTCTTCGCGATCGGCGGCACGCCCGGCAGCAGCGGAAACTCGCTCTTGCTCGTCACGCCGAGGGCGCGCAGGCGGCCCTGGTTTATGAAACCGACGGCGGCCGCCACGTTGGTAACCATGAAGTTGATCTGCCCCGCGACGAGGTCGTTGAGCGCCGGGCCCTCGCCCTTGTAGGGCACGTGGAGGGCATCGATGCGCGCTGAAGAGACGAAGTTCTCGGCCGCCAGGTGCGTTTGCGAGCCGATGCCGGCGTGGCCGAAATTGAGCCTGCCCGGCTGCGCTTTCGCAGCGTTGATCAGGTCCTGCACGGTCTTGTAGGGCGAATTCGCATTCACCACCAGCACCTGCGGGCCGGAGACGACTTTGGTGACGGGAAGGAAATCTTTTACGGGGTCGTAGCCGAGCTTGGCGTAGACGTGCTGGTTCGCGGTCACCACCGAGCCCGAGGGGAAAAAGAGCGTGTAGCCGTCGGGTGTAGCGCGCGCCGCTTCCGTAGCGCCGACGCCGCCCCCGGCGCCGCCGCGATTCTCGATCACCACCGTTTGGCCCCATATTTCCTGCAATTGCTGGCCAAGCAAGCGCGCCGAGATGTCGGTCGCCCCGCCCGGCGGGAACGGCACGATGAACTTGACCGGTTTCTGCGGCCAGGATTGGGCCTGGACAATGCCGGCAAGCAGTGCGCCGGCGGCGAGTACGATCAGTCTGACCAGCTTCATACGATGCCTCCCCTCTGTTGCGGCGATTCTAAACCTGCAACGCCAGCGCGAACGCGAGACCTACGGCGAGCGATACCCCCGCGGCCAGCGCAGCCAGGGTCTTGTGCCAGTCCCGCCAAGGCAGGAATTCCAGCGCGAGGATGCGTAACCCCCCCGTCAAGTGTGCGCCCAGCAGCAGCACGATGCCCCATTCGGCGACTTTCACGAGCGGCTGCTGAGTCCACGCCAGGAACGCGTCCATGGCCACTTCCCCTTCCAGGGCGGCCCCGAGCGCGACGAAATGACCCGGCAGGAACAAAGCGAGCAGCACACCCGAGACGCGGTGCACGAGAAAGGCCCAATGTCCGGGATGGCCTCTCATCCGAACACCCCCAGCACCGCGCGCATGCCCAGCGCCGCCAGGCCGAGCGCGAGCGCGACGAGGAAGACCTCGCGCGACATGCCCCGCCAGCGGAGCCATTCTCCGAGCACCGGGCGCAGCCCGATCGGCGCATGTACCGCGATCGCCGCCACGAATACGGTGTAGAAAGCGAGCCAGCCGAGGTTGCC
>MERE01000136.1 GCA_001771975.1 Betaproteobacteria bacterium RIFCSPLOWO2_02_FULL_68_150 | reverse complement strand
TGCGTGAGGCACGCCGCCCGGAACACTTGCGTACCGCCGACCAGCATGACCCGCGACCGGGCACGCGTCACTGCGGTGTAGAGCAGCTCGCGCACCATTACGGGACTTGATTTCTCCGGCAGCAGGCAGAGCAGGGCGTCGAATTCGGACCCTTGAGCCTTGTGCACCGTGATCGCCCAGGCATCCTCGTGCTCGGGCAGGCGGTTGGGAGCGAGCGCCCGGAAGCCTGCGCCCTGGTCGGGAAACCAGACTGCGAGCTGGCCATCCTCTCCGGGCAGGCAGATGCCGATGTCGCCGTTGAAGAGGCGCAGCAGGTAGTCGTTGCGCATCACCATCACCGGCCGGCCCGGATACCACGGCGAGCGGCCGCCCAGCTCGAGCGGATGGTCGAGCGCAGCGCGCGCGTGCTCGCCGAGGAGCCGGTTCAACGAACGCACGCCGCGCGGCGACTCGCGCACGGCGCAGAGCAGCCGAAAGCGATCGAAAGCGCGAAACACGGCGGCCTTGTCGTCGATCCGCTCGCGCAGCGCCCCGAGGTAGGCTGCGTAGCCATCGAGGATGCGCTTGCGCGTAGGGAGAGCGATCTCGGCGCCGGCGTCCTCGAGCCACGCTGCGCCGTCATCTTTTCCCTTCGCCATCCACGCGAGCGCGCGGTCGGGTTCGCCCGCATTGATGTCCGCGGCGAGGCGCCCGATCCCCGAATCCGCCGCGAAGCGGTGGCTCTCGGTGAACCACACGACGCTCTCGGCGAGGGGTGAATCCTCCTTCGCCGACAGTTCCGCGAACACCGAGCCCACCTCGACCGCGGCGAGCTGGTCCTTGTCGCCGAGCAAGACGAGGCGCGCGCCCTCGGGCACCGCCTCCACCAGCCGCGCGGCGAGCGCGAGATCGAGCATCGAGGCCTCGTCGACGACAAGCACGTCGAGCGGCAGCGGATTTTTCGCGTCGTGACGGAATCGCCCGGCCTCCGGCGTCACGCCGAGCAGGCGATGGATGGTGTGCGACTCGGCGGGCAGTCGCTCGCGGATCTGCAGAGGAAGCGACGCCGCGCGATCGCGCAGCGTATCGAGCATGCGCGCGGCCGCCTTGCCGGTGGGCGCGGCGAGCGCGATGCGCGCTGCGGGATTTTCTCCGAGGATGCGGGCGAGCAGCATCGCCACCGTAGTCGTCTTCCCGGTGCCCGGCCCGCCGCTGATCACGGTGAGCCGGCGGCGCATCGCGTGTTCGACCGCAACCTTCTGCCAGTCGGGCCTGGCGCCCGGTTCCTTTGCGCTCGCTGAGAGGTCGGGCTCCCGCGCACGCCGCACGAGATTCTCCGCAAGGCGACGTTCATGGTCGAAATAGCGGCGCAGATACAGCCGGTTCGCACTGTCCAGCACGAGCGGCAGCACCTCGCCCTGCGGCGCGCCGACCATGCCAGAGGCAAGGAGCATCTCGCGCAACTCGCCAACGGCTTTCCCTTCGAACTGGTCCGCGATTGCCGAGAGCGGGATGCAGACGTTGCCTTCCGCAGTGGCCTGGCTCACGCGCTCGGCCGCGACCCGCAAGACGGCGAGCGCCTCGGGCGCCGCGCCGCGGTTGCGCGCCCACGTGAGCGCGTGTTCCGCGAAGCCGATGGCGAGATCGTCGGGCGCGTTCATGCGGCGATCGCTTTCGGTTGCCCGCCGAGCAACGCATCGAGCGTGGCGAGGGTTGCAGCCGGCGGCCGGTGGAACCAGGTGCCGAGCGGTGCGCCTTTCGCATCGCGCCAGCCGGGACGCACGCCGCGCACGAAGAGATACAGCGCGCCGCCAAAATGCTTCTCGTAATCGTAATTGGCCAGCCGCCGGCGCAGATACCGGTGCACGGCGACCGAATAGAGCAGGTACTGGAGGTGGTAGCCGTGCTCCTGCATGGCCGCAGCCACGCTCCTGGCGGCGTAATCCTCGCGTGCGAAACCCAGATGGTTCGATTTCCAGTCGAGCACGTAATAGCGGCCGCCGTGCTCGAACACGCAATCGATGTAGCCCTTCAAGTAGCCCTGCAGCGCTTCGAACGTCAGGCGCGGCATCGGATATTTGTTCGCCTTGAGCCAGGCGTTGAGGCGCGCGGGGTTGAGGCCGGCCGCGGGCACGCTGAAGCCAAGCTCGTTCAGGCGCCGGTTCGCGAGCAGTTTCCCGAGCACGATCCCCTCCGGCAACTGCGCGGCGAGCACGTCTTCGAGCAGGCCGCGCAGCATCTCGCGCTGCAGTTTGAGCGCAGCACCGGAGGCATTGCGCTGCGGGTGGATGGCGAGGGCGCGCGCGATCGCGTCATCCCACGCAGAAGCGTTCGTGAAGTCCGCACGCTCGAACATCGCGTGCACGCAATCGCCCGCCCGGGCCCCGCGCGGGAAACGCAGGATGTCGTGCGCGGGCAGGTCCTCCGGCGCGACCCTCTCGGCAGGCGCCACCGCGCGCGCGTCGTGATCGGAGGCCGCGGACTCGTGCTCCGCGCCATGGGCGAGGGCGGTGAAGCTGCCGATGCGCCAGCCCGGATCGATGTGTTCCGGCGGCGGCAGCGCGTTCAGGCTTTCGGGTGACGCGGCGGGGACCGCGAGCGGGGCGCCGCGAGCCTGCGGCAGATCGGTCAGGCGAATGGCGTGCTCCGCCGCATCCGCGATTCCCTGCCACGCTTGCTCGATCGATTCCGTCGCCAGTTTCTGTTTCTGCCACGCGGCGTACTGCAGTCCACCGCCGGCGGCGAGCCAGTTGAGGAGGCTGCGCGTGCTCTGTTTCGGCGAAGGCTCGCCCCTGCCGCTCCTGTAGAGATAGCAGCCCGCAATCAGGTAGCAGCGCTGCACCGCGCGCGTGAGGGCCACGTAGGCGAGGCGGATGTCCTCGGCCGCCGACTCCTCCCGCCGGCGCCGCTTCAGCGCGACATCCTTCGAGGCTTCGGGCCGGAAGTCGATCACGCCGTTGCCGTGCTCGTCGTGATACTCGACCGCGTCCGGTTCGCCGCGCGTGCGCTGGTAACCGTCCCAGAGGAACGGACAGAACACGATGCCGTACTCGAGACCCTTCGCCTTGTGGATGGTGACGATCTGCACGAGATTGCGGTCCGACTCGAGCCGCACCTGCGCCTCCTCGCCCGCAGCGGCCTCGGCGCGCTGCGTGGCGAGCCAGCGCGCGAGCGCATCCGGTGCCGGATGCTCCGTCGATGCGCGGTGCAGCAGCTCGCCGAGGTGCAGCAGGTTGGTGAGGCGCCGCTCGCCGTCGGCGCGCGCAAGCAGGCGCCGGCTGACGCCCGCCTCGTCCATCCAGCGGCGCAGCATGAAGCCGAAACCGCGCGCGAGCCAGGTCCTGCGCAGCTCGCCGAACCGCGCCGTCCAATAAGTGAGCGCGGCGTCGTCGCGCGAGACGGCCTCGATTTCGGCGGCACTGGCGCCCATCAGCTCGGTGGCGAGCGCGGCGAGCAGCCGCGCCTGGCGCGCGGGCTCTAGGATCGCGGCGAGCACCTGCTCGAGATCCTCGGCGTCGCGCGACACGAATATGCTCTGCTGCGAAAGCTCGACGCTGCCGATGCCCAGCAGCGCGAGCGCCTGCTTGATCCAGCCGCCCTGCTTGTGGCTGCGCACCAGCACCGCGATGTCGCCCGCGCGCAGCGGGCGATCGGCGAGCTTGATGCGTCCCGCCTGCCCCTCGCCCAGCAGGCGCGAGATTTCACCCGCAGTGGCCTGCACGGAGAGTCCCTGTGCACGGTCCCGCTGCAAGTACAGACCGTTTTTCTTCGGCAGGCGCCAGAGGCGGAGCGGCGCGCCGCAGACTCCGTCTTCGCTTTCGTCCACGAAGGACGGACGCGGCTTGTCGCCGAGGCTGACTTGCCGATACGCGATTCCCGGCAGGATGAAGCCGCCCGGATTGGCGGCGAAGAGGGTGTTGCACGCCTCGATCAGCCCGCCTGTAGAGCGCTGGTTGGCGGCAAGCGTGTGATGGTCCTGCGCGCGCGCTTTCGCGTTCAGATAGGTGTGCAGGTCGGCATTGCGGAAACTGTAGATCGCCTGCTTGGGGTCGCCCACGAGGAAGAGCGGCCCGCGCGCGCCGCCTTCGCCGGCGGCGTCGTAGAGCGCCATGAAAATCGCGCACTGCAGGGGATCGGTGTCCTGGAACTCGTCGATCAGCGCGGCCGGATAGCGCTTGCGCAGGGCGCCGGCGAGCCAGGGGCGCGCGCCGTTGCACAGCGCGTCCCAGGCGTTGTAGAGGATGTCGTCGAACGCGACCACGCGCCGCGCGCGTTTCTTCGCGCGCAGCTGCTTGCCGGCTTCGCCCGCCATGCAGCGCAGGAGGCGCAGGCGCAGCCGCGCGAGCTGCTCGAGCGAGCGCTGGCGCAATGAAACGAGATCCTGCGCCGCGTCGAAGAAAGCATGCTGCGGGGGCGTTTTTTTCGACTTCTTCCGGTGTTCGAGATTGCCCGCGGCAAACAGTTCCGGTTTGCCTTTCTTGTCGATATCCTCCTGCAACGGATTGCCGCTCGCGAGCCAGGCATCCCACGCCAGTGCGCTCCTGTCCAGGCGCGGCTGGTCGTAGGAATTTCCCCTGAGTGAAGGAAGTCCCTCGGCAAGGGTTTGCACGGCTCCGGTTCGATCCCGTTGCCAAATCCCGCGCGCCGCCGCGAACGCCGCATCGAGCGCGGGCCGCAGCGCCTGCACCGGCGCATCGAGCCCTTCGGGCCAGATCGAGAGCGAAAGGGGTTTTGCCTGCAGCCGCTTGAGCAGCCGGGCCCACTTTTCCGGCGAGTCCTTCTTTTCGGCGAGCCAGGCGGCGAGGTCCGGATCGCTCTGCGCACCGGCCACCTCGCGGCGCCAGAAATCGGCCACCGCCTCGTGGCGCAGCTCGGCGTCGTCCTCGATCAGCTCCAGGCCGTAAGGCAGTCCCGCGGCGAGCGGCGTGTCGGCGAGCGCGCGCTGGCAGAAGCCGTGGATGGTGCAGATCGCCGCCTCGTCGAAACAGCCGAGCGCCGCTTCGAGCCGCTCTGCCATCTCGCCGCGCGTGCGGCCACAGTTGGCCTGCACGGCCTCCAGCAAACGCGGCACGAAGGGATCGCCCGCGGGCGCGCGGCCGCGCAGGCAATCGAGCGTCTCCGCGATGCGCGTGCGGATGCGCTCGCGCAGCTCCGCGGTGGCCGCGTTGGTGAAGGTGACGACGAGGATCTCGCGCGCCTCGAGCCCGCGCTCGAGCAGGAGGCGCAAATACAGACCGCAGATGTTCCAGGTCTTGCCGGTGCCGGCCGAGGCCTCGATGAGATTGACGCCATCGAGGCCGCAGCCGAATACGTCGAGCGCTCGATTCGGATGGTTCACAGCCGCGGATCCGTCACGTGTTCGCGCAGCGGCGCGAGGACCCGGTTCGCCAGCTCTACGAAGCGCTCATCCAGCGCCTCGGGCATGCCGCGCAGCGCGAGCCGGTAGGCCGGGTCGCGGCTTTCGCCGAAGGCCGGATTGTTCCAGTTCGACCACTTGGCTTTCGCCTTGCCGAGGTCGCCGTCGTTGGTCACGTAAACCCAGGCGCTCTTCGGAAAGAAATGCAGCGGCTGCTGCAGCCCTTCGCGATACAGCGCCATCAGCTCGGCGAGCCGCTCGCGCCCCTCGGGGTAGGGTTCGAGCACGTAGACGCCGTCGCGCGAATGCCAGCGCGTAGCGCCTGCCGCAGGTTCTTTCAGCGTGGCGCAGAGAAAGAGGTGCGCAATCCAGCCGGTGAGGTAGTCGCTCACCCGCACGTCGTCGTAGCGCGAGCGCACGAGCCCGCCAGCGTGCAGCTCGCCGATCGCGCCTTCCAGCCGCCACAGCTCGCCTTCGGTCCGGAATTCGAGCGCGCCCGCGTGGGACACGGGAGCTGACCTGCCAATATCGTCCTGGAGCTTGCGCGCGAAACTGCGCAGCAGGCGGATTTCGCTTGCGAGTGCGGCATCGCCCAGCGGGCCGGTGGGGAATTCGTTGCCCGCGCGCGCGAGCGCGAGCAGGGCGTCTTCGCTTGCGCCTTCGAGCGCCGGCGCGAGCAGGCGCTCGGCCATCGCCTGCCGCGAGGGCCAATCCGGCAGGAACGGCTCGTCGTCGAGCAGCTCTTCGACTTGCTCCGGCATCGCGATTCCAAGGCGGTTCCTGAGGAGGAAGCGGCAGGGATTGACGAAGAACTGCCGCAACTGGTCGAGCTGCACGGCGCGCCACTCGACCTCGGGCGCGGTGAGCGGCGCGGGGAAGAACGGCACGCTCGACTCGGGCGCGGAATCCTCCTCATCGTCATCACCTGGCGCCAGCTGCGGCGCCGGCGGCGCATCCAGCTGCGCGCGCAGCGCCTCGCAGTACTGCGCATGGAAACTGCGCTTGCGCAGATCGGCGCCGGGCGCGAAATATTCCTGCGAGAAGGGCTGCAGCGGATGCTCGACCAGCAGCCGCTTGCGGATCGCGCTTTCGCCCCCGGCATCCGGGCTGCAGGCGCGCGCTGCGTAATCAAGCAGTTCCGCCACCAGCACCGAGGGCGGCTTGGTGCTGTTGTCGCGCACGCTGCGGCCGGCGTAGCTCAGGTGGAGCCGCTCGCGCGCGGCGAGCAGCAGATCGAGAAAGAGGTTCCGTTCGTCCGTGCGCCGCTGCCGGTCGCCGCGCCGCGGCGCGAGGGCCATCAGGTCGAATTCGAGCGCGCGCCCCGCGGTGGGGAACTTGCCGTCGTCGAGGCCCACGGCGCAGACGATGCGGTAGGGGAGGTTGCGCAGGCTGCTGATCGACGCGAACGTGACCTTGCCCGAGGGAACGCCGCCGCGCGCCGGGTCGTCGACCCGTTCGCCAAGGGCGGACTGGACCACTTCGAGCGGCACCGGCTGCTTCAGGCCGCCGCGTTCCATGTGGTCCTGCAGCTCCGCGATCGCCGAGCGCACGGCGCGAAAGTCCTCGGCCCATTCGGACGCGTCGGCGACGAAGCGCTCGAGCGCGCCGCCGAGCGCCTCGCGCCAGCCTTGCGCGTCCTTGGGACGGCGCCAGTCGCGCCGCAAGCGGCGCAATTCCTCGATGTAGCGCCAGAAGCTGCCGAGCGCCAGCGCGCCCCGGCCTTCGGGGTTGCCCGCACCGATGCGGCCGTCGATGCAGGCGCTGGATTCGCCCACGGCATAGGCGAGATAGAGACGCTGCAGGCCGTCGGCGAAAGTGTGGGATTCGCTTGCGGGCAGGCCGTGCTGCTTGCGTTCATCGCCTTCGAGCGCCCAGCGGATGCCCGATTCCTCGATCCAGACGCGGATCGATTCGAGATCGTCGCCGTTGAGGTCGAAGCGCGCGGCGACCGGCTCCTGCATGAGGAGGTCGAACACCGCGCTCGCGGGATGGCGGCTTGCGCCAAGTGCGATCACGCCATCGAGCGCGCAGGCGATCGGGTTGACGCGGCGCTGCGGCTGGCCCGTGATCGCGTAGGGAATGTGCCGGCTCGCGGGCGCGGTACCGAACACTGCGTCGATGAGCGGCGCGGCATCGTCGAGGTTCGGAGTGACGACGAGGATTTCGCAGGGCTGCGGCGGATTCGGGCCCGCGAAAAGCGCAAGCAATTGATCCTGCAGAACTTCCAGTTCGCGCGTGAGCGAATGGCAGACATGCACCTCGATGCTGCGATCGTC
>MERE01000135.1 GCA_001771975.1 Betaproteobacteria bacterium RIFCSPLOWO2_02_FULL_68_150 | reverse complement strand
CAGAGCCGAAAAGCCTTATGTTTTCCGTGGCTTAGAGAAATATCGGTCACCTAGATTCGAGAAAGGAACGGTTCGTTTCTCACCATTTCCCCCATTTTCCGCAGTTTCTCGCCGTCTCGATGTAGCGCAGTGTACCTGCCGATATCCATCCAGAACTGATCGACCTCGGGGTTCGCTTTGTTGATCCGATGCCATGTGGGTTGATTCTCTCAGCCGGGTGGCTCACGAGGCGAGCCTCCGGCACTGGTACGTTTGCGAGGAGGGATCGCGGTTCGCCCTACGGCTCTCGGGTTGGCACTGGCGGATAGATGCTTCTCTGCGCGGCCGCCGACACCTGCGGTCTCGATTGCCTCACAATTTCGGAATGGACCACGATACTTTGGACCGCCTCCGGCAGACGCACGCCGCTTGGCGGCTGCTCGCGGCCGATCATGCGCCGCTGATCCTGAGTTTTCTGGCGCTCGCTTTCATCAAGCTCAATCGCCGCGCGATCCCCGCGCCGGAGCTGGTGGCGCATTTGGACACCTATCTTGACCAACTAAGAGAGACGCACGGGACGGAACGCTACCCGAAGAGTGCGCGCCAGTATCTGGAGGATTGGGCCGCGCCCGAGCGGGCCTACCTGCGCAAGTACTATCCCAAGTCGGGCGAGGACGCGGAGTTTGACTTGACGCCCGCCACCGAAAGGGCGATCGAGTGGATTCAGGCCCTCAGGCCGCAGCAGTTCGTCGGTACGGAGTCCCGCCTGCTGACCCTTTTCCAGTTGTTGCGCGATCTGGCGACGGGTTCGCAGGACGATCCGGCAGCGCGCGTCCTGGAGATGGAACGCCGCAAGGCTGAACTCGAGCGGGAGATCGAACGGGTGCGCAGCGGCCAGGCCGGTCCGCTCGACGCGACGCAGGTCAAGGAGCGCTACCTTCAGGTCGAAGATACCGCGCGCCACCTGTTGGGAGACTTCCGGCAGGTCGAGGAAAACTTTCGCGGGCTCGATGCGCAGACGCGCGAGCGCGTGGCGATCAGCACGCAGGCCAAGGGTGTGCTGCTGGAGGAGATCTTCGGCGAAACGGACCACATTCGCCGTTCGGACCAGGGCAAGAGCTTCGACGCGTTCTGGGAGTTTCTGATGTCACCGGCACGACAGGACGAGCTGCAGGCCTGGTTGCGAAGGGTGCACGAGCTGCCAGCGGTACAGGAGCTCTCGCACGAGGAATTCGTGCGCGGTATCCCGTTTCTGCTTCTCGACGCCGGTGAAAAAGTACACAGTACGCTCGCGCAACTGGTCGAGCAATTGCGCCGCTTCGTGGACGACCAGGCACACGTCGAAAACCGCCGCATACTCGATCTCATCCGTGCGATCGAGGCGCACGCGATGCGCGTCAAAGCCGATCCGCCATACGGCCCCCGGTTCGCCCTGCTGGACGCCCAGGCCCCCGAATTCAACCTGTCCATGTGCCGGTCGCTGTATCGTCCGCCCCGCAACCCCGTACTCGGTCTGGAGGCGATCGAGGCGGGCGCGGCCGAGCTGAATCTGGCGACGCTCTTCGCGCAGACCGTGGTGGACGAGAAGCTTCTGCGCGGGCACGTCGCAGAACTGCTTCGCAGCCGGTCGCAGGTGACGCTCGCCGAGGTAACCTCGGCCTACCCGCCTGAGCAGGGCCTGGCCGAAGTCGTCGCCTATCTCAGAATTGCGGGCGAAGAAGGTGCGGCAGTGGACGAGTCCGTCACGGAGACGGTGGTGATTCCACCGAGCGGCGGGAGGGCGGAGAAGCGGGTGCGCTTGCCGCGCGTGATCTTCTTGGAATGAGCGCAATGGAAACAGCACAAGGCAACGAGCTTCCCACGATCCTGGTCGGTCTTCTCAAGGGCGTCGTATACCGCGAGCAGGCTCCTGCGCTTTGGCGCGATCTTCTCAACTTGCAAGGCGCGGCGCGCGATCATCTCCGGTTGCTCGGCCTCGATGTCATCATCGACGATGCCGAAGGTTACGCGTTTCTTCGGCAGAGCGACGCGGACACCGCCGGCACGGACGAAGTGGTGCCGCGTTTGATCCCGCGCCGGCCGCTCAGCTACCCGGCAAGCCTGCTCCTGGTGCTCCTGCGCAAGCGCCTCGCGCAGCACGACGCGCAGGGTGGCGAGACGCGGCTCGTGCTCTCGCGCGAGCAGATGGTGGACATGATGCGCACCTTCCTCGCATCGGGCACCAATGAGGCGAAGCTCGAGGATCAGATCGAGCGCCACGTTGCGCGCGTCGAGGAACTCGGGTTTCTGCGCAAGATGAAGGACGACGACGACCTCTACGAAGTGCGCCGCATCCTGCGAGCCTTCGTCAACGCCGATTGGCTCGCCGATCTCGAAGCCGCCTACCGCGACCATGCGCAACGCTTCGAATGAGACGTTGCAGCCGGGCTTCCGGCTGGCGCGCTTCGAGGTGCTGAACTGGGGCACGTTCCACGCGCGCGTCTGGAGAATCGAGCCTGGTGGCCAGAATGCGCTGCTCACCGGTGATATCGGCTCGGGCAAATCCACGCTGGTGGATGCGCTCACCACGCTGCTGGTGCCGCCGCGCAAGATCACCTATAACAAGGCGGCGGGCGCGGAAGCACGCGAACGCTCGCTCCACTCCTACGTGCGGGGCGAATACCGCAGCGTCACGAACGAGCTGACCGGCGGTGCCCAGGCCCAGGCGCTACGCGGGGAGAGCAGTTACAGCGTGCTCCTTGGCGTGTTCACCGACCGGGTTGCCGAGCGCCACGTTGCGCTGGCCCAGGTCTTCTGGACCAAGGAGGGTGAGCGCAACCCGTACCGCCTCTACGTCGTCGCGACCGGCGCGCTCGCGATCACGGAAGACTTCACGAGCTTTGGCGAAGACATCCAGAGCCTGCGCAAGCGGCTGCGGGGAGATCGGCGCGTCGCCCTCTTCGACACCTTCGAGGAGTACAGCTCGCGGCTGCGGCGCGAACTGGGCGTGCCGCACCCGCAGGCGCTCGATCTCTTCTACCAGACCGTGTCGATGAAGTCGGTGGGGAATCTCACCGAGTTCGTGCGTAGGCACATGCTCGAACCGGACGACACGGAGGATCGGATCCGGGCGCTCATCGGCAACTTCGAGAACCTGAACCACGCGCACGACGCGGTGGTGCGGGCGCGCGACCAGATCGAGCGCCTGGCGCCGCTGGCGGCCGACGGCGAGCGCCTCGAAGCCCTGGAGGCTCACCTCGCAGCGCTGCGGCGCGCCCGGGAGGCGCTCTCCGCCTGGTTCGCCGGGCACCGTAGCGTGCTGCTCGAAAAGCAGATCGAGCAGCTCGAATTCGATAAGACAAAGTGGGAGCAGCAGCTCGAAGCGCAGCGGGTCGGGCTGGACGAGCTGTCGCGCCGGCGTACCGATCTGCAGGCGGCGATCGAGCGACAGGGCGGCGGGCGGATCCGCGAGATCGAGACGACGATCGCGCACGAGCAGGCCGAGCGGGAGCGCCAGCGCGCAGACGATGAGGACTACAGGCGCCTTTGCACGGCGCTCGCGGTCAAGCCCGGCACGACGCTGGAGACTTTCTTGGGCTCAATACGCGCCGCGGGATTGCGCCGGCAGGAAGTCGACGCGGAGAAGCAGCGCCTGGATCGCCTCGTGGTCGATAAAGCGGTCGAGTTCAAGAGCAGCAGCGAGCGCGACAAGCTGCTGTCGGACGAAGTCCGCTCTCTGGAGAGCCGCGCGAGCAATATCCCCGCCGACAGCATTGGCATACGAGGGGGTCTCGCCGCAGCGCTGGGTGTCGATCCCGAGGACCTGCCTTTTTCCGGCGAGCTGCTGCGGGTTCGTCCGGACGCGAGTGACTGGGAAGGCGCGATCGAACGCCTGCTGCACGGCTTCGCGCTGAATCTGCTCGTGCCCGAATCCCTCTACGCGCAGGTCAATTACTACGTGGATCGCACCCACCTGCGCGGGCGGCTCGTGTACTTGAGGGTGCGCGACGAAGCCTCGCGCGCGATGGCAAGGACGGTCTCCCCGCAATCGGTGGTGCGCAAGCTTTCGATCAAGCCGGACAGCGCGTTCTATGCGTTTCTCGAGCGCGAACTGGCCGAGCATTTCGACTACGCCTGCTGCGAGAGCCTGGAGGAGTTCCGCAGGCTGCCGCGTGCGCTTACCCTGAATGGCCTCATCAAGGCGAACGAGCGCCGACACGAAAAAGACGACCGGCATCGGATCGAGGACCGCTCGCGCTATGTGCTCGGTTGGGACAATCGCGAGAAGCTGAAGACGCTGCGCACGGAGCGGAGCGAGATTCGGCGCCGGCTGCTGGTCATCAAGGCGGAGCGCGACAATCTGGACGGACAGCGCCGGACGGGCGAGCAACAGCTGCGTGCCGCGGACCGGCTGCTCGAACTGAAAGAGTTTTCGCGCATCAACTGGCGCGGTACGGCTGCCGGGATCCAGAAGCTGGAAGACGAAAAGCGCACGCTGGAGGAATCCGACGATCAGTTGCGCACACTCCGTGCACAACTCGCGCAGCTCGATCACGACTACGCCGCCGCAGATGCGCAGAGGCAGGAAACCAGCCGGCGCCAGGGAAGCACCCTCGACCGGCTTGAGCAGGCGCGCCAGGCGTGCCTGGGTGCCCGCGAGGAGGAAGCTGCGCTATCGGAGTCCGACCGGAGCGCCAGCGTTGCGCTGCTGGAGCAATGGCGGCAGCAGGTGTTGGGCGATGAAGCGCTGGAGCTGCGGTCTCTCGAGTCACAGCAGCGGCGCATGCGCGAGGCGCTGCAGACAAAGATCGATGCCGACGACAAGGCGGCCGGGAGATTGCGGGAGCGAATCGTCGAACAGATGCAGCGCTACAAGGCGGCGTACCCGGCAGAGACTGCGGAGATGGACGCGCGCACCGAAGCGCTGCCGGAGTATCGCCGGCGGCTGCAGGCGCTGCGCGAGGACGACCTCCCGCGATTCGAGGCCAGATTCAAGGAACTGCTCAACAAGGAGACGATCAACAGCATGGCCGCGTTCCAAGCGCACCTGCAGAGGCGCCGCCACGAAATCGACGAAAGAATCCGCGTCATCAATGCGTCCCTCGGAAGCATCGAATATGACCTCAGCCAGGGCACCTATATCGAACTGGTGAGCTTGCCCTCGCCGGATGCGGATGTGCGCGACTTTCAGGCGAATCTGCGCACCTGCATCAGCGGCGGCGACGAGAGCGGCGAGCTCTACAGCGAGCAGAAGTTCCTGCAGGTCAAAGCGCTCGTGGAGCGGTTGAACGGAAGAGAGGGGCAGGCCGATCTCGATGCGCGCTGGCGGGCGAAGGTGACCGACGTGCGCAACTGGTTCGAGTTCGGCGCGAAGGAGCGCTGGCGTGCCGATGGCGCCGAGCGCGAGTTCTACCGCGACTCTTCAGGCAAGTCCGGTGGTCAGAAGGAGAAGCTGGCCTATACCATCCTCGCGGCTGCGCTCGCCTACCAGTTCGGCTTGGGCGATGCGCAGACACGGAAGCGGCACTTCCGCTTCGTGGTGATCGACGAGGCCTTCGGTCGCGGCTCGGATGACAGCACCCGGTACGGACTCGAGTTGTTCCGGACGCTGGACCTCCAGCTCCTGATCGTCACCCCTCTTCAGAAGATCGCGGTCATCGAGGATTACATCTCGGCGGTGCATTTCGTGCACAACGAGGGGGGCTCGAATTCGATGGTCCAGAACCTGACGATCGAGGAATACCGCGAGCGCAAGCAGAAGTTCCTCGCCGCTGCGTCCGCATGATCTCGCCGGACGAGATCCGAATCCGCGCGCGAAAGCTCTGGTTCAGCGGCGCGCCGCTGCGGGCCTGGCTCGGCGCCGCGGCGCTTTTCCCTTGTTCGGTGCAGTTTCGGAAGTCTTCAGCGCAGGAGTGGCTCGAGCGCTTTGCCGAGCTGCGCTCCGAGGTCGAGCGGTTGGAGGCCGGGAGCAAGGCGAGACAGGGTGCCGGCTACGCAGTGGCGTTCAAGGAAGTCGCGCATCAGAAACTCGGGCGTTTGCGGGTCCCCGAGAGCATCGTGTTCGAGAGCGCCGAGGATATCGCGGCGTGTGCCGGCGAGAGCGCAGCACTGGCGCGCTTCGCCGAGGTGGCGCAAACGCTCCGGTCCCGGGAGCCGCGCCTGGCTGATTGGCTCGCCGAGCAGCCGCTGCGGGCGCTCGAGGTCCAAGGCGCTTTGCCGCGGCTGTTGGCCGTTGTCGGGTATTTCCGGGCGCATCCGAGACCGATGCGCTACGCCCGCGAGCTCGGCATCCCGGGAGTGGACGGCAAGTTCATCGAGGAGAACCGCGCGCTGCTCGGCGCGTGGCTGGATCGGCTGCTGCCGGCGGAGGTCGTGGACGCGACCGTGCGGGGTCTTGCCGACCACGGGTTCGAGCGGCGATTCGGCCTGCGTTGCGACGAGCCGCTCATCCGCTTCCGGTGGCTCGACCGCTCGTTCATGCTCGACGGCCGTATCGCGGACGCCACAGTGCCCCTGTCCGAGTTTGCCGCCTATGCTCCGGGCTGCGAGCGGGTGTTCGTGACCGAGAACAGGATCAACTTTCTGACGTTGCCGGAATGCACCGGCAGCCTCGCCATTTTTGGCGGGGGCTATGCGATCGACCGGCTCGGATCGCTACCTTGGCTGCGTGGGAAGCCTCTCTACTACTGGGGCGACATCGATACGCACGGATTCGCAATCCTCAGCCGGCTGCGCCGTCATTGGGCGCACACGCACTCGCTGCTGATGGACCGCGACACCCTTCTCGGCCATCAGGCGCTCTGGAGCGAGGAGCCGCAAGACCGCCGTTGCCTGCATGATCTCGATGTACTCGACGATGAGGAACGCGCCCTCTACGATGATCTGCGCAGCGACCGGCTCGGCGAGCGTGTACGGCTGGAGCAGGAGCGGATTGGCTACGCACAAGTGTTGGAGGCCGTAGCGAGCATCCGCCGACAAGAACTCAGCGGCGGGAAACGGCGTTCATCAGGTTAGCCCGACTTCCTC
>MERE01000134.1 GCA_001771975.1 Betaproteobacteria bacterium RIFCSPLOWO2_02_FULL_68_150 | reverse complement strand
GGGCCGGACGGCATGTCGGTGCCGCCGCTCACGCTGTTCGGCTTCGCGCTGGCGGGGGAGCGCCTCTGGTACTGGGTGGTCGGCGGCGCGCTGCTGGTGGCGGTCTGGCTCGCGCTGAACCTGGTCGATTCGCCGCACGGCCGCGCGCTGCGCGCGCTGCACGGCTCGGAGATCGGGGCGGAAGTCGCGGGTATCGACAGCGCGAGCCACAAGCTGCGCGTGTTCGTCATCTCCGCGGTGTACGCCGCGATTGCCGGCAGCCTCGCGGCGCATTACGCCGGATTCATCACGCCCGCCAAGGTGACGTTCTTCCACTCGATCGAACTCGTCACCATGGTGGTCTTCGGCGGCATGGCCTCGACTTTCGGCGCGGTGGTCGGAGCCGCGGTGCTGACCACGCTGCCGCAGGCGCTCACCGTCTTCAAGGAGTATGAAATGGTGGTGTTCGGCGCGGTGATGATGCTCACCATGATCTTCATGCCGAACGGCCTGGTGCCCACCCTGGCCGCCCGCTTCACCTCGCGCAGGCCGGCGCCATGAGCCTGCTGCGCGTAGAGCGGCTGGGCAAGGAATTCGGCGGCGTGCGCGCGGTCGCCGATCTCGATTTCGCGATTCCGGGCGGCACGGTGTTCTCGATCATCGGCCCGAACGGCGCCGGCAAGACCACTTTGCTCAACCTCCTCACCGGCGTGTACGTACCCTCTACCGGGCGCATCGTGCTGGAGGAGCGGGACCTGACCGGCCGCGCGCCTTACGAATTCGCCGCCTGCGGCATCGCGCGCACCTTTCAGAACCTGCAGCTGTTCTTCAACATGAGCGCGCTCGACAACGTCATGGTCGGGCGCTACCTGCACGAGCATTGCAGCCTCCCGGCGGCGCTGCTGCGGCTGCCGAGCCTCGCGCGCGCCGAGCGCGCGGCGCACGCCGAATGCGAGGAACTGATGCGCTTCGTAGGGCTCGCGCCGTACGTCGCGGCGAGTTCCGATGCCATGCCCTACGGCGCGCTGAAGCGCCTCGAGATCGCGCGCGCGCTCGCCACCCGGCCGCGATTGCTGCTGCTCGACGAGCCGGCGGCCGGACTCAACCCCACCGAGACGCTCGAGATCGACGCCCTGATCTCGAAACTTGCCAAATCGGGCATGACGGTGGTGCTGGTAGAGCACAACATGCGCCTGGTGATGGGAGTATCGGACCACATCCTGGTGCTCGACTACGGCAGGCAGCTGGCCGAGGGCACGGCGGAGACCGTGCGGCGCGATCCCAAAGTGATCGAGGCTTATCTGGGAACCGGCGCGGCGGGCGACACCGCGGCAGCGCCGGGAGCGCGCTGATGCTGGAAGTGCGAGCGCTCGCCAGCCGTTATGGCCGCATCCCGGCGCTCAAGGGCATCGATGTCGCGGTGCGCGAAGGCGAACTCGTCGCCCTGGTCGGTGCCAACGGCGCCGGCAAGACCACGTTGCTCCGCGTCATCTCCGGAGTGCTCTCCGCCAGCGCGGGATGCGTACTGTTCGGCGGCGAGGACATCACGCGCATGGCGCCCGACCGGCGCGTGCGGCGCGGCATCGTTCAGGTGCCCGAAGGGCGGCAGGTGTTCGGACCGCTTTCGGTAGAGGACAACCTGCAGCTCGGCGCCTACACGCGCTCGCGCGCCGAGAGCGCCGCCGGTCTCGAGCAGGTGTACGCCATGTTCCCGGCGCTCGCCGAGCGGCGCCATCAGGCCGCGGGAACGCTTTCCGGCGGCCAGCAGCAGATGCTCGCCATGAGCCGCGCGCTCATGGCGCGACCGCGGCTGCTGTTGCTGGACGAACCGTCGATGGGACTCGCGCCGCGCCTCGTGGCCGAGGTGTTCGCCCACGTGGGTTTGCTCAAGCGCTCGGGAACCACCATTTTCCTCGTCGACCAGAACGCGCGTGCCGCGCTCGCCATCGCCGACCGCGCCTACGTCATCGAAACCGGACAGATCGTGCTCGCCGGTTCGGGGGCGGAATTGCTGGCGAGCGAAAAGGTGCAAGCCGCCTATCTGGGGCTGTAGAGGTTTATGATTCGCGACGCCGGGGACAAACGATGAGAAACCTACTTGCCATAGGGAATTTCAGCATGCAGCAGGTGAGCCGCGCGTGAAGAAGACCGTGCCGGTTCACGTGGAAAAGAAAGCGACCTACTGCTATCAGTGCGTCGCCGGGCCCGACTTGCTCACCGTCAAGGTGGTCGACGGCGTCGCCACCGAGGTCGAGCCGAATTTTGCCGCCGCGGATATCCATCCGGGCGGCGGCAAGGTGTGCGTCAAGGCCTACGGCCTGGTGCAAAAGCTCTACAACCCGAACCGCGTGCGCTCGCCGATGAAGCGCAGCAATCCGAAGAAGGGGCGCGACCAGGATCCCGGGTTCGTGCCGATCTCCTGGGACGAAGCGTTCGACACGATCGCGAAGAAGCTGCTGGAGATCCGCGCCAAGGGGCTAACGGACGAATCGGGCTACCCGCGCGTCGCGGCGAGCTTCGGCGGCGGCGGCACGCCGCAGTCGTACATGGGCACCTTCCCCGCTTTCCTCGGCGCCTGGGGCGCGATCGACATGGGTTTCGGCTCCGGACAAGGCGTGAAGTGCACCCACTCGGAGCACTTGTACGGGGAGTTCTGGCATCGCGCGTTCACGGTATCGCCCGATACGCCGCTGTGCGAGTACGTGATTTCCTGCGGCGCCAACACCGAGGCCTCCGGCGGCGTGGTCGGCGTGTGGCGCCACGCCGATGCGCGCATCCGCGGCATGAAGCGGGTGCAGGTCGAGCCGCACCTCTCGGTCACCGCCGCGTGCTCTTCCGAATGGGTGCCGATCAAGCCGAAGACCGACCCCGCGTTCCTCTACGCGCTGATCCACGTCATGCTGTTCGAGCACGCGCGCGAGCGGCTCGATCTGGATTTCCTCCTGCGGCACACCGCTTCGCCCTACCTGGTCGGCCCGCACGGGTTCTACCTGCGCGATCCGCAGACCCGGCAGCCGCTCCTCGCCAGCACGCTCGAGGAGCGCGTCACGCGCGAGGCGATCGAAATCGGCGCCGATGACGAGGTGCTGGCTCAGGGGATGCTGGAAGGCGAGACCGCTTTCTGCAAGCTGCTTGCGCACATGAAGCCCTACACGCCGGAGTGGGCAAGCAACATTTGCGACGTGCCGGCGGCGACCATGCGGCGCATCGCCGGCGAATACCTGGACCACGCGCATATCGGCGAAACCATCGTGATCGACGGCATGACGCTGCCCTTCCGCCCGGTCGCGGTCGCGCTCGGCAAGACGGTCAACAACGGCTGGGGCGGATTCGAGTGCTGCTGGGCGCGCACGATGCTCGCGGCGCTGGCCGGCGCGCTCGAAGTCCCGGGCGGCACGCTCGGCACCACGGTGCGCCTCAACCGGCCGCTCTCGGAGCGCCACGAGAGCGTCAAGCCCGGGCCCGACGGCTTCATGGCCTACCCGCTCAATCCGACCGACAAGGAGCACTGGAACGCGAAGCCGAACATCCGCAACGCCTATCGCACGCTCGTGCCGCTCGCCGCGGACGGGCCGTGGAGCCAGGCGCTGGGGCCCACCCATTTTTCCTGGATGTTCCTCGGCGAGACGCCGCCGGGTCTGCCGCGCGTCACCTATCCCGAGCTTTGGTTCGTCTATCGCACCAATCCCGCCATCTCGTTCTGGGACACGCGCCAGGTGGGCGAGCGCATGGCGAGCTTCCCCTTCGTGGTCGCGCTCGCCTACACGCGCGACGAGACCAACCATTTCGCCGACATCCTGCTGCCCGACCAGATGGATCTGGAGAGCCTGCAGCTGATCTATATCGGCGGCTCCAAGTACATCGAGCAGTTCTGGAAGAACGAAGGCTATGCGCTGCGCCAGCCGGTGGTCGCGCCGCGCGTCGACGCCAGGGACTTCAGCGACATCGCCACCGAGCTCGCGCGCCGCACGGGACTGCTCGAGCGCTACAACGCCTCGATCAACCGCGGCACCGCGGGCGTGCCGTTGAAGGGCGAAGGCTGGGATTTCTCGCTCGACACGGCACGCGCGCATTCGCGCGACGAGATCTGGGACGCCGTGTGCCGCGCGGCGAGCGCGGAACTCACCGAAGGCAAGGAAACGCACGGCCTCGACTGGTGGAAGGAGCACGGCCTGCGGGTGAAGCCCTTCCCGCAGAGCAATTGGTACCTCTTTCCCACGCTGGCGGCGCAAGGACTGCGCTTCGAACTGCCGTACCAGGAGCGCCTGTGGCGCGTCGGCCAGCAGCTCGCGCGCCGCATGCACGAGAACGACATGCAATGGTGGGACAACCAGCTCGCCGAATACCAGCCGCTGCCGGTGTGGAAGGATTTCCCGAAACTGTGGGAGACCGAGCTGGCGCGCATCGGCGGCAAGCCGGAGGACTTTCCGTTCTGGCTGCTCACCTCGCGCAGCATGCAGTACGCCTGGGGCGGCAACGTCGGCTTGCAGATCATCCACGAGGTCGCCGGCAACGTCGCCGGGCACGGCGGCGTGATCATCAATGCCAAGCGCGCCGAGGCGCTCGGCATCGCCGACGGCGACCCGGTCGAGATCGCGACGCCCGCGAAAAGCGTGCGCGCCAAGGCCGTGCTGCGCCAGGGCATCCGCCCCGACACGCTGCTGCTGATCGCGCAGTTCGACCATTGGGCGACGCCCTACGCCAAGGATTTCGGCGTGCCGAGCATGAATAGTCTCGTGCCGATGTCGATGAACCTCACCGATGCGACCGGCTCGGGCGCGGACGTGGTCAGGGTTTCGATCAAGCGAACCCCCCGCACGTGATGAGGCCCCTGCCGCCTTTGAATTGCCCCAGGTCTGCCGACTTGGCCACCGGCCAAGTCGGCAGATCGGTAACGGCAGTTATGCGACCGCCTCGCTTGTCCGCGCTGGTTTTCCCCCGGAGCGTCCCATGACCCGCTGGGTCATGATCGCGGACCTGCGCCGTTGCGTCGGCTGCCAGACCTGCACCGCGGCGTGCAAGCACACCAACGCCACGCCGCCCGAGGTGCAGTGGCGCCGCGTGCTCGACATGGAAGTCGGCGAATACCCCGAGGTGAAGCGCGTCTTCGTCCCGGTGGGCTGCATGCACTGCGCGGACCCGCCGTGCATGCACGTCTGTCCTTCGACCGCGACCCGGCAGCGCGCGGACGGCATCGTCACCATCGACTACGACCTGTGTATCGGCTGCGCGTACTGTGCGGTCGCCTGTCCCTACCAGGCGCGCTACAAGACCGACAAGGCGGAATTCGCCTACGGCGAGCCGATGGAATCGGAGAAGAAACAGTTCGATCCGAAACGCCTCGGCGTGGCGACCAAATGCACCTTCTGCTCCGATCGCATCGACGCGGGGTTGGCCAAGGGCCTCAAGCCCGGCGTCGACCCCGAGGCCTCCCCCGCATGCGTCAACAGCTGCATCGCGCAGGCACTGCATTTCGGCGACATCGAGGACAAGGCGAGCAACGTCTCGCAGCTGCTCGCCGAGAACCAGTTCTTCCGCATGCACGAGGAACTCGGCACCGATCCCGGCTTCTATTACCTGTGGGACAAGAAATGAGCGGCTTCGGCCCGAAACCCTGGATCCAGCAGCATTGGGACTGGCGCGCCGCGGCCAATTTCGTGTTCGGCGGCGCCGGCAGCGGTCTGATTCTCGCCGCGGCGCTGGCCTTGCCGCTGGGACCCGCGCGCGCCGTGTCGCTGCCGCTCGGGCTGGCGCTGGTCGCGCTCGGCCTGACCTGCGTCTGGCTGGAGATCGGCAGGCCGCTGCGCGCGCTGCACGTGCTGCTCAATGCGCGCACTTCGTGGATGACGCGCGAAGCGTTCGCGGGCATCGCGCTCTTCGGCGTCACCGTCGCGGCCTTCTTCCGGCCCGGCGACTGGATGGAAATCGCGCTCGGCTTTTTCGCGCTCCTCTTTGCCTGGTGCCAGGCGATGATCCTGAGGGCCTCGAAAGGCATTCCCGCGTGGCGCGAACCGAAGGTCATCCCCTTCATCCTGGCTACGGCACTCGGCGAAGGCGCGGCGCTCGCCATCGTGCTGGCGCTTGCCTACAACATGCCGAGCCCGCTCGCTTACGGGCTGTTCGCGCTCGCGGTGCTGGCGCGCGCCGCGGCGTGGATGGTCTATGTCGCGAGCGTGGCGCCGAAGCTCGGCGGTGCGCCGCAGGCGGCGCTCGTCGCCGTGACGCCGGTGCTCCTTTGGATCGGCACTTTCGCGGCTCTTGCCCTCGTAGCGCTGGCGGCGGCGCTGCCGCGCCACTTCGCCATGCTGCTCGCGCTCGGCGCCGCGGCAGCGGCGATCGGCGCCGGCTGGCATGCCAAGCGCACCATCGTGACGCGCGCTTCGCTCAACCAGGGATTCGCCCTCCCTAACCTGCCTACGCGCGGGGCGCGATGATTCCGATCACGGCAGGCGCGCGCGGGCGCCTGTTGCCGGTCTCGCTGCCGATGCGCTACTTCGGCGCCGCAGCCGCATTCCAGGTGCTGGCCTGGGCGTTGCTGCTCGCCTCGGCGGATGCCATCGTCGAGTTCGCAGGCGGATTGGGGCCGGTCTTCGCCGCCCTGCACCTTCTGACCCTCGGCGTGCTCGCGGTCACCGCCGTCGGCGCAAGCCTGCAGATGCTGCCGGTAGCCACGCGCCAACCGGTGCGCTCGGTCGCGGCGGCGAAATGGGTCTGGTGGCTTTTCACCCCCGGTGTGCTGCTGTTCGCCGCAGCAGCCGCCGACTACCGGCCGCAATTAATGGCGGGTGGCGCGCTTGCCGTGCTTGCAGCGCTGGGCGTGTTCGCCTGGCTGCTGTTCGCCAACCTGCGCGCAGCGCGCGGTATGCCCGCGATCCGCGCTTACGGTTGGGCGGCGTTGCTCAGTCTCCTCGGCATGCTGGTACTCGGCATGACGGTGGTGACGCATTATGAGCGGGGCGTCGCGCTCGACCGCACGGCGTTCGCGCTCGCGCACCTGCTGCTCGCAAGCTATGGCTTCATGGGGCTGCTCGCGCTCGGATTCTCCTGCTTCATGCTGCCGATGTTCGCGCTCGCACCGCCGCCATCGGGGCGCTGGGCGAGCGTCACGCTGGCGCTGGCGGTCGCGGCACTGCTGGTGGCACTGGTCGCGAGCTTTTTCGGACGTCATCCGCCGGCGCTCGCGCTCGCCTGCCTGCTGGGACTCGCCGCCGCGATCGCGCACGTGGCGATGATGGAACGCTCGCTACGCTCGCGGCTGCGGCCGCCGCTCGGCGCCGCATTCCTGCTGGTGCGCGTGTCCTGGGGCTGCCTCGTCGCCAGCCTGCTGTTGGGTGGCGGGATTGCGCTCGACTGGCTGCCGCAGCGTTTGGTGGTTCTGTTCGGCGTGCTGCTGGTGCCCGGCTGGCTGCTTACGTTTCTCCTCGCGGTGCTGCAGAAGATCATCCCCTTCCTCGCATCGGTGCACGCCGGCGCCGCAGGTCGCGGACCCGCGCTCGTGTCCTCGCTGACGCCGGAACGCACGCTCGCGGCGCATCGCCTGCTGCATCTTGCGGCTCTGGGCCTGCTGGTCACCGGGGTGATTACGGGCCTCGTCGCGATCGTGCAAGCCGCGCTCGCGCTGGCACTCGCAGCCGCGATCACGTTCGCGGCGTTCTTCATTTTCGTCCTGCTGCGCCTGCGCGGCACCAAGGGAAGCGCCGATGTTCTACAGCCGTCAAACTAGCCTGCGCCTGCACGAGGAACACCTCGCCACGATTCAGCTTTGGGGCCGCCTCGAGCAGTCGATCGCGGCGCGCGTCGCCGAAGCCGAGCTCGATGCCCTGCTGCGCAACTGCTCGGCGGCGCTGGCCGAAGAAGTCACGCGCCATTTCGAATTCGAGGAACGCGAGCTGTTCACGCGCTTGGCAGAGGCGGGCGATGGCGACATCGCCGAGCTGCTGACCGAAGAGCACGAGACGATCCGCTCGGCCGCGCACGCCCTGCGCGAGCTGCTCGCCCTGCCGCAGCCCGATGCCGCGGCGCGCCGGCAGCTGGGCGCGCTCGGCCTGGAACTCGCCGAGCGGCTGGTCGCCCATGTGCAGAAAGAGGAAATGGCGCTGCTGCCGGCGCTCGAAGACCTACTCGATGAGGAGACCGACCGTGAGCTCGCGCTCGCCTATGCCAACAGCTGATCTGAAAACCCGCCCGCTCGGAGCGGACGACCTCGCCGCCGTGGTCGCGATCGATGCCGCCGAGGGCGCTCAACCGCGACGCCGCTACCTCGAACGGCGTCTCGCGCAGGCACTGCGCTTCCCCGAGCTGCATGCGCAGTTCGCCGTGGAAGCCAACGGCAAACTCTCCGGGTTCGTCCTCGGGCGCCTGCTCGAGGGGGAGTTCGGGCAGACCGAACCGGGGCTGCGCCTGGAGGAGATCGGGGTCAGGACCGAAGCCCGCGGACGCGGCACCGGCCGCACGCTCATCGCCGCGCTCGAGGACTGGGGGCGGCAGCGCGGCGCGCTGGAAATGCGCACCACGGCACTGTGGACGCAGCACGCGATGCTGCGCTTCCTGGAGGCCGACGGCTGGCGCCTCGGACGCAACCAGGTGCTCGACTGCGTGATCGGCGAGGAGGAACTGGGCAGCGCGCGCGAGCGGCCGCTAGCCTCGCCCGACGAGGAGCGGCCCGGCGATGCCAACGACTACAGCGCGCGCGGGGCCAACGACTTCGAAGCGCTGGCGCGGGATTTGACCGAAGTGCGCGCGCTGAATGCGGCCGACCTGGATGGCGTGGCGCGCATCGACCGGCGCCTGACCGGGGGCGACCGCAGCCGCTACCTGCGCCACGCGATCGACGAGGCGCTCGCCGAAAGCGGCATCCGGGTCTCGCTCGCGGCGATCGTCGACGGCTCGCTCGCCGGCTACGTCATGGCGCGCGTCGACCTGGGCGATTTCGGCCGCACCGCGCCGGTGGCGATCCTCGACACCCTGGGCGTCGATCCGCTGCGCCAGGGCCACGGCATCGGCCGTGCGCTGCTCTCGCAGCTGTTGGTCAACCTGGCCGCGCTGCGCGTCGAGCGCGTGGAAACCGTGGTGGCCCTGCGCAACGTCGCACTGCTCGCCTTCTTCGTGCGCGCCGGCTTCGCACCCGCCGAGCGGCTCGCGTTCGTCAAGCCGCTCGCCTGAAGGCGCCGCGCGCCGCCCCGCGCCGGGGCTTGACGCCGCAGACTGAATGAACGATCATTCAGTCAAGGAGACCTGACCCATGAAACTGGACGGCAAGACCGCAGTGATCACCGGCGCGGCCTCGGGCATCGGGCGCGCCGCCGCGGAACTGTTCGCCGCGCAAGGCGCGCACGTGCTGCTCGGCGACATCGCCGAAGCGAACGGCCAGGAAGCGGCCGCGGCAATCCGCGCCAAGGGCGGCGGCGCGGATTATTTCCGGCTCGACGTCACCGACGCGGCCTCGATCGAAGCCTTCCGCCGCAACGCGCTCGAGCGCCGCGCGCAGGTCGACATCGTCGCCAACGTCGCCGGCTGGGGCCGCACCGAGCCGTTCGTGCAGAACACGCCCGATTTCTGGCGCAAGGTGGTCGACCTCAACCTGATGGGACCGATCGCCGTGACGCGCGCCTTCGTCGAGCCGATGATCGCGCGCGGCGCCGGCAGGATCGTCACCGTGGCGAGCGACGCCGGGCGCGTGGGAAGCCTCGGCGAGACCGTCTATGCGGCCGCCAAGGGCGGCGCCATCGCCTTCACCAAGTCGCTGGCGCGGGAACTGGCGCGCTACAACATCACCGTCAACTGCGTCTGCCCGGGGCCGACCGACACGCCGCTGCTCGCCG
>MERE01000133.1 GCA_001771975.1 Betaproteobacteria bacterium RIFCSPLOWO2_02_FULL_68_150 | reverse complement strand
GCCGCGGCGGCCGTTCGACCCCTGGTGGGCGGTGGTCGCGATCGGCGAAGCGGCACTGGAATTCGGCCGCCATCTGCGCGACGCCACCGTGCGCCTGGGCCTGCTCGCGATCCGCGTGGCCGAGCTGACGCGCCGGCCGCGCGACTTTCCGCTGCGCGAGCTTTCGGCGGGGATCTTCCGCTCGGGCGTCACTGCGCTGCCGGTGACGATGCTGGTCGGCTTTCTCGTAGGGATCGTCCTGACCTATCTCTCCGCGCTGCAGCTCAAGCGCTACGGCGCGGACCTGCTGGTGATCAACATCGTCGGCGTCGGCGTGGTGCGCGAGCTCGGTCCGATGCTCGCCTCGATCATCGCGGCGGGGCGCTCGGGCTCGGCGATCACCGCGCAGCTCGGCGTGATGCGCGTGACCGAGGAGATCGAGGCGCTTTCCGTGATGGGCGTCTCGATCAACGTGCGCCTGATCCTGCCCAAAGTGATCGCGCTCGCCGTGGCGCTGCCGCTGGTGACCTTCTGCACCGACCTCGCGGCGCTCGGCGGCGCGCTGCTGGTATCGCGCTTCACGCTCGGCATCGCTCCGGCGGCCTTCCTCGAGGCGCTGCCGCGCGCGGTCGAGGTGGTGAATTTCTGGATCGGCATCGGCAAGTCCGCGGTGTTCGGTTTCGCGGTCGCGTTCGTCGCCTGCCACTTCGGGCTGCGCGTGCTGCCGAATACCGAGAGCCTCGCCGCGGGCGTCACGCGCTCGGTGGTGGCGGCGATCACCACCGTGATCGTGCTCGACGCCGTGTTCGCGATCCTGCTGCGCAATGTCGGATAACGCTCACGTCATCGAGATCGAGGCCCTCGTCAACACGGTAGGGGCGGGGCTGGTGCTGCACCGCGACCTGAATCTCGCGGTGCGGCGCGACGAGGTGCTCGCGCTGGTGGGCGGCTCGGGCAGCGGCAAGTCGCAGCTGCTGCGCGTGATGCTCGGCCTGAAACAGCCGCACGCCGGGACGGTGCGCGTCTTCGGCGTGTCGTGGACTGATCCGAAGTGGAAGCGGGTGCGCGACGCGCGCCGCCGCATGGGCATGCTGTTCCAGAACGGGGCGCTCTACTCGGCGCTCAGCGTCTACGACAACGTCGCGTTCCCGTTGCGCGAGCGCGGCGGCCTGAGCGAGAACGAAATCCGCGCCATCGTCCACGCGAAACTGGCGCAGGTCGAGCTCGACCCCTCGCACGGCGCGCTGCTGCCGGCGAGCCTGTCGGGCGGCATGGTGAAGCGGGTGGCGCTGGCGCGCGCGCTCGCGCTGTCGCCGGAGCTGCTGGTGCTCGACGAGCCGACCGCGGGGCTCGATCCGGACCGCACGGCGCGTTTCGTCGGCCTGGTCAAGCGGCTGCGTGCCGAGCAGCGCTTCGCGGTGGTGATGGTAACGCACGACCTGCATCCGCTGTACGAGCTCAGCGACCGCGTCGCCGTGCTCGCCGAGCAGCATATAATCGCCTGCGACAGCATCGCCGCGGTGCGCAAGCTGGATCACCGCTTCATCCAGAATTTCTTCGGCCCGGAGCGCCGCCGCGGCGCGGATTCAGATTGAGGCAGGAGCCATGGAAAGCCGCGCCTTCGCCCTACTCACCGGTCTGTTCGTCATCGGTCTCACCGCGGGCATCGTTGCCTGGGCGAACTGGCTGGCGCGCGATCCGGTCGAGCGCAAACCCTACCGCGTGGTGTCGAGCGTGCCGGTGACCGGGCTCAATCCCCAGGCGCAGGTGCGCTATCGCGGCATCAGCGTAGGGCGCGTCGCGGCCATCGGCCTCGACGCCAAGGACTCGCGCCGCATCCTGATCGATATCGAGGTGGACCCCGGTATTCCAGTGACGCGCGGCACCTACGCGCAGCTCGGCATGGAGGGCATCACGGGGATTGCCTACGTGCACCTGCTCGACGAAGGCAGGGATCCGCGCGCGGCGCAGGGCTTGGCTGGCGCACCCGCGGAGATCGCGCTGCGGCCATCGTTCTTCGACAGCGTGGCCGATGGCGCCGAGGGCGCGGTGCGCGACGCGCGCGAGCTGATGCAGAACCTGAACGCGCTCCTGACGCCGGAGAACCGCAAACACATCGCGGGCACGCTGGCGTCGCTCGAGCGCGTCGCGGCGAGTCTCGAATCGAGCGCGGCACGGCTGCCGGGAGTGATCGCGCGCGCCGAATCCTGGCTCGCCGAGGACCAGCGGCGCCTGGCGCACGATTCGCTGCAGCAGATGAGCGAAGCGGCCCGCAGCCTGCCGGAAATCGCGCGCGATGCCGAGCGCCTGTTGCAGGACACGCGCACCATGGTAGGCCAGTTCGGGCAGCTCTCGGCGCAGGCGCAGGGCACGGTGGGCCTGCTGCAGGGTGAAACTCTGCCGCGCATCAACGCGGTGGCGGATTCGACCGAACGCGCCGCGCAACGCGCGAGCGGCCTCGTGCAGCAACTCGAGCGGCGTCCGCAAAGCCTGCTGTGGGGGCCGCAGCCGGGCAGGCCGGGTCCCGGCGAACCGGGTTTCGAGTGAAGGGCGCCGTCGTCACGCTGCTGGCGGGCATCGCCGCGGGATGCGCAGGCGGCGTCGCCGCGCCGCTGCCGAGAACCTACGATTTCGGCGTCGCGGCGCCCGCGGCACGCGTGCCCGCGGTGCGCGTGACTTCGGTCCGCTCGGTCGTGCCCTTCGACGGGCTGGAGATGCACTACCGCCTGGCCTGGCGCAATGCAGCGGAACTCGTCACGTTCTCGCAGAGCCGCTGGGCAGCGCCGCCGGGCGAGTTGCTGCGCAAGCACCTGCTGCGCGCCACCGGCGAGGGCGTGGCGAAGTGCGGCCTGGAGGTCGAGCTGCACGAATTCAGCCAGGTGTTCGCCTCGCCCGGCGCGAGCGACGCGCGGCTCGAGCTGCACGCTGCGCTCGTCGGTCCGAAGGGCCGCCTCGCGGCACGCGGCTGGAACGTCGAGGAGGCGAATGCCGGCGCGGATGCGGCGAGCGGCGCCGCGGCGCTCGCGCGCGCCGCCGACAGGGCCGTGACCGAAATCGCCGGCTGGATCGCCGCCCAGGCGGATTGCCGCTAGACAAAGCGATGGGAATATGACCGCGACGCGGGGCGGGTTGTGTTCGGGCAGCCAAATCCGATATAGTTTTCGAAGAGGAGGATGCCTATCATGAAACGCAGACTTGCGATCCTGTCCGTGGCGCTTGCCGCAGCATTGCCTGCCGCCGCGAATGGCGCGTCGCTCGGCAAGGTGCATTTCCAGGTCGAGTGCAACGCCGATGCGCAGCGCGAGTTCGACGTCGCGATGGCGTATTACCACTCGTTTGCCTTCCCGCAGATGCAGGCGCCGCTCGAGCGCGTGCTGCAGGCCGATCCGAAATGCGGCATGGCGCACTGGCTGCGCACGCTCGCAGCGCTCAACAATCCGTTTGCCTGGCCCACGGTCATTTCCGCCGCGACCCTGAGCGAAGGCGGCAGGTTCCTCGACAGCGCGCGCAGCGCCGGGCTCAAATCGCAGCGCGAGCGCGACTATGTCGACGCGCTGGCGAGCTTCTTCAAGGACCAGGACAAGCTCGATCACCGTGCGCGCGCGAAGGCTCTTGAAACAGCCATGGAGCAGGTGATGCGCAGCCATTCCGGGGACACGGAAGCGGCGACGCTGTACGCCCTGATACTGTCGGCGAACTTCGATCCGGGTGACAAGAAGTACATCAACCAGCTGAAAGCCACGCGGATCCTCGAGCCCATCTTCAAGGCGCAGCCGGAGCATCCGGGCGTCGCGCACTATCTCATTCACAGCTACGACTATCCGCCGATCGCGGCGCAGGGCCTGGATGCGGCGCGGCGCTACGGCAAGATTGCGCCCGACGCGCCGCATGCGCTGCACATGCCCTCGCACATCTTCACGCGCGTGGGCGCCTGGAAGGAGTCGATCGAGTCCAACCGCGCCTCGGCGCGCTCGGGAGGCGACAAGTCTTTCGACCGGTGGCATGCATCCGATTACATGGTGTACGCGCACCTGCAGCTCGGGCAGCATGGCGCGGCGCGCGAGGTCGTGCGCGAGGCGCTGCGCAATCCGGCCCGCATCGATCATCCGGCGACCGCCTATGCCTACGCCGCGATGCCGGCGCGGCTGGCACTCGAGGTGGGGGCCTGGAAGGAGGCCGCCGCGGTCGAGCTGTTTCCCGCGGCCGACGCCTATCCGTGGAAGAAATACACCTTCGCCGAGGCGATCAACGCTTATGCGCGCGGGCTCGGCGCGGCGATGAGCGGCGACGCGGCCGGCGCCCGCATGCAGGTGGCGCGCCTGCAGGCGCTCGGGGCGGCGACCAAGGTTCCCTATTGGAGCGAGCAGATCGCGATCCAGGCCGAGGTCGTGCAGGCACTGGCGGCGCGCGCCGAGGGTGACCCCGCCAAGGCGCTGGCGATCCTGCGCAAGGCTGCCGATCGCGAGGATGCCACGGAGAAACACGTCGTCACGCCGGGACCGCTGGTTCCCGCGCGCGAGCTGCTGGCTTATCTGGAACTCGAGACCGGCGACGCGAAACCGGCGCTGCGCAACTTCGAATCCGTGCTGCAACGCGAGCCGAACCGCTACCGCGCTTTCGCCGGGGCAGCGCGCGCCGCGGAGCGCGCGGGCGAGCCGAAGAAGGCGGCGGAATTCTCCAAGCGGCTGCTCGAGCTTACCGCGAGCGCCGACAGCTCGCTGAGTAAGTCATCTGTAACCCACAAGTAAGCCGGGGATCGGCGGAATTGCCCGATCATGGCCCTTGTCCCATGAGGAGGGGAAGAAGAATGACAATCAATCGAGGTCTTGCCCAGCGTCGCCTGCCCGCCGTGCCGCGCATTGCATTCGCTGCGGCGCTCGGATTTGCTGCGAGTCTCGCCCAGGCGCATTCGGCGATGCGACCGCGAACAAGTTCACCACCAACCCCGGCAACGTCTGGTCGCAGAACCTCGGCCTGCGCTACGGCCTGTCGGTGACGCCAGGCTATGCGGTCGATCCGGCTAGCGCGCAGTTCGCGGCCACCGGCGGCAACAACTACGCGATCGGCGGCGCGCGTGCGACCCTGCAGCCCGGCGTGTTCGCTATCCCCGCGTTCGCGGCCAATATCGTGCCGCTTGCGGCCCAGATCACCACCAACCTCGGGCAGACCGGCGGCCGCGCGAATGCGGGCGCGCTGTATGCGTATTGGGGCGGCGCGAACGATGTGTTCTTTCAGGCGGGCGCCGTGGCGCAGGGACTGCCGCTCGCCAACGCTGCCGCGAACGTTGCCACCGCGGCGGGCGATGCGGTGACGCAGATCAATCAGCTGCGTAGCGCGGGCGCGAGCAGCCTGATCGTGATCGCGCTGCCCGACATGGGCGTCAACCCCTATGCCGCGAGCGACCCGACGGGTGCGACCGGGCAGTTGCTGACCGCGTTCTCCGGGGCCTACAACGACGCGCTGCGCCAGGGCCTGATCGCCACCGGCACGAACGGCATCGTCTATCTCGATCCGGGCCCGGTGCTCGCGGACATTCTTGCGCGACCGGCGATGTACGGCATCACCAACACGACGATCCCGGCCTGCGGCGCGATTTCCTCGCTGGGTTGCGGTGCGGCGCAGCAGATCCCCGGCTCAGCGACGTTCCTGTTCGCCGACGGCGTGCACCCTTCGGCGCACGTCCACGGGATCCTGGCCGACTGGGTTTACGGGGTCCTTGCGGCACCGGGGCAGCTCGCCGCGCTTTCGGCGATTCCCGTCGGCCGACTCGGCGCGCAGTGGCGCGCGGTGGACAACCGGGTGCGCGATTTTGCAACTTCGGCGGGCGCGCGCGGCTTCTACGTCACGGGCGATTATGCGCCGGCGCGCATCGATGCAACCGCCGCGTCGCCGTCGCTCAAGGGCAACGGCAAGACGGTCGGCCTGGGCTACGATCGCGCCCTCGGCAATTCGATGCTCGGCGTCTCGCTCGGCCTCGCGGATCACAGCTACGATCTGGGCGGCGCGGGCGGCAGCATCGACTACGAGGAGCTGATCGTGTCGGGCTACGGAGCAACGCGCTTCGGCGCTGCCTATCTGGACGCGACGCTGTCGTATGCCAGCCTCGATTACACGATCCAGCGCAACGTCGCCCTTGGCCCGCTCGTCACGAGCAACAGCGGCGCCACGAGCGGCCGTCAGACCGGAATCAAGCTCGGTGCGGGCTACCACTTCGGCTCGGGCAATCTGGTGCACGGCCCGGTGGCCGCAATTTCATGGGAGCGCGTGCGCGTCGATGGCTATACCGAGACGGCAAGCCCGACCGCCCTGACGTTCGGGGGCCAGGAGAGCAAGTCGCTGCGCCACCGCCTGGGGTGGCAGCTGATCGGCGAGATGCCGAGCGGTTGGGGGAAGCTCCGGCCCTACGCGCGGATCACGCACGAAAAGGAGTACGAGGATAACCGCGGCGCCTTCAGCGTCGGCGTGGCAGGATCGCCGTTCACGTTCTCGACCCCCTCGCGCGGCACCAAGGACAGCTGGGGGCTGCTCGCCGCAGGCGTCAGCATCGACCGCAAGGACGTCAACGTGCACCTCGGCTTCACTTCGAGCTTCAGCAAGTCGGGTGCGCGCGAGCAGGCGTTCATGGTTACGGTAGGCGCACCGCTCAACTAGATTTTCTTCAATCGGTACAACAGCTCCAGCGCCTCGCGCGGCGACAGCTCGTCCGGATTGACCTCCTGCAGAGCGTCGCGCAGCGGGTCGGCGACCGGCGCCGGCTCCGCTTCGCGGCCGGCACCGGCGAACAGGTCGGATTGGCCGCTGCGCAGGAGGCTTTCGTCTTCGAGCGCGGCGAGGTATTTCTTCGCCTGCCGCAGCACCGCCTTCGGCACTCCGGCGAGCGCGGCAACCTGCAGGCCGTAGCTTTGCGAAGCGGGTCCTTCTTCCACGGCGTGCAGGAACACCACCGTATCCTTGTGCTCTACCGCGTCGAGGTGCACGTTGGCCGCCTCGCGGTATTCGAGCGCGAGGCGCGTCAGTTCGAAGTAGTGCGTGGCGAACAGCGTCAGCGCCCGGTTGCGCTCGAGCAGATGGCGCGCGATCGCCCAGGCGAGCGCGAGCCCGTCGAAGGTCGAGGTGCCGCGCCCGACCTCGTCCATCAGCACGAGGCTGTTGACGGTGGCGTTGTGCAGGATCGAGGCGCTCTCGGTCATCTCGACCATGAAGGTGGAGCGCCCGCCGGCGAGATCGTCGGCGGCGCCGATGCGCGTGAAGATCTGGTCGATGGGCCCCAGGCGCGCGGATTTGGCGGGCACGAACGAGCCGGCGTGCGCCATCAGCGCGATCAGCGCCACCTGCCGCATGTAGGTGGACTTGCCGCCCATGTTCGGACCGGTAACCAGCAGCAGCTGGCGCGCGGGCGACATGCGGCAGTCGTTGGCGATGAAGCGGCCGTCGCGCGACGCGAGCACCGCGGCCTCGATCACCGGGTGGCGGCCCGCCTCGATCTCGATCAGCGGCTCGTCGGCAAACTGCGGCCGGCAATAACCGCGCCGCGCCGCGGTGCGCGCGAAGCCGCACAGCACGTCGAGCTGTGCCAGCGCGCGCGCGATGCGCTGCAGCGCCGCCAGGTGCACGAGCAGGCGTTCGAGCAGCGCGTCGTACAGCGTTTTCTCGAGCGCGAGCGCCCGATCGCGTGCCGAGAGTGCCTTGTCCTCGAAGGCCTTGAGTTCGGGCGTGACGTAGCGCTCGGCGTTCTTGAGCGTCTGCCGGCGGCGATAGTCGTCCGGCACCTTGCCGGCGTGCGCATTGGTGATTTCGATGTAATAGCCGTGCACGTGGTTGTAGGCCACGCGCAGGTTGGGGATCGCGGTGCGCTCTCGCTCGCGCGCCTCGAGCGCGACGAGGAACTGGCCGGCG
>MERE01000132.1 GCA_001771975.1 Betaproteobacteria bacterium RIFCSPLOWO2_02_FULL_68_150 | reverse complement strand
GCGCTGCGCGAGGATCGCCTTGCCCGAATTGGTTTCATTCGACGGCGAGGCGATGCACTTGGCGCCGTAGGTTTCCATCAGCGCGCGCCGATACGGCTTCTGGTTGTACGACACGCGCACCATGAAGACCTTGATCTCGATCCCGAACAGCGCGCCGGCGAACGCGAGCGCCGAGCCCCACTGCCCGGCGCCGGTCTCGGTGGTGATCTTCTTGATGCCGGCTTCCTTGTTGTAGAACGCCTGCGCCACGGCGGTGTTCGGCTTGTGGCTGCCGGCGGGCGAGACGCCTTCGTACTTGTAGTAGATCTTGGCCGGCGTCTGCAGCACCTTTTCCAGGCGGCGCGCCCGGTAGAGCGGCGAAGGCCGCCACTGCTTGTAGATCTCGCGCACCGGCTCGGGAATGTCGATCTCGCGGTCGGTGCTCACCTCCTGCAGGATGAGCGACATGGGAAACAGCGGCGCCAGGTCGTCCGGCCCCACCGGCTGCTTGGTTCCCGGATGCAGCACCGGCGGCGGCGGCGTGGGCAGGTCCGCCATGATGTTGTACCAGCGCTTCGGGATGTGCGTTTCGTCGAGCACGTACTTCACGGTGTCGGACATGGGTCTCCTCCTTTAGGGACCGGGCATCGTAGCCTAAATGAACAGGTTCAGCACCCCGTCGAGTTGAGCGTGATCAAGGGCATGAGTGGCGTTCTCGCGCACCAGCGGCTTGGCGCGGTACGCCACCGACACGCCGGCGATCGCCATCATCGGGATGTCGTTGGCGCCGTCGCCGATGGCGAGCGCCTGCGCGGCATCGATCCCGAGCAACGCGATCTCGTCGCGCAGTTTCTGCGCCTTGGCATGGCCGTCGACGATGCCGCCCAGCAAGCGGCCGGTGAGGCGGCCGTCGCGGATCTCGAGCGTATTGGACAGCGTATCGTCGATGCCGAGGCGCTGCTGCAGCCAGGCGGTGAAGAAATTGAAGCCGCCGGAGACGAGCAGGGTGCGGATGCCATGGTTGTGGCAGCGCAGCACCAGCTCTTCGGCGCCCGGCGAAAGCATCATGCGCTCCTCGCAGATATGCTCCAGCGCCTGCTCCTCGAGCCCCGCGAGCAGCGCCACGCGCCGGCGCAGCGACTCGGGGTAGTCGATCTCGCCGCGCATCGCCTCGGCGGTGATCGCCGCCACCCGGTCCTTGATGCCGAGCATGTCGCCCATCTCGTCGATGCTTTCGATCGTGACCAGCGTCGAATCCATGTCCATCGCGACCAGGCGCAGGTTCTCGAGCCGGCGATCGTCCGGCACCCAGGCGTAATCGATCTGCCGCTGCGCGCACCAGGGCTCGACCTCGGGCATCTCGGTGGCGCCGGTGAGGCGATACGCGCCGCTGCCGAGCGTGACCACGTGATTGCCCTGCACCAGCGCCACCAGCTCGCCGAGCGCATCGGGGCTGAGGGACGCGCCCTGGATGACGAGATTCATCTAGGCCGCCAGCTGCTGCATCAGGTCGCGCGCGGCCTGCACGCGCTCCGGCCACGACGGCAGCTTCGCCTCGAGCTGCAGCCGGTCGGGACCGGTGAGGCGCAGGTTGCGGCGGCGCTGCACCAGGTCGATGAGCTTGCGCGGCTCGAGCGGCGGGTCCTTCTGGAACTGCAGCCGCAGCGTCTCGTGCGTCGCGTCGATGCGTGCGACGCCGATCGGCTTCGCCAGGATGCGCAGCAGGTGCGAGTCGAGCAGCGCGCGCGCGGCCTCCGGCAGCTCGCCGAAGCGGTCGATGAGCTCCTCGCGCATCGCATCGAGCGCCTCGCGCACCTCGCAGTTGGCGAGCCGCTTGTACAGCGACAGGCGCTCGTGCACGTCGCTGCAATAGCTCTCCGGCAGCAGCGCCGGCACGTGCAGGTTGACTTCTGCAGAGAGGTCGATCGGACGGTCGAGGTCGATCGCCTTGCCCGCCCTGAGCGCGTGCACCGCGCGCTCGAGCATCTTGGCGTACAGGTCGAAGCCGATCTCGTGGATCTCGCCGGACTGCGATTCGCCGAGCACCTCGCCCGCGCCGCGAATCTCGAGGTCGTGCATCGCGAGGTAAAAGCCCGAGCCGAGCTGCTCCATCAGCTGGATCGCCTCGAGGCGCTTCTTCGCCGCGGGCGTGAGCCCGGTCAGGGGCCCGGCGCCGGGCTCGCCCGGCGGCGGCGTGAGCAGGTAGGCATAGGCCTGGTGATGGGAGCGCCCGACCCTGCCGCGCAGCTGGTGCAGTTGCGCCAGGCCGAACTTGTCGGCGCGGTGGATGACGATGGTGTTCGCGGTAGGGATGTCGATCCCGGTCTCGATGATGGTAGAGCATACCAGCAGGTTGAAGCGTTGCGCGTAGAAGTCGCGCATCACGCGCTCGAGCTCGCGCTCGCGCATCTGGCCGTGCGCCACCGCGATGCGCGCCTCGGGCACCAGGCGCGCCAGGCGCTCGCGCATCGGCTCGATGGTGTCGACGTCGTTGTACAGGAAGTACACCTGGCCGCCGCGGCGCAGCTCGCGCAGCACCGCCTCGCGCACCAGGCCGTCCGACCAGTGCGAGACGAAGGTCTTGATCGCGAGGCGCTTCTGCGGCGCGGTCGCGATCACGTAGAAGTCGCGCATCACGCGCTCGAGCTCGCGCTCGCGCATCTGGCCGTGCGCCACCGCGATGCGCGCCTCGGGCACCAGGCGCGCCAGGCGCTCGCGCATCGGCTCGATGGTGTCGACGTCGTTGTACAGGAAGTACACCTGGCCGCCGCGGCGCAGCTCGCGCAGCACCGCCTCGCGCACCAGGCCGTCCGACCAGTGCGAGACGAAGGTCTTGATCGCGAGGCGCTTCTGCGGCGCGGTCGCGATCACGGAGAAGTCGCGCAAGCCTTCCAGCGACAGCGCGAGGGTGCGCGGGATCGGCGTCGCGGTGAGCGTGAGCACGTCCACCTCGGCGCGCAGCGCCTTGAGCGCTTCCTTCTGGCGCACGCCGAAGCGGTGTTCCTCGTCGATGATCACCAGCCCGAGGCGCGCGAAGCACACGCCGCGCTGCAGCAGCTTGTGGGTGCCGATGGCGATGTCGAGGCTGCCGTCGGCGAGCCCCGCCAGCGCCTGCGCGTGCTGCTTGCCGGAGCGAAAGCGCGACAGCTCGGCAATCCTCACCGGCCAGTCGGCGAAGCGGTCGCCGAACGTCTGGAAGTGCTGCTCGGCGAGCAGCGTGGTTGGGCAAAGCAGCGCCACCTGCTTGCTGTCGGCCACCGCGACGAAGGCGGCGCGCAGCGCGACCTCGGTCTTGCCGAACCCTACATCGCCGCAGATCAGCCGGTCCATCGGCTTGCCCGAGGCCATGTCGCGCGTCGCCGCCTCGATGGCCGAGGCCTGATCGGGTGTTTCCTCGAAGCCGAAGCCGCTGGCAAAGGCCTCGAGGTCGTGCTGGCGGATGCCGAAAGCGTGTCCCTGGCGCGCCGCACGCCTGGCGTACAACGCGAGCAGCTCGGCGGCGGTGTCGCGCACCTGCTTGGCGGCCTTCGCCTTGGCCTTGTCCCATTGGCCGCTGCCGAGCTTGTGGAGCGGTGCGGCATCGGCCTCCGCGCCGCAATAGCGCGAGATCACCGCGAGCTGCGACACCGGCACGTAGAGCTTGTCGGCGCCGTCGTACTCGAGCCGCAGGAATTCGTTCGCGCCGTCGCCCAGGTCGAGGCTCACCAGTCCCTGGTAGCGGCCGATGCCGTGCTGCACGTGCACCACCGGATCGCCGATCTTGAGTTCCGAGAGATCGCGCAGCAGCCCTTCGACCGCGCTGCGCTTCTCGGCGGCACGGCCCCGGCGGCGCACCGTGCCGGCGTACAGTTCCGCCTCGGTGATCAGGCACCAGCCCTCGGCGGGCACGGCGAACCCGGCTGCGAGCGGCGCCACCGCGAGCTGCAGCCGCTCGCTGCCCCGGATGAAATCGGCGAAACTGGCGCACGGCACGGGTGTCACGCCGTACTCGGCGAGATAGCCCGCCATGGTCTCGCGCCGGCCTGCCGATTCGGCGGCGATGAGGACGCGCAGTCCGCAGCCCTGCAGGAAGTGCTTCAGACCGGCGAGCGGATCGGGCGCGCGCCGCTCGACGGCGAGCGGCGGCAGGGCTTCGGCCGCGAGCGGTTCGTCCGTGGCGTCGGCTTCGCTCGCTCCGGTGGCGACGTCGATGCGTGCGAAATCACGCACCCGCAGGAAGAACTCCTCGGCGCCGAGGAACAGCTCCTGCGGCGTCAACAACGGCCGGTCGGGCTCGCCGCCGAGGAGGCGATGGCGCATCGCGGCGTCGCGCCAGAACTCCCCGATCGCGCCCGCCACGTCGTGATGCAGCGCCAGCGTCGTGCCCGCCGGGAGGTAGTCGAACAGCGACGCGACGCCGTCGAAAAACAGCGGCAGGTAATACTCGATGCCGGCCGGCGCGACGCCGTTCGAGACGTCGCGGTAAATGCCCTTCTTCGACGGGTCGCCCTCGAAACGCTCGCGCCAGCGGCTGCGAAAGCGCGCGCGCGCCGCGTTGTCGAGGGGAAACTCGCGCGCCGGCAGCAGCCGGATCTCGGGCACGGCATACACGGTGCGCTGCGTGTCGATATCGAAGGTGCGGATCGACTCCATGAGGTCGTCGTCGAGATCGATGCGGTAAGGCAGCGCGCTGCCCATCGGAAAGAGGTCGATCAGCCCGCCGCGCACGCAGAATTCGCCCGGTGTCACCACCTGCGTCGCGTGGCTGTAGCCTGCGAGCGCCAGCTGCCGGCGCAGCGCGTCCAGGTCGAGCCGTCCGCCCCGGGAGAGGAAGAAAGTGTGCGCCGCGAGGTACGCGGGCGGACACAGCCGATAAAGCGCGGTCTGCGCCGGCACCACGGCGACGTCGAAATCCCGCTGCTGGATGCGGTACAGCGTCGCCAGGCGCTCGGAGACCAGATCCTGGTGCGGCGAAAAACTGTCGTAGGGCAGGGTCTCCCAGTCCGGCAGCAGGCATACGCGCAGCGCGGGCTCGAACCAGGCGATCTCCTCGGCCAGGCGCTGCGCTTCCTGCGCGCCGGCGCTGACCACCGCTACCGGAGCCGATGCCTCTGCGGGCCGCGAGGCCGGACCTGCGGCCAAAAGCCGCGCGATGGCGAGCGCGTCCGCCGAGCCGGCCAGGCGCGTGAAGCGGCGTTTCCGAGGCAGCGAGTCGCGGCGCATGAAATGAAAAAAGCGCCGAACGGTTGTTCGTTCCGGCGCGCCATGCAATTATACGTTCTGAAAAAACAACCGCTTCCCGCTTGGCACTCTTCGCGCTCGTTCCCGCAGCCGGCTCCGGCACCCGCCTGGCAGGCGCGCAACCGAAGCAGTATCTGCCGCTCGCCGGCAGGCCGATGCTCTGGCACGCGGTGCGCGCGCTGTGCGGGGTCGAGGTCGAGAACGTATTCGTCGTGCTGGCACCGGGCGACACCGAATTCGCGCGCCACGACTGGAGCGCGTTCGGCGGGCGCGTCGAGCCGCTTTACTGCGGCGGCGCGACGCGCCGCGACTCGGTGTACAACGGGCTGGTCGCGGCCTCCGCCGCAGTCGACGTGGACGACTGGATGCTGGTACACGACGCGGCGCGCCCCTGCGTGCCGCGCGCCGATCTCGCAGCCCTGGTCGCCGAGTGTGCGGCCGACGCGATCGGCGGCATCCTCGCGCTGCCGATCGCCGACACCGTGAAGCGTGCCGGCAAGGACGAGGCGGGCGTGCAGCGGGTCGCCGCGACCGAGGACCGCACGCAGCTCTGGCTCGCGCAGACGCCGCAGATGTTTCGTGCCGGGCTCCTGGCGCAGGCGCTGCGCGACGCGAAGGGCAGCGTGACCGACGAGGCGAGCGCGATCGAACAGCTCGGCCTGCGGCCGCGCCTGGTGACCGGGAGCCGGGAGAATCTGAAAGTGACCTACACGGAGGATCTGGCGATCGCCGCGGCGATCCTCGCGACGCGATGAGAATCGGACAGGGATGCGATGCGCACGCGCTGGTCGCGGGCCGCAGGCTCGTCATCGGCGGCGTGCACATTGCGCACGACAAGGGACTCGCCGGGCATTCGGACGCCGACGTGCTGCTGCACGCGATCTGCGACGCACTGCTCGGCGCGGCGGCGCTCGGCGACATCGGCCGGCACTTCCCCGACAGCGACCCGTGCTACGCGGGCGCCGACAGCCGCGTGCTGCTGCGCGCGGTGCGCGCGCTGACGCGGCGCTACCGGATCGTGAATGTCGACGCCACGATCATCGCGCAGGCGCCGCGCATGGCCCCGTACATCGACGCCATGGTCGCGAACATCGCGGCGGATCTGGAAGTCGCTCCTGCCGCGGTCAACGTCAAGGCCACCACCACGGAAGGGCTTGGCTTCAGCGGCCGCGGCGAGGGCATCGCGGCGCAGGCCGTGGTCCTGATCGAGGAGTAACATCGTCCGGGGGGAGCGTCAGGGAGGAGATCATGCCGAACGCGGACAGTGGGCGGGACTTGCCGGTGGCGGAGCGCGAAGCGCAACGGGTCGCGGAGCAGGAGGCGCTGCGCAAGGTGCGCCGGCTCACCGACGATCTGGAAAAGGAGCAGCGCGAGCGGCGCAAGTTGCAGAAATGGGGGTTGCTCGCCGCGGTGATCGCGCTGCTGGTGCTCGTGTACGCTTTCGTTTCGGTCTACGTCAAAGGCACGACGGCGCCGCCGGCGCAGAGAATCGAAGTGCCCGCGAAAATCGTGCTGCCGCAGAAATAGCGCCCGCATCGTGTATTCGCCGCCGTACAACCGGCTCGACGACCGCGCCGAGCTGCTCGCCTTCCTGCGCGCGCACGGTTTCGCGCTCCTTGTCACGGGCACGGGCGGCGCGCTGCAGGCGTCGCACCTGCCGGTGCTGGTCGAAGAGCGCGGCGAGGCGCTGGCGCTCGTCATGCACATGGCGAAATCGAACCCGCAGTGGCGCGAGTTCTTCGACGACGAGGTGCTGGTCGTGTTCCGGGGACCGCACGCCTACGTCTCGCCGCGCTGGTACGAGCAAGCCGAGCGCGTTCCGACCTGGAACTATGCCGCGGTGCATGCCTACGGGACGGTCCGTCGCATCGAGGACCGCGCTGCCAAGCACGCGGCGCAGGCCAAGCTGGTGAAAACCTACGATCCGGACTGGGCGGCTACGTTCGAGGGCCTGTCGGAAGAGTATCTGCGCACCATGCTCGAGGGCATCGTCAATTTCGAGGTCGACGTGACGCGCCTGGCGACGCGCTGGAAGCTGTCGCAGAATCGCGGCCGCCGCGAGCAGGAGCTGATCGCGGCCGAGCTGGAGCGATCCGCGGACAGCGTCGAGCGCGCGCTCGCCGCGCTCACGCGCCGGCATCTCGCGCCCGATTGAAGGGGGCCGCTGCAGGCGGCGTGCATTTGGTCCAGGGCCCGGTCGAACCCCCGGGCGTCGTTGACCGCAGGCCGCTTTGAAGATACTATCCAGTCAGTATGTCAAGTGCCGAAAACGCCGCCTGCGGGGAAACGCCACCTGGCGGCGGGCGCCGCAGCTTCAAGCGCGACG
>MERE01000131.1 GCA_001771975.1 Betaproteobacteria bacterium RIFCSPLOWO2_02_FULL_68_150 | reverse complement strand
CGCGCATCGCCCGGGTGGTGTTCGGCGCGCAGGATCCGAAGACCGGGGTCGCGGGCAGCGTGCTGAATCTCTTCGCCTCGCCGCTCAACCACCACGCCAGCGTGGAAGGCGGCCTGCTGGAGTCCGAGTGCGGCGCCCTGCTGAAGGAATTCTTCGCCGCGCGCAGATGATGAAAATAGAAATCGACCTCGCCTCGCAGTCGCTCGCGCTGCTGGCGGACGGACGCACCCTCAAGCGCTATTCGGTATCGACGGCGACCAACGGGCCCGGCGAGCAAAGCGGCAGCTTGTGCACGCCGCGCGGGCACCACATTGTGCGCGCGAAGATCGGCGCCGGTGAGCCGGCGGGCACCGTGTTCGTGCGCCGGCGCCCCACGGGCGAGATCTGGACGCCGGAGCTGAACGCGCGCTATCCCGGACGCGACTGGATCCTGACGCGCATCCTGTGGCTTTCCGGGTGTGAGCCGGGAAAGAATCGCCTCGGCAAGGTGGACACCATGCGCCGCTACATCTACATCCACGGCTCGCCCGACACGGCCGCGATGGGCAAACCGGGCTCGATCGGTTGCATCCGCATGCGCAACGCCGACATCATCGAGCTGTTCGACCGCGTGCCGCCGTATACCGAGGTGGAAATCCGGGGTTGAGCGATGCGTAAATCGTCGATGCGTCAATGCAAGATCTGACCCCAATGAGCGGACGCGCCGCGTTCCTCGCGCTGCTCGCCGACGAGGGCGTGACGCACCTGTTCGGCAATCCCGGCACCACCGAGCTGCCGATCATGGAGGTGCTGCCGGACTATCCGCAGCTGCGCTACGTGCTCGGCCTGCAGGAGGCGGTGGTGGTGGCGATGGCCGACGGCTATTGCCGCGCCTCCAATCGCCTCGCCGCGGCCAACGTGCACGTCGCACCCGGGCTGGGCAACGCCATGGGCGCGCTGTTCAACGCCCGGTTCTCCGGCTCGCCGGTGATCCTCACGGCCGGCCAGCAGGAGCAGGGCCACGGCGTGCAGGAGCCGCTGCTCTACGCGCCCCTGCTGCCGATCGCCGCGCCGATGGTGAAGTGGGCGGCGGAAGTGACGCGTGCCGAAGATTTGCCGCGTATCGTGCGCCGCGCGGCGAAGGTTGCGCTCACGCCGCCCACCGGACCGGTATTCATCAGCCTGCCCGGCGACGTGCTGGACGAGGAAAAGGAAATCGATCTCGGCCGCGCCACGCGCGTGGACACCGCGAACCGTCCCTCGGACGAATCGCTCGCGCGGCTCGCCGAGCGGCTGCTCGCGGCGCGCAACCCGGTGATCCTCGCCGGGCAGGAGCTGGCGATCCACGACGCATTCGCCGAAGCATCCGAGCTCGCCGAGCTGCTCGGGGCGGCGGTGTACCAGCAGACGGTTCCCTACTGCGCACAGTTTCCGACCGCGCACCGCGCTTACCTCGGCACGCTCACCCGCAACCAGAAACAGGTGCGCGACACGCTCGAGGCGCACGACCTGCTGCTTTGCCTCGGTGCCGACTTGCTGCGCATGTCGGTGTACAGCCCGGTGTCGCCGCTGCCGCCGCGAACCGCCGTGGTGCACCTGTCGGAGCGCGACTGGGAGCTTGGCAAGAACCATCCCACCGAGCTGGCTCTGCAATGCAACGTGAAGGAAACGCTGCGCGCGCTGCTGCCGCTTCTGAAAGCGAAGCGCGGCGCTGCGCAGGCTTCGCAAGCCGCCGAGCGCCTTGCCGGACTGGAGCCGCGCAACTGGTCGGCGCAGCGCGACCGGGCATGCGCCGAGGCTCTGCTGGCCGCGGAAACCGCCCCGATCGACCCGCGCTATCTGATGCTGCGCTTCACCGAAGCCTTGCCGCAGGACGCGGTGGTGGTGGAGGAGGCGCTGACCTCGGCCCTTTCGCTGCCTTCGCTGTTGCCGATGCGCGACCCGAAAAGCTATTACGGGCTGGCGAGCGGCGGGCTGGGTTTCGCGCTGCCCGGCGCGGTGGGCGTGAGCCTCGCGCTCCCCGGGCGGCCGATCGCGGCGCTGATCGGCGACGGCAGCGCGATGTACGGCGTGCAGGCGCTGTGGACCGCAGCGCATCTCAAGCTCCCGATCACTTACGTCATCGCCAACAACCGCAGCTATCGCATCCTCAAGGAGCGCCTGGTGTCGATGCGCGGCCGCAGCGAATTCACCGGTATGGACCTGCGCGACCCGCCGCTCGATTTCGTGCACCTGGCACAGGGCTTCGGGCTCGCTGCGCGCCGCGTCACCAGGCCCGCGGACATCGGCGTGGCGTTGCGCGAGGCTTTGCGCAGCGGCAAGCCGAGCCTGGTGGACATCCAGGTGGCTGACGGCTTCGGCGCCTAGGCGGCGAGCCGCGCCGCGATGCGCTCGCGGCTCGGTTCGGCAATCACGCCTTTTTCGCAGATGAGGGCGCTGACCAGCCCGGCCGGCGTGACGTCGAACGCCGGATTGCGCACCGCGATGCCCTGCGGTGCCCAGCGCGTGCCGCGATAGCCGGTGACTTCGTCCGCCGGGCGTTCCTCGATCGGAATTTTCGAGCCGTCGGCGATGCTGAGATCGAAAGTGGAGACGGGCGCCGCTACATAGAAGGGCAGGGCGTGGCGCCGCGCGAGCACTGCGAGCGTGTAGGTGCCGATCTTGTTGGCGACGTCGCCGTTGGCCGCGATGCGGTCGGCGCCGACGATCACCAGGTCGACTTCGCGGCAGCTCATGAGATGGCCCGCCATGCTGTCGGTGATGAGCGTCGCCGGGATGTTCTCCTGCACCATCTCCCAGGCCGTCAGGCGGGCGCCCTGAAGATAGGGGCGCGTTTCGTTGACGATCACCGAGACGCGCTTGCCCGCGTCCCACGCGGCGCGGATCACGCCGAGCGCGGTGCCGTAGCCGGCGGTGGCGAGCGCGCCCGCGTTGCAGTGGGTCATGATGCGCGCGCCGTCGGCGATGAGCTTCGCGCCGAGCGCGCCCATGGCGCGATTGGCGGCGATGTCCTCGTCGAGGATCGCGCGCGCTTCGGCCTCGGGATCGCGCGCCTTGCGCATGCGCTCGAGCGCCCAGAAAAGATTCACCGCCGTAGGGCGGGCCTGCGCGAGGACCGCGTAGGCGCTCTCGGCGCCCCTGCCGAGCACGACACCGAATGCCGCCGCGCAGCCGATCGCCGGCGCGCCGCGCACCGCCATGTCCCGGATCGCGGCCGCGACTTCCGCGGCCGTGGTGCAACGCAGGTACACGCTCTGCTCGGGCAGCAGGCGCTGGTCGAGCAGTTCGAGTGCGTCGCCGCGCCAGCGCAGCGGCTCGATCGCCATCTCAGACCACCCGGTCGTGCCCGCCATCGACCGGCAGCTGCGCTCCGGTCGTCTTGGCGAAGAGCGGTCCGCACATCTCGGCGGCGAGCTCGGCTACGTCGTGCGACGAGACCTCGGTCTTGAGGAGGTTGCGCCTCCTGTACTGCTCCACGGTCAACGCATAGGCCTGCGCGCGCGCAGCGAGCAACTCCTCGGTCCAGAGCGCGGTGTCGTACACCGCGTCGGGATGGAGCGAATTGAGCCGGATACCGTCCTTCGCCCATTCGAGCGCGGTGACGCGGGCGAGCTGGTTGAGCGCCGCCTTCGAGGCCGAATAGGCCGCCGCGCCCGGCCCCGGCGCCGCGACGTTGCGCGAGCCGATCACGACGATGCGCCCGCCGCGCGGCGCAAGCTTGAGGAGTGCGTGGCAGGCCTGCAGCAGGCGCAGATTGGCCTCCACGTTGACGGCCATCGCGCTGTGCCAGGCCTCGGGCGCGATCGCCTCCACCGGTGCCGGGGCGGGGAACAGGCCCGCGTTCAGCACCAGCATGTCGGCGCCGCCGAAAGCGCGCACCGCGCGTTCGAGGCTCGCGTCGATGGCCGCGGCATCGGTCAGGTCGCAGGCGAGGCCAAGTACGTCCGGCCGCTCCCACAGCGTCTCGACGGCGGGGTTGCGGTCGAGCGCCACCACCGCCGCGCCCCGCTGGAGGAAGGACCCTACGCAGGCTTTGCCGATTCCCGACGCGGCTCCGGTCACCACCGCCACTTCGCCTGCGAACAGCGGTGGCGCGCCGGATTTCTTCAGCTTCGCCTGCTCGAGGTCCCAGTACTCGATCGCGAAGAGGTCGCGCTCGGCGAGCGCGCCCCAGCCGCCGAGCGCCTCGGCACGCAGGATCACGTCGACGGTGTGATCGTAGAGTTCGTCGACCACGCACGCGTCCTGCGCGCTGCGGCCCGCGGCGGCAAAGCCGAACTGCGGATCCAGCACCATGCGTGGCGCCGGATCGAGCATCGTCTCCTTCGCCTGCGACGCGTTGCGCTCGAAATAACTCCGGTAGCGGCGCGCGTAAGCGGCGACGTCGCGGCCCAGCATCGGCGTCGGCTTGGTGCGGATCACGTGGTCCGGCGTAGCCGGGCCGCGCTGCGAGATGCGCGCAACGTCCGCGTGCCGCGCGAAGGCGAGAAATTTCTCCGCGCCGTTCGTGCGCAGCAGCATCGGGAAACCGGCGCACTCGCAGATCGCGCGCCGCAGGGCCGCGACCTCGTCGCGCCGGAACGGCGCCTGCGGCTGTACTGCCGGCGCGACATTCCAGGCCTTGCGCTGCGCCAGGTAGTCCTCGGCCAGCGTTACCAGCCGGATCATGCCCTCGTACGATTCGCGGGCATTCGCGCCGAAAGAGAATACGCCGTGCGACAGCAGCACCATGCCGATCGTCTCCTCGCTCGCCTGCCTGGCGAACTCGCGCGCGCAGTAAGCCGCCAGCTCGAAACCCGGCATGAGGTACGGAATGACAACCACGCGGCCGCCGTAGATCTCGCGGATGCGCTGCACGCCCTGCGGCGCGTTGGTGACCGCAAGCACCGCGTCGGCGTGCGTGTGATCGACGTAGGCGTGAGGCAGGATCGCGTGCAGGAGCGTCTCGATCGACGCTGCCGGGGCACCGGCGCGCAGCGTGTGCGTGGCCAGCTCGTTCACCATCTGCGGATCGGACAGCGCCGGCAGCTCGGCGAGCCGCCGAGCGTAGTCCAGCCGCACCGGCGCGAAGCCGCGTGCCTCGATCGTCGCCAGATCCCAGCCGCTGCCCTTGACGTAAAGCACGTCCTGCGGCTCGCCGAACAGATCGGTCTCGCTCAGCTTGACCGAGGTGTTGCCGCCGCCGTGCAGCACCAGCGACTTGTCGCGTCCGAGCAGGCGCGAGCTGTAGACGCGCGGCCCGAGCGGGCCGGCATACGTGGCCGCCTCGACGTCATCCCAGAGGCTTTTCATCGGAGGCGAATTATACTTTCCCGACATGCTGCGCATCGAACTGCTGGACTGGGAAACGGCGCGCGCCGAGGCGAGCCGGATCCGCTACGCCGTATTCGTAGAAGAGCAGCGCGTTCCGCGCGAGATGGAACTCGACGAGCTGGACCCGCAGTGCGTGCACGCGCTCGCGTTCCCGCGCGAGGGCGTGCCGGTCGCAACCGGGCGGCTGCTGCCGGATTCGCACATCGGGCGCATGGCGGTGCTGAAAGACTGGCGCGGGCGGGGCATCGGCGGCGCGCTCCTCGAGCGGCTGGTGGCTGCGGCACGCGCGCGCGGCGACCGCGAAGTCGCGCTCTCGGCGCAGACGCACGCGCTCGAGTTCTACCGCAGGCACCAGTTCCTGGAAGAGGGCGAGACTTACCTCGATGCGGGCATCCCGCACCGGATGATGCGCCGGCCGCTCTAGCCGCCGGCAGAAAATTCGAAGTGCACCGTGGCAAGCTCCCGTCCCGCTGCATCGAAGGAGCGCTCGGCGAGGCGCCAGCGGCCCTCGCTCGCGGCGAGGAGCGCCGTGGAACAGCGCGTGCCGTAAGGCCCGTTGACGATGCGCGCGGGGGCGAGCGCCACGAACAGCGACTCGATCGCGGGTGAAGGCGAGAGAGCCTCCGCCAGGCGCTCCTTCGCCTGCGCGACGTCGGCGCTGTCGAGCAGCTCGTTGCCGAGACCATGGATTCCCGGTCCGAGCGGCCGCGCTGCGCCACCCCGGTTCGAGTACCACCAGAGTTCGCGGCCGTCGGCGGCGAGCAGGTTGAATCCGCTGTACGCAGCGGCGCGCGCGGCGACGCCGGCGACGTAGTCCTGCGGCGCCGAGCGGTCTTCGAGAAAACGCTTCGTCAGCAGGCCGCGTGATTCGAGCGCCTTCGGATCGTGCGCGCCGCGGTAATTGGTGACTGCGGCAAAACGACCGCTGCGCGTCACGCCGAGCCAGGTACCCTGGCCCTCGAGATCGCGCCCGGCGAGCAGCTGCGCGTTGTCGCTCCAGAACGCCGCCGGCGCGCTCGGCCGCGAGTGGAACTCGTCGCGGTTGGCGGCTACCACGAGCGGATACGCGTCATGGCAGCGCCAGGCGACGAGGATCAGGCACATACGAAGCTCTCGGTGTGGCGCTCCAGGCCGAGCGCTGCGGTTTCGCGCGCGAGCAGCGCCTCGAAGCCGCGCTCGTCGGCAACGCCCTCGTACACTTCCATGAACGTGGTCGGCTCGTCGCGCCGGCGCATCCAGCGGCCGCGCACGCCGGTCTGGCTCTCGATCAGCGCGAAAAGCGCCTCGATCGCGCGGCGCAACTCATCGTGCCGCGCGGGATCGGCGCGGTAATAGACGTAGTAGTTCGTCATGCGGCGTAGGGCAGGGGCAGCACTTCGAGCGCGGCGCCGCCTGCTTCGGCGCGCACCGCGCTGTGGCCCTCGAGCGTGGCGATCTGCAGCACGGCGAGCGCTTCGCCTGCCGCTGCATTCACCACCGTGCCGCTCGGCTGGCCGGGAAAATCGTCGCTGTACAGTTCCTGACCTGGCCGCAACGGCTGCGGCGTGCGCAGGCGCACCATGCGGCGCTTGAGCTGGCCGCGGTATTGCGTGCGCGCCACGATCTCCTGGCCCGGATAGCAGCCCTTCTTGAAATCGACGCCGCCGAGCAACTCGAGATTGACCATCTGCGGCACGAACAGGTCCTGCGTCGCCTGCAAGACACGCGGGCGCCCGGCGCGGATCTCTTCCAGCGCCCAGCCCGCCGCGTCGTCTCCGGGCAGCTGCGCAGCAATCGCGGCGCGCTGCGAACTGCGCGCCAGGAGGAGATGACGCTCGGCGGCGATGCGCACGGCGATCGAATCGGCGCTGCGGGCAATGCCGAGATCGCCGGCCGGCGCCTGCACGCCGAGCGCAGCAAGCGCTCGAGCCGCACCCGCACCCCAGACGCCGAACTGCAGCCAGTCGGCGCTCGCGTCGGCGAGTGTCACCTTCGAGCGCAGCACGAACATCTGCAGGCGCTTCGCGACCGCCGGCACCAGGTCGCGCGCGAGCTGCAGCAGGAAGCCGTCCTCGTGCGGCACCACCACGAAGGTCGCGAGCAGGCGTCCCTTTGCCGAGCACCAGCCCGCATGGCGTGCCTCCTCGCGCGGCAGGTGCTCGATGTCGCTGGTCAGCTGGGCGTGCAGGAAGGCGCGCGCGTCAGCGCCGGAAACGGCGATCGCGCCGTAGTCGAGCAATTCGGCCGAAGAGCAGGAACGGTCCATCGTAGAATGCTTATTTTACCGTCTCGCGTTGCTTCGATCCCTCAAGATCCTGCTGGCCGCGACGCTGCTCGCGGCGCTCGCCGGCGCCGGTTACGCAGCGTGGTACGTCTCGACCCCGGTGGCGATCGGCACCCTTGCGGTGGAATTCGAGATCCCGCAGGGCATGCCCTTCCGCGGCGCCGCGCAGCGCCTCGAAGAGGCCGGCGTAGCGGTCGGCGCCTGGCGCTTCGAGTTGCTCGCCCGTGCCCTGGGGCGCGCCAACGACATCAAGGCGGGGAGCTACGAGCTGGGCGCGCCGCCGACCCCGCTCGAGCTGCTCGACAAGCTGACGCGCGGCGACGTGACGCAAGCCGAGGTAAAGGTGATCGAGGGCTGGACCTTCCGCCAGATGCGTGCCGCGCTCGACGCTCACCCGGCGGTGCGCCACGACACCGCCGACCTGCCCGTTGCCGAGCTGCTCAGGCGGCTCGGCGCGCAGGAGGATCATCCGGAAGGGCTCTTTTATCCGGATACCTACCTGTTTTCCAAGGGCACGAGCGACCTGCGCATCCTGCGCCGCGCGCACGCGGCCCTGCGCCGCCACCTCGAGCAGGAGTGGCGGGCGCGCGATCCGGGCGTTCCCTACCGGAGCGCCTACGAGGCGCTGATCATGGCGTCGATCGTGGAAAAGGAAACCGGCCGCGCGTCCGAGCGCGACCGCATCGGCGGCGTGCTCGCCAACCGGCTGCGGCTGGGCATGCTGCTGCAGGTCGACCCTGCGGTGATTTACGGACTGGGGGAGAGCTTCGACGGCAACCTGAAGAAGATCCACCTGCTCGCCGATGGACCGTACAACAGCTACACGCGCGCCGGCTTGCCGCCGACGCCGATCGCGCTGCCGGGGCTCGCCGCGCTGCGCGCCGCGCTGCATCCGGCGAAAACCGGCGCCCTGTACTACGTCGCGCGCGGCGATGGTTCGAGCGAATTTTCGCGTACGCTCGAGGAGCACAACCGTGCCGTGCGAAAATATCAGTTGAATGGCGCGCGCTGACGGCAGGGGCCTCTTGATCACGCTCGAGGGAGTCGACGGCGCCGGCAAGTCGACCCACGTCGAGGAGATCGCGGCGCGGCTGCGCAACGCCGGGCGCGAAGTGCTGGTGACGCGCGAACCCGGCGGCACGCCGCTCGCGGAAAAACTGCGCGCCCTGCTGCTCGCCGACGCCATCGATCCGTATCCCGAGACGCTGCTCATGTTCGCGGCGCGCGCGGATCACGTGGCGCGCGTGATCCGGCCGGCGCTCGAGCGCGGCAAGTGGGTGGTCTGCGACCGGTTCACCGACGCCACCATCGCCTACCAGGGCGGCGGCAAGGGGATCCCGCGGCCGCTGATCGATCGCCTTGCCGAGGTGGCGCACCCGGGCCTGCAGCCGGATCTGACGCTGATTTTCGACTGCAGCTACGAAGTGAGCCGCGGCCGGCTCACCGGGGCCGGGCGCGTCCTGGATCGCTTCGAGCGCGAGAACCAGGGCTTTTTCGAACGAGTGCGCGCCGCCTACCTGGATCTGGCCCGGGCGGAGCCGGACCGCGTGCGCGTGATCGATGGCAGCCGGCCGCTGACGGAGATCAGAAAAATGCTCGACGAGATCGTCGCAGCCGCATGACGCAACGGGATTTTCTGCTTCAGGAAACGGCCTACCGGAAGCTTGCCGCCTGGCTCGACCGGCTGCCGCACGCGCTGCTCCTGCACGGCCCCAGGGGAATCGGAAAACTCCAGCTGGCGGAGCGCTTCGCGCAGCTTCTGCTCTGCGAAGGGCGTGGCTTGGCAACCGCTCCCTGCGGAGGCTGCGACAGCTGCCGGTGGATCGCGGCCGGCAACCATCCTGACCTTCGCATCCTGGAACCCGAAGCCATCGCCCGCAAGGCGATGCTCGAGGACGACGAGCCGACCGACACCGCCGCCAAGACGAAGCGCAAGCCGAGCATCGAGATCCGCATCGAGCAGGTGCGGCAGCTGGACGATTTCGTCCACATGGGGTCGCATCGCGGCGGACGCCGCGTCGCCATCCTCCATCCGGCCGAGGACATGAATACGCCTACCGCCAACGCGCTGCTCAAGAATCTCGAGGAGCCACCGGCAAACGCCGCGTTCCTGCTGGTCGCGCATCGTCCGGCACGCCTGCTGCCCACGATTCGCAGCCGCTGCGTGCAGCTCGCGGTGCCTCTGCCGGATGCGTCCACGTCGGCGCGCTGGCTCGAGGCGCAGGGTGTCAGCGACGCCGCGGACTGGCTCGCCTTCGCCGGCGGCGCGCCGCTGCGTGCGCTGCAATACGCCAGCAGCGGGAGCGGCGCGCGCATCGCCGCCTGGCGCACGGCGCTTGGCGGCGGCGATGCGCTCGAGGTTGGCGGCGATCGCGACGAGATGGAACTGCTGGTCGATTTCCTGCAAAAGCA
>MERE01000130.1:4958-9516 GCA_001771975.1 Betaproteobacteria bacterium RIFCSPLOWO2_02_FULL_68_150 | reverse complement strand
CCCGCCGGCCGCAGCACCACGCTTTCCTCGGGCACCATCAGCGCGCCCTCACGCGTGGCGACGACGATGCGCGCATTGACGCTGCCGCCGCCGCGGAACAGGCTGCCGTCGGCTTCGAAGTTGACGATGGCCTCGAGCGCGCGATTCGCTGCGCCGACCGTCGGCTTGATTTCACTGATCTTCGCTTCGAGCGGCGGCCGCTCCGGCGCGGCGGGCGAGCCGAGCAGCACCCTGAGGCCCGGCCGCAGGCGCTGCGCAGCGCTCTCGGGCAACGGCAGCCGCGCGCGCAGGCGCTGCACGCCGACCAGATGGAACAGCGGATCGCCGACTTTCACGTAGTCGCCCACGGCGACGATCTGCGCCTCGACTTCGCCGTCGATGGGCGCCAGCACGCGGGTCTTGCCGACGTTGCGCCGGCCGCCCTCGGCACGGGCGCGCGCCGCGGCCATCTGTTCGCGCAGCGCGTTCCTTTGCGCCGTGGCGTCGTCGACGGCGTTTTGCGTGATGAAGCCCTGCGCCACCAGGCGCTGCTGGCGCTCGAGGACGCGTTCCTGCTGCGCGAGCAGATTCTGCAACCGTGCGACCTCGGCCGCCTCGGCGCGCACCTGGATCTCGAAGTCTGCGGCGTCGATCTCGGCGAGCAGATCGCCTTTGCTGACCTTCTTGCCGGTGTAGCCGAGCACGCGCATGACCCGTCCGGCGACTTCGGCGCCGATTTTCGGGTCAAACACGTATTCGAGCGCGCCGACCACGTCCTCGTGGATCTCGAGTGTCGCCGGCTGCACGACCGCCGTGGTGACGAGCACCGGCGGCGGCCCGGAGGGGCGCTTCGCGGATTCGCTGTCGCCGCCGCATCCGGCGAGCAGCGCCGCCGCCAGTACCATCGCGGCGCCGAACGCACTTGTACATTTCACTTGGGAATCGACTCCAGCGCGTACAGTTGTTCCGTGGTCTCGCGCCGGCGCACCAGGTGCGCGTCGCGGCCGTCGACCAGGACTTCGGCGGCGCGCGGCCGGCTGTTGTAGTTCGAACTCATCACCATCGCATAGGCACCGGCGCACATCAACGCCACCAGGTCGCCGGATCCCGCCGCCAGCCGCCGCTCGCAGGCGAGGAAATCGCTGCTCTCGCACACCGGGCCGACGATGTCGTAAACACCCGCGCCGACGCCGGATTCCGCACGCCGAACCGGCAACACCTCATGCCAGGCGTCGTACAGCGCCGGCCGCAGCAGGTCGTTCATGGCGGCGTCCACGATGAGATAGTTCTTCGCCTCGCCCGGCTTGACGTATTCGACGCGCGTCAGCAGGATGCCGGCGCTGCCCACGATGGCGCGCCCGGGGTCGACGATCAAGGTCTCGCCGCGCCCACCCAGCACGCCAAGCACTCCGGCGAGGAAATCGGTGATCGGCGGCGGTGCCTCGTCACGGTAGCGAATGCCGATTCCGCCGCCGACGTCGATGTGCGCGAGGCCGATCCCGGCCTTCGCCAGGCGCTCGACCAGATCGACCATGCGCCCGGTGGCCGCTACCAAAGGCGCCGGGTCAACCAACTGGGAGCCGATGTGGCAGCCGATACCGATCACCTCCAGGTTGCGGCGCCTGGCCGCCTCGCGGTAGAGCCGGTCGGCATCGGCATAGGCGATGCCGAACTTGCTTTGCTTGAGACCCGTAGAAATGTAGGGGTGAGTCTGCGGGTCGACGTCCGGATTGACGCGGAAGGCGACCGGTGCGCGCAGGCCGAGCTGCCCGGCTATGGCGTCGACGCGACCCATCTCGGCCTCGGATTCGAGGTTGAGGCAGCGTACACCGGCCTCGAGGGCGAGGCGGATTTCGGCTGCCGACTTGCCGACACCCGAGAACAGGACCTTCCGTGCGTCACCCCCTGCCGCGTGCACGCGATCGAGCTCCCCGGAGGACACGATATCGAAACCGGAGCCGAGCTTCGCCAGCAGCGCGAGCACGGCCAGGTTGGAGTTCGCCTTGACCGAATAGGCGACCATCGCTTCGCGTCCGGCAAGGGCCTGCTCGAAGGCGCGATAGTTATGCTCGATCTCGGCGCGCGAATAGACGTAGCAGGGCGTGCCGAAACGCTGCGCGATCTCATCGAGCGGGACCGACTCTGCGCAAAGCGCGCCGTCGCGATACGCGAAGGCCATTCGAATTGCCTAGGGTTTCTTGGCCGCGCCCGCGTCTTCGCCGCCGGGCTGAGGATACGGAACGGGCTTGTGAGCCTCGGTCTTCGGTGGCTTGACCCCGGGCGGCGGGCTGTCGCGCAGATACAGGTCGCCACGCTGGCCGCAGCCGAATGCCAGCCCGGCGATCAAGAGGAGGTAGAGCGCGGCGCGCATGGGAGCGGATAAAATAATCATGTTAGCAGGATCCCCCATCGCCTTCGCGTGACCGATACCGAGTTCGAACTGCTGGCCGACGCGATGCTGGCTGCGCTCGAGACCGCCTTCGAGTCGAGTGCGCCCGACGCCGCGTTGGAAACCAAGGGCACCGGTGTGCTCGAGGTCGAATTCGATAACGGCGCCAAGATCGTGATCAACCGGCATACCGCGGCGCGCGAGATCTGGGTGGCAGCGCGCTCGGGCGGATTTCACTTCCGCCATGACGGCTCGGCATGGCGCGATACGCGCGACGGCTCGGAGCTGTTCGCCGCGCTCTCCAGGCTCGCCTCGGCGCAAAGCGGGACGCCGATGGTGTTGCACCGCGGGTCGGGATAGCGGGGCTAGGGCGAACGCGGTATGCGGCGCTCTTCTACGGGCGCCGGTGTGGGGGCGGCGAAGGGTGCGGCTGAGGGCGAGGACGGCTGCGGCACGGCGGGCAGAAACTCCTTGTAGAACCATTCCGAGCCCGATCGCGCGCCCGCCGGCGCCGCGGGGTCGGCGTCGGTATGGGCTGCTATCACCCCTTGGGGCACCGCGCGCTCGGTTTCGGGAATCCCCTTGAGCGTTCGGCCCATGTATTCGATCCAGATCGGCAGCGCCACCTGGCCGCCGGTCTGATTGCGCCCCAGCGACCTGGGTTGGTCAAACCCCAACCAAGCGATTCCGACCAACCCCGGCTGGTAGCCGCAGAACCAGGCATCGACGAAGTCATTGGTGGTCCCGGTCTTGCCGGCGATGTCACGCCGTCCCAGCTTCGAGGCGCGCGCTGCGGTGCCGTAACGCGTCACGTCCTGCATCATCGAATCCATGATGAACGCGTTGCGCGCGTCAATCGCTCTCAATGCCTCGTCGCCCGAACGGGGCGGCTTGGCGACGCCGAGCGGGTTGCCGCGGTCATCGACGATCTTCTGGATGAAATACGGTTGCACCAGGTAGCCGCCGTTGGCGAACACCGCATAGGCGCGCGCCATCTGCATCGGCGTCACGCCGCCTGCGCCCAGCGCCATCGTGAGATAGGGGGGATGCTTGTCGGCATCGAATCCGAAACGGGTGACGTAGTCCTGCGCGTATTTCGCACCGATATCCTGCAGCAGACGGACCGACACCATGTTTTTCGATTTGGCGAGCGCGGTGCGCAGGCGCATCGGGCCCTCGAACTTGCCGTCGTAGTTCTTCGGCTCCCAGCGCTGGCTGCCGGTGACCTCCGCCTCCACGACGACCGGCTCGTCAAGCACCACCGTGGCCGGCGTGTAGCCTTTTTCCAGCGACGCGGAATAGATGAACGGCTTGAACGAAGAGCCGGGCTGGCGCCACGCCTGGGTGACATGGTTGAACTTGTTGCGGTTGAAATCGAAGCCGCCGACCAGCGCGCGCACCGCGCCGTCGGAGGGGTCAAGCGAGACGAAGGCCGCCTCGACCTCCGGCAACTGCGCGATCTGCCAGAGGCCTTTGTCGTCCCGTTGCACGCGGACGATCGCGCCCCGGCGGATGCGTCGCTGGGGAGGGGATTTTTCCTCAAACGAGCGGGCGACGAACTTCAGCCCCTCGGCCCGCAGGGCCACTCTTTCTCCGTTCCTGAGGACTGCGGTGATCTCGCGCGGGCTGGCACTGAGCACCAGCGCCGCGCGCAGGTCGTCGATGTCGGAATGCTCGGCTAGCGCCTCCTCGAAATCGTCCTCGTCGGCCTGCTCAGGCAGTTCGACAAAATGTTCCGGCCCGCGAAATCCGTGACGCCGATCGTACTCGAGCACGCCGCGCCGTACGGCTACGTAGGCCGCTTCCTGGTCGGCCTTGCGGATCGTCGTGTAGACCCGGAATCCCTTGCTGTAGACCTCGTCCGGGTACTGTTCGTGCACCGCTTGCCGCACCATTTCGGCCACGTATTCGGCATGGCCGGCGAACTCATTGATTTCGCGCTTCACGTGCAGCGGCGCATTCATGGCCTCGGCAAGCTGCGCATCCGTGATCTGCCCGAGATCTTTCATGCGCCGCAGCACGTAATGCTGGCGCTGCTGGGCACGTTGCGGATTTACAACAGGATTGTAGGCCGAGGGCGCCTTGGGAAGGCCGGCCAGCATTGCGGCCTCCGCCACGGTCAGCCGCTCGAGCGGCTTGCCGTAATACGCCTGGGCGGCGGCAGCAAAGCCATAGGCACGCTGACCGAGG
>MERE01000130.1:0-4947 GCA_001771975.1 Betaproteobacteria bacterium RIFCSPLOWO2_02_FULL_68_150 | reverse complement strand
CCGAGGTAGATCTGGTTGACATAGAGCTCGAGGATCTGGTCTTTGTCGAGGCTATTTTCGATCTTGAACGCGAGCAGCGCTTCGTAGAGCTTGCGGGTCAGGGTCTTCTCGGACGACAGGAAGAAGTTGCGCGCAACCTGCATCGTGATGGTGCTCGCACCCTGCCGGCGTCCGCCCTGCACGAAGTTGGCGTACGCGGCGCGCAGAACCCCGATGTAGTCGATCCCCGTGTGCTGGTAAAAGCGCTCGTCCTCGGCAGCCAGGATGGCGTGCTTCAGTAACGGGGGAACCTCGCGAATGGAGATGACCGAGCGGCGCTCCTCGCCGAACTCGCCGATCAAGGCGCCCTCGACGGTGTACACGCGCAGGGGAATCTTGGGCTGGTAATCTGTCAGGACCACCAGCGAGGGCAGATTCGGGTACGCTAGGAGCAGAAAGAGGCCCGCAAGGCATGCCACGATCGCCGCGAAGCCGGCAAGCAGGGCGAACGGAAACAGCAGGAAACGCTGCCACATCAAGGGTGTCGCACCTCTACGGCGGCAGTTAGCGGGGAAGAAGTTGCACTGGGCGGGAGATCCGGGGCATTATAGTCCCCCCCGGGCGCGAACAATTCGCTAGACACCCGCGGGAGTTGTTGCTAGCATTTAACGCAGTTTCTACGTATCGTGCGTAAACCGCCGATACCTAAGGGAAAAGGGCGATAAAAAGAGGATGAACCTGGACATCTTCAAGCCGAAAGCGCCGTCGCTATTCGGGCTCGACATCAGCTCGTCCTCGGTGAAAATGCTCGAGATCGTGGACGCCGGAAAGGGTGTTTACCGGGTCGAGCGCTACATCATCGAATCCCTGCCTCGGGATGCCGTGGTGGATGGCAACATCAGCAACCTGGAGGCCGTCGCCGAGGCCGTCAAGCGGGGCCACAAGAAACTTGCCACGCGCACCAAGTACGTCGCCATGGCGGTGCCTTCCGGCGCCGTGATCACCAAGAAAATCATCGTTCCGGCCGGGCTGCGCGAAGAGGATCTCGAGGTCCAGGTCGAGACCGAAGCGAACCAGTACATCCCGTTTGCGCTCGACGAGGTCAACCTCGACTTCCAGATCATCGGACCCTCGCCCTCGAATGCCGAAGAACAGGAAGTCCTGATCGCGGCGACACGCAAGGAAAAGGTCGAAGACCGCGTTGCAGTGGCCGAATCGGCCGGCCTCAAGGCGATCGTGATGGATGTCGAATCCTACGCCCAGATGGCGGCGCTCGGCCTGGTAGTCAGGCAGCTTCCTCACGGCGGCAAGGACCAGAACATCGCGGTCGTTGACGTCGGCGCCAATGTCACCAACGTGAACGTGCTGCGCAACGAGCAGTCGGTCTACACGCGCGAGCAGGCCTTTGGCGGCAATCAGCTGACCCAGGAGGTCATGAGCCGCTACGGCATGAGCCCCGAGGAGGCCGAGAACGCCAAGCGTTCGGGCGGACTGCCGGACGATTTTCAGGCGGAAGTGCAACGGCCGTTCATGGAAAACGTATCCATGGAGGTGCAGCGCGCGCTGCAGTTTTTCTTTACCTCGACTTCGTATCATCAGGTGGACCACATTCTGCTTGCGGGCGGCTCTGCGGTGATCGCCGGGCTCGACGAGGTGGTGCATACCCGCACCCAGGTGCCCACCGTAGTCGCCAATCCGTTTGGCGCGATGCAGACCTCGCCGCGCGTCCAGATCAAGCGGCTCATGCAGGACGCGCCGTCGCTCATCGTCGCCTGCGGGCTCGCCATGCGGAGGTTTGATCCGGTATGAGTGTCCGTGTAAACCTGTTGCCGCACCGCGAGGAGCGGCGCAAGCGCGCCCGGCAGCATTTCGGACTGCTTGCCGCGGGCGCCGCGGTGGTCGGTTTGCTGATCGTCGGCGGCGTGCACGTGGTCAATGCCAAGCGGGTTTCCGACCAGGACGAGCGCAACAAGTTTCTCAAGACCGAGATCGCCAAGCTCGACAAGGAAATCGACGAGATCAAGAAACTGAAGGACGAAATCGCGGCGCTGCTGGCGCGCAAGAAGGCGATCGAGGACCTCCAGGCGGATCGCGCCCAGACCGTGCATCTGCTCGACGAGCTGGTGCGGCAGACCCCGGAAGGGGTGTACCTGAGAACATTCACGCAGCGCGGCCTGAGAATCGACGTGATCGGCTACGCCCAATCGAATGCGCGCGTTTCGACTTTGATGCGCAATATCGAGTCGTCCGCTTGGCTGCAGAAACCCGTGCTGGTCGAGATCAAGGCGGCGAGCGTCGACAAGAAACGGGTGTCCGAATTCAACCTCAATTTCACCCTCAAGCGCGTCCAGCCGCCGGCGCCGGCGGCGGACAAGGGCGCGCCCAAGCCCGCGGCGAAAAAGGGGTGAGCGATGGAACTTGATTTCAACAAGTACGCTGAAGAATTCCGGACACTCAATTTCAAGGACCCCGGCACGTGGCCGCTGGTGCCGAAGCTCGCCGCGCTGGCGGTCATCCTGATTGCGATTCCGGTGGTCGGCTATTTCGCCGATTGGCAGGGTCAGATGGAAGAACTGGACGCCGGCAGGGCGCAGGAAACGAAGCTCAAGGACGAGTACCTGAACAAGAAGAAGCAGGCGATCAACCTCGACCTGCACAAGCAGCAGCTCAGGGAGATCGACACGCAATTCGGCGCGCTGCTGAAGCAGCTTCCGAACAAGTCGCAAATGGACGCGCTGCTGGTCGACATCAACCAGGCCGGACTCGGCCGCGGCCTGCAGTTCGAACTCTTCAAACCGGCGGCGGCCGAGGTCAGGGGCGAATCGTTCAACGAGTTGCCGATCCAGTTGAAAGTGACCGGCACCTACCACGACATGGGCGCCTTCGCCAGCGATGTGGGACAGCTGTCGCGCATCGTCATTCTGAAGGACGTCGCGATGACGGCGGGCAAGGACGGCAACCTGGTGATGGATTCGGTGGCGCGGACGTTCCGCTATCTGGACGAGGAAGAAGTCGCAGCGCAGCGCCGCGCGCAGCAGGGCGCGAAGAAGGGCGCGAAGAAATGACCAAGACCCTTGTCGCGTTGGCGATAGTCACCCTGCTCGCCGCGTGCGGCGAGGAGCAGAGCGAGCTGAAGCAGCAGCTGAAGGAGCTCACCAAGGACCTGCGCGGAAAGGTCGAACCGCTGCCGCAGGTGAAGCCCTATGAACCCGTGCCGTACACGAGCGAGCGGGAAGTGGATCCATTCCGTCCGCAGCGCATCAACGTGGCGCAGGCCGGCGGGGCGTCGTCGGGCGGCGGGCGCAAGCCGAATCTCGACCGGCCGAAGGAGCCGCTGGAGGCGTTTCCGCTCGAATCGATCGCGATGGTCGGAACGTTGACGCAGAAGAAAGAACACTTCGCGCTGGTCAAGGCCGGCACCAACCTGTACCGGGTGAGGAAAGGCAATTACATGGGCCAGAACTTCGGCGTGATTACCGCGGTAGACGACAATCAGATCGCGCTCAAGGAGCTGATCCAGGACAGCGGGGGCGACTGGGTGGAACGCACCAGCGCGCTGCAATTGCAGGAGGTGAGGAGATGAACATGTTCAGGGGTCTCGTGACGGCATTCCACGCGCTAGTCATCTGTCTCGCCGGCATCGGCGTTGCTTCGGCACAGGCGAACAGCATCGTCGGGTTCGACGTCGCGCAGCAGGGCGGCGCGGTGGTCGTCCGGGTCACGACCAAGGAGCCGCTGAAGAGCGTGCCGCCGAATTTCGCGATTGCCAGCCCCGCGCGTATCGCCTTCGATTTCGCGGCTACGGCGAACGGGCTTGGCCGCAACTCGCAGGAGATCGGCCAGGGCGAGTTGCGCAGCATGAACGTGGTGCAAGGCGCCGACCGCACGCGCCTGGTGCTGAATCTGGCGCGCAGTGTAGCGCACGAGGCGAAGCTGGACGGCAGCACGCTGCTCGTCACGCTGCTGCCCGCGGCGACAACGGCCGCTTCGGCCGCGGGCCCGGTGGCGCATTTCGCCGAGGGGCGCGCCGATGCGAAACACACGGTGCGGGACATCGATTTCCGGCGCGGGCGCGCCGGCGAAGGCCGCGTCGTAGTCGACCTCGCGGACACTTCGACGGGCATCGACATCCGGCAACAGGGCCAGAACATCATCGTCGAGTTCCTGAAGACCTCCCTGCCCGACAATCTCCGGCGCCGGCTCGACGTGGTCGACTTCGCCACCCCGGTGCAGACGATCAACACCTTCCAGCAAGGCGAGAACGTGCGCATGGTGATCGAGCCGCGCGGCCAGTGGGAGCATAACGCCTACCAGTCCGACACCCAGTTCGTGATCGAGGTCAAGCCGGTGACCGCGGACAGCGGCCAGGCGGCGCGGCGCGGGGTGTTCACGGGCGAGAGACTGTCGCTCAACTTCCAGAGTGTCGAGGTGCGCGCCGTTCTCAACGTAATCGCGGACTTCACCGACTTCAACATCGTCACCAGCGACACCGTCGCCGGCAGCATCACGCTGCGGCTCAAGGACGTGCCGTGGGACCAGGCGCTCGACATCATCCTGCAGGCGCGCGGCCTCGACATGCGCAAGACCGGCAACGTCATCTGGATCGCGCCGCGCGACGAACTCGCCACGCGCGAGAAGCTCGCCCTCGAGGCCAGCCAGCAGATCCACGATCTCGAGCCGACGCGCACCGAGTCCTTCCAGATGAACTACCAGAAGGCCGCCGACGTGCAGAAGCTGCTCTCCGATCCGCACCAGCGCATGCTTTCAAAGCGCGGCAGCGCGGTGGTCGACGCGCGCACCAACACCTTGTTCGTGCAGGACACGCCGACGCGGCTCGAGGACGTCCGCAAGCTGATCGCCAAGATCGACATCGCCGTGCGCCAGGTGATGATCGAGGCCCGCATCGTCGAGGCCAATGACGGCTTCAGCCGCAACCTGGGGGCCCGATTTGGCATGATCCAGGACGCG
>MERE01000129.1 GCA_001771975.1 Betaproteobacteria bacterium RIFCSPLOWO2_02_FULL_68_150 | reverse complement strand
ATATTGCGCCAGATATTCGATTTTCATGCGTGCCATGTCCACGCCCGTGGGGCACTCGCGCTTGCAGCCCTTGCACGACACGCACAGATCGAGCGCCTCTTTCGCCTCGTCGAACGCAAGTTGGCCCGAGAGCGCGAGCCGCAGCGTGTTGGCGCGTCCCCGGGTCAGATGCACTTCATCGCGTGTCGCACGGTACGAGGGGCACATGGTGCCGGCGTCGAACTTGCGGCAGTGGCCGTTGTTGTTGCACATCTCGACCGCCTTGTCGTAGCCACCCCATTCGCTCCAGTCGAGCGCGGGCTTGAGCGGGATTGCCTGATAGCCCGGCTTGAAGCGAAACAGCGCGGCATCGTCCATGCGCGGCGGGTTGACGATCTTGCCCGGATTCATCAGGCCCTTCGGATCGAGCCACGACTTGATCGCGCCCAGGGCCGCCGTCAGGCGCGGACCGAACAGTGGAGCGATCCACTCCGAGCGCGCAAGACCATCGCCGTGCTCGCCCGAGTACGCGCCCTTGTATTGCCGCACCAGGGCGCAGGCTTCTTCGGCGATGGCGCGCATCTGCGTTGCCCCCTGGCGGCGCATGTCGAGCACCGGGCGCACGTGCAGGCACCCCACCGAGGCATGCGCATACCAGGTGCCGCGCGTGCCGTGCTTCTCGAACACCTGCGTGAGGCGCTCGGTGTAGTCGGCGAGGTGTTCCAGCGGCACGGCGCAATCCTCGATGAAAGACACCGGCTTGCCGTCACCCTTCATCGACATCATGATGTTGAGGCCCGCCTTGCGCACTTCCCAGAGATCCTTTTGCTGCCTCGCGTCGGTGATTTGCACCACGCTGCCGGGCAGGCCGAGATCACCCAACAGCTGCACGAGCTGGTTCAGCTTGCGCTGCTGCGCGGCGTTTTCCTCGCCTGAGAATTCGACCAACAGGATCGCATCCGGCTCGCCGCGGATGAACGCGTCCACGGTCCTGGCAAACGCCGGGATCTCGCGCGCGAGCTCGATCATGGTGCGGTCGACCAGTTCGACGGCCGACGGACCGAGCTTCACGATGTGCTGCGTGCAATCCATCGCGCTGTAGAACTTCGGGAAGTGACACACGCCGAGCGCCCTTGCCGGCGGCAGCGGCGCGAGTTTCAGATGCAGCCGCTCGAACCAGGCGAGCGTGCCCTCCGACCCGACCAGCAGGTGCGCGGCGTTGGCCTGCGGTGGCCCGAGGTGATCGAGGTTGTAGCCGGCGACCTTGCGCAACACGGCCGGAAAGCGCGCCGCGATCTCCGCCTTCTCGCGCTCGTAGAGGGCGCGCAGTTTGCCGACCAGCTCACGGTAGGGCGGCGGACCTGCAGTTTCATCCATGGGTCCGAAGCGCCAGCGCTCGCCCGACACCGTGAGCGCGTCGATTGCGATGACGTTGTGCACCATGTTGCCGTAGGCAATCGAGCGCGAGCCGCAGGAGTTGTTGCCTGCCATGCCGCCGAGCGTCGCCTGCGCAGAAGTGGAGACGTCCACCGGAAACCACAATCCGTGTGGCCGCAGCTGCGCGTTCAGGGCGTCGAGCGCGAGCCCGGGCTGCACCACCGCACGGCGCTGCAGCGCATCGATTTCCAGCACGCGGTCGAGATACTTTGAATCGTCGATGACGAGCGCGGCGCCGACCGTCTGGCCGCATTGCGAGCTGCCGGCGCCGCGCGGCAAGACCGGCACGCCAGCCTCTGCGGCAAGCGCGATCGTGCCGCGCACCGCGTCTTCGGTGCGCGGCACGACGACCCCCAGCGGCTCGATCTGGTAGATCGAAGCGTCGGTTGCATAGCGGCCGCGGCTCGCCGCATCGAACAGAACCTCGCCGTCGATTTCGCGCCGCAGACGGGCCGCGAGGCCGGCGTCGCCCGCCCGGTGGTTCGAGATCCGGATCTGCGGCGGCACGTTCACGCCGCCGCCTTGACCAGTCCTTCCGTCAGGGCCGCCAACACAGAGGCGGTCTTGTGCGCCAGGTGATCGGACAGCAGTGCCTTCAGGCGCGCGCCGTCACGCGCGGCAAGCGCGGCGAGAATCGCATCGTGCTCATGCACCGCCGCGTCCCAGCGCTCCGGCGACAGGTTGGCCATGTAACGCACACGTCGTACATTGGCGTTCAGTTGCCGGTAAGTCAGCGCTAACACCGCATTGCCGGCGGCCTCCGCCAGCTTCAGGTGGATCGCCTGGTTGTGGCGAAAGTAGGCGGCGAGGTCGCGGCGGGCGTGAGCCGCGCGCATTTCGAAGTGCAGCGCGCGAATTTCTGCGATCGAGCCGTCGGATGCGTTTGCGCACGCGAGTTCGCCGATCAGCGCTTCCAGCGCCCCCATCACGGCCATCGTTTCGCCGATGCGCACGGCGTCCACGGGCGCGACGATGGCGCCCCGGTTGGGCAGCAGATCGACCAGACCCTCGGCAGCGAGCAGCTTGAATGCCTCTCGCAGCGGCGTTCTCGAAATGGCAAGCTGCCCGGCCAGCACGCGCTCATTGAGACGGGACCCCGGCGGCAATTCGCCCTGCACGATCAAGTCTCGCAGCCGGTCGATCGCAGCCTCATGAAGCGGTCGGCGTGCGATCGGGGTCATTGCAGCGAGGCTGGAAGGGGAGTCGGTTCCCATACTTGCATCCTTTACAACTTGCATGCAGAATACAAAAAAAACTTGGCATGTGCAATGATGCACCAGTATGCTGCAGCATACTGCAGACTTTGCATGCAAATCAGGAGAACCTGATGAGCTATCGAGCCGGACGTCATTTCCTGCAGATCCCCGGGCCGACAAATGTTCCGGACCGCGTCTTGCGCGCCATCGACTTCCCGACGATGGATCACCGCGGCCCGGAATTCGCCGACTTGGGCAAGGCCGTCCTCGAAGGCATGAAACGCGTGTTCAAGACAGCGGGGCGGGTGGTGATCTATCCCGCCTCCGGCACCGGTGCATGGGAGGCGGCGCTCGTGAACACACTGTCGCCCGGCGACTCGGTGCTGATGTACGAAACGGGGCACTTCGCCGCGTTGTGGCAAAAGATGGCGCTCAGGCTCGGCTTGAAACCGGAGTTCCTTGCCGGGGACTGGCGCAGCGGCGTTGATCCGAGGGCGATCGAGCAGCGCCTGCGCACCGACGGCGGGCAACGCATCAAGGCCGTCTGCGTGGTGCACAACGAGACCTCGACCGGGGTGACCTCGCGCATCGCCGAGGTGCGCAAGGCGATCGACGCGGCAGCACATCCAGCACTCCTGATGGTGGACACGATCTCGTCGCTGGCGTCGATCGACTATCGCCACGACGAATGGGGCGTCGATGTCACGATCGCCGGCTCGCAGAAGGGGCTGATGCTGCCACCGGGGCTGTCGTTCAACGCGATTTCGGACAAGGCGCTGGCGGCCTCCCGCTCGGCGAGGATGCCGCGCGCGTACTGGAACTGGGAAGAGATGATCGCGAGCGCCAAGGCCGGCTACTTTCCCTACACGCCCGCAACGAACTTGCTCTACGGCTTGCGCGAGGCCCAGCAAATGCTGGAAGAGGAGGGCCTCGAGCAGGTGTTTGCGCGCCACCAGCGCCACGCCGAGGCGACGCGGCGCGCGGTGCGTGCATGGGGCCTCGAAGTACTGGCCGCGAATCCTGCGGAATACTCGGCCTCGCTCACCGCGGTCCTGTTACCCGCGGGCCATGATGCCGACCGGGTGCGCGGCGTGATCCTCGAGAATTTCGACCTGTCGCTCGGCACCGGACTGGGCAAGCTCGCAGGCAAGGTGTTTCGCATCGGTCATCTCGGCGATTTCAACGATCTTGCGCTGATGGGTACACTCGCGGGTGTGGAGATGGGGCTCGAGCTCGCCGGCGTGCCAGTGAAGCGGGACGGCGTGCAGGCAGCCATGGCGTACCTGGCGGAGTGCCGCGCCAAACCGGCGCGCGCCGCGGCGTGACAACACAAGGAGGAGGAGACATGAAACTGCTGACCATTGCCGCCGCATTTGCGGCTGCCTTTGCGGGCAACGTTTACGCACAGACCGAAATCAAGTTCGGCCACGTCGGCGAGCCGGGTTCGCTGTTTGCCGCCTCGGCCGATGAATTCGCCAAGCGCGCCAATGCCAGGCTCGGCGGCAAGGCCAAGGTGGTCGTGTTCGGTTCGAGCCAGCTCGGCGGCGACAAGGAGCTGCTGCAAAAGGTCAAGCTCGGCACCGTAGACATCGCATTGCCCTCGACCGTGATGTCGTCGGAGGCGGACCTGTTCGGCGTCTTCGAGATGCCGTATCTGGTCAAGGACCGCAATCACATGCAGCGCATCGAGAGCGAAGTATTCTGGAAGGCGCTCGCGCCCGCCGCTGAAGCGAAGGGCCTGAAGATCCTTGCGGTCTGGGAAAATGGCTATCGCCACATCACCAACTCCAAACGCCCGATCAACACGCCGGCGGACCTGCAAGGCATCAAGCTGCGCGTCCCGGAAGGCAAATGGCGGGTGAAGATGTTCCAGACTTACGGCGCCAATCCCAGCCCGATGAAGTTCTCGGAAGTGTTCACGGCCCTGCAAACCGGCGTCATGGACGGCCAGGAGAACCCCTTCACCCAGATCTACAGCGCCAAGTTCCAGGAGGTGCAGAAATTCCTCTCGCTCACCGGCCACGTCTACACGCCGGCTTACGCCACCGTCGGCGCGAAGAAATGGGCCGGCCTGCCTGCCGAGGTGCGCGCCACGCTCGAGGCGGTGGCCAAGGAAACGCAGGCATTCGTATACGCCAAGGCTGCAAAGGACGACGACGAACTGCTCGCCAAGATCAAGGCCGCGGGGGTGCAGGTCAACACGCCGAACAAGGAAGCTTTCATTGCGGCGTCCAAGCCCGTCTACGAGGAGTTCGCCAAGGAGGTGAAGGGCGCGCGGGAAGTCATCGACCGCGCCATCGCGCTCGGCAAGTAGCCTGCCGATGCTGGCCGTCTGGCGCGGGCGCTACGAGCGCCTGCTGGAGTGGGTCGTCATCGCCCTGATGGCGGCGCTCGCCGTCGAAGTGACCGTCGGCGTCCTGTACCGTTCGTTCGGCGCGTCGCTCGTCTGGTACGACGAGGTTGCCTCGATCCTCCTCGCCTGGCTCACGTTCTACGGCTCGGCGCTCGCCGCAGCCAAGCGCGCGCACATCGGCTGTCCCGAAGTGATCGCCCTCCTGCCGCCCGCGGCGCGCGTTGCCGCGCGCTGCCTCGCCGAGCTGCTGGTGATCGGATTCTTCCTGCTGGTCGGCTGGATGGGCTACACGATCCTCGGCGTTCTCGCGACCGATCATCTCGTCAGCCTGCCCGAGGTTCCGGTGAGCTACGTGCAGTCGGTGGTGCCGATCGGCGCCGCCCTGGTCGTGGTGGCCGAGCTGCTCACCCTGCCGCAGGCCCTCGCGCGGGCGCGCGTGGCGCATCCGGCAGAGGCCACCGGCCAGTCCGCCCACTGATGGAGATCCTGCTCCTCTTCGTGTGCGTGCTGGCGCTCGTGATCATCGATGTGCCGATCGCCGTAGCGCTCGGCATCGTCGCCGTGGCAGCGATGGTGCTCACGCAGGGGCTGGCATCGCTGCCCAATCTGCCGGTGGTGCTCTACAACGGCGCCACCAACTTTCCGCTGATCGCGATTCCACTTTTCATTCTGGCCGGCGCGATCATGAACGCCTCGGGCATCTCGACCCGGCTGATCGCCTTCGCGAGCGCGCTGCTCGGCTTCATCCGCGGCGGGCTGGCCATGGTATCGATCGGCGCGTCGATGTTCTTCGCCGAGATCTCGGGATCCGCGGTCGCCGACGTGTCGGCGCTCGGCTCGATTCTGATTCCAGCGATGAAGGCGAAGGGCTACCCGAAGGCGGTCGCGGCCGCGGTGATGTCATCGGCCGCGACGCTGGCGGTGATCATCCCGCCCTCCATCCGCAAGACGTTTCGCGAAGCGTTCTGGGCGTTCACGCTGCCGCTGATCATCCTCGGTGCCATCTTCGGCGGCGTGGTGACCGCCACCGAGGGGGCGGCGCTGGCGGTGGTGGCGGCGCTGTTCATCGGTCTGGTCATCTATCGCGAACTCGACCTCGCGCATCTCAAGGCGGCGATGATCGAAGGCGGCGTGCAGACCGCAGTGGTGATGCTGCTGGTCGCGACATCGGCGCTGCTGGGTGCCTACCTCACCGAGGTACAGGCGCCGCAGACGCTGGCGCGCGCGGTCGCCGAGCTCACCAGCAACAAGTGGGTGGTGCTTGCGCTCCTCAACGTTCTGTTTCTGCTGCTCGGCATGTTCCTGCATTCGGCCGCCGCGATCATCCTGGTGGTTCCGGTGGTAATGCCGCTCGTGCGAGCGGTCGGCATCGACCCGGTGCACTTCGGTCTCATCGTTACCATCAACCTTGGCATCGGCCAGCAGACCCCGCCGGTGGCGAGCGTGCTGATGGTCGCCTGTTCGATTGCCAGGGCGAGCGTCTGGGAGGTCAGCCGCGTCAACATCTACTTCATCG
>MERE01000128.1:5330-9827 GCA_001771975.1 Betaproteobacteria bacterium RIFCSPLOWO2_02_FULL_68_150 | reverse complement strand
TCTCGTTCATCTTTGCGGCGAGCGGCTCGAGCGATTTTCCCGAGTCCTTCTCTTTCACCGCGCGCCGCGCGTAGCTCGCCACCGCGGCGGTCTCGCCGTGCATGACGTAGATCTCGGTGGCGGCGGTGCCGAGCGTGAACGCGTTGTGCCGGTTGGCGGTCGGCCCGCCCATGATGTAGTGTGCCGCGGCGCTGCCCTTCCTCAGCACCACCAGCAGCATCGGCACGTCGGTGTTCTGGATCGAGTAGATGAGCGACTGGCCGAGGCCGAGCAGCTCGGCCTTCTCGGCGATGTCGCCGACGTCGATGCCGGTGGTGTCCTGGAACCAGATCAGCGGCACGCGGTCGCGGCCGCAGTGGGTGACGAACTCGTTCATCTTGATCAGGCCCTGGCGGTAGAGCTTGCCGCCGATGCCGGGATAGTTGGCGTATTCCGGGTAGCCCTTCGGCAGCAGGCCCTGGCGGTTGCCGATCACCCCCACCAGCATGCCGTCGAGCTTCACCAGTCCGGTGTAGACCTCCGGCCCGTAGCCCGGCCGGAACTCCATGTGCTCGCTGCCATCGACCAGGCGCGCGAGGATCTCGTCGAACGAATACACCTCTTTCTGGTTGAACGGCAACAGGTGGTACAGGTCCTCGGCCGGAAGAACCGGTTCCTTCGGCTCGGCGACGCGGAAGAACATCGGGTCGTAGGCCGGGAGCGCACGCACGTAATCCTTGATGCCGTCGAGCACCGCCTCGTCGTCGTCGTACACCTTCGCGAAAAAGCCGGTCTGGTCATAATGCATCTCGACCCGGCCCGGCGGCCGCTCCTTGAAATCGCGCGTCTTCGCGATCAGCTCTTCGAGGCCCTCGGCGTCGAAGCCGCCACGCGGCGCCATGCCGGAGACGATGCCGACGCCGCCCACGGCGATGTTCGCGTCCTTGTGCGCGAGCAGGATCGTCGGGCTGATGCCCTGGTAGCCGCCGCCTGCCGGGTTGGTGCCGAAAATTCCCGAGAGAATCGGAATGCCCGCCTGCTGCAGTTCGGCGTGGCGGAAAAAACACGTTCCGCCGCCGCGGCGGTCGGCATAGAACTTCTCCTGCTCGGGAAGCTGCACGCCGCTGCAATGCACCAGCCAGACGAGCGGGATGTTGAGCCGCCTGGAGACGTTGGTCACGCGCAGGATGTTTTCCGCCTGCCCCGGCACCCATGCTCCGGCGAGCCACTTGTTGTCGAAGCCGATGATCACCGTCCAGCGCCCGCCGATGCGGCCGAGCCCGTCCACCACGTTGGTGGAGCCCTCGGCGTTGTCGTCCGGGTTGTAGAGGCAGTGCAAAGGCTGCCAGGTGCCGGCATCGACCAGGTAGTCGAGGCGCTGCCACACCGTGAGCGAGCCGCGCTTGTTGATCTCGGCTGCGGCGATGCCGATGTTCTCCTTGGCCTTGCGCGCGGCGGCGATCCCGGCTTCCACCGCCTCGAGCCTGGCGCGGCTTTCCTGCGTGCGCGCAATGCGGTTTTCCTTGAGCGGCTTGCCGAAGCCCGCCATCTTCTCGAAATACGGTTTCATCGGCCTGCCTTCGTTCCGGTTATTCGCGGTTGGGCGTGGCGCCAGTCGCCATGCCCGAGATGATGATCTTCTGGATGTTGGAGGTGCCTTCGACGATTTGCAGCGACTTGGCGTCGCGGTAGAAGCGCTCCGCCGGATACTCGGTCGAGAAGCCATAGGAACCGTAGATCTTCATGCACTCGTTCGCCGCGTGCACCGCGGCCTCGGAGGCCGCCAGTTTCGCCACCGAGGTCTCGTACTGGTTCGGCTTGCCCTGGTCCTTGAGCCAGGCGGCGCGGTAGACGAGCATCTGCGCCGCGTGGTGCTCGACCACCATTTCGGCAATCTGTGCCTGGACCATCTGGTGCTGCGAGATCGGCTTGCCGAACTGCTTGCGGTCGTTGGCATAGGCGATCGCCAGATCGAGCACGCCCCCGGCGAGGCCGAGCGCGCCCGCGGCGCAGCCCAGCCGCGTCTGGTTCAGCTGCCACATGCAGATGCGAAAGCCCTCGCCCGGCTTGCCGAGCACGTTCTCCTTGGGCACCGGCATGCCCTCGAAGACGAATTCCCCGGTGGGCGCGCAGTGCAGGCCGAGCTTGGTTTCGATGGCCCGTGCGCTGCAACCCTTCATGTTCTTCGGCTCGATGACGAAGGCGGTGATGCCGCGGTTGCCTGCCGCCCGGTCGGTATAGGCGTAGAGCAACCCGGCGTCGCCGACGTGCGCTTGCGAGATCCACATCTTGCTGCCATGGATCTCGTAATGGTCACCCTTGTCGATGGCGTGGGTCTTCATGCTGGCAACGTCCGAGCCGGTATTGGGCTCGGTCATGGCGAAGAAGCCGAGCTGTGTGCCGGCGACCCAGCCGGGAACGTATCTCTTCTTCTGCGCCGGCGTGCCGAACCTGCTCACGGTGAGCGCGGGGCCGAGGTTCTGCATGTTGAACGGCAGGCGCCACGACGCCGAGATCCTCGCGATCTGCTCCGACATCAGCACGGATTCCATGAACCCCATGCCGCTGCCGCCGAGATCCTCGGGCAACGCGCAGGAGAAGAAGCCCAGAGCGCCCATCTTCGCCACGCGGTCGGCGCGGAACTCGTGGCGGCGCTCCTCTTCGGCCAGCGTCGGCGCGATTTCCTCGGCGGCGAAGCGCCGCGCGGTGTCCTGGATGAGCCGTTGCTCTTCGCTCAGATCGAAATTCATGTCGCCCTCAGCTGCGCCAACCGCGCTCCCGCGTCACTCATTCGATCACGACGAGGACCGCGTCCTCCTCGACCTTGTCGCCCTTCTTGACCCGGATTTCCTTCACCGTGCCGGCGCAGGTCGCGCACACCGGGTTTTCCATCTTGAGCGCTTCGATCACGACGAGCTCGTCGTCTTCCTCGACCTTGGCGCCGACTTCGACCAGCACCGACCAGACGTTCCCCGCGAGCGGGGATTTGACCATTTCAGCCATCAGTACCTCCTTTTTTGTCCGCATTGAGTCCAGCCGGCACTGCCGCCACCATGCCGCGCAGGCCGCGATCGCGCAAGCCCGCGCATCAAGAAAGCGTTGCCTATTTCACCAGCGTCACCGGTATCGCGACGAAATGCACCACGCGGCTCGCCACCGAGCCCAGCAGCATCTGGCCGAAGGCGGTCATGCCGCGCGTTCCCATCACGATCTCGTCAATCTGCTGCGACTCGGCGAACCGGGCGATCGTGTGCGCCACCTCTCCTTCGGCGAAGTGCGCCGCATGCGGCATCTTTTCGCGCTGCAACTCGTCCTTGGCGTCCTGCAGCAGCCGCTGGCACGCCTCCTGATGGATCCTGGCGATGTCCTCGCGCATCGCGTACAGGCGCACCTCCTGGTAGTGCGGCGGCGGCTCGACGTGCAGCACGTGGATCTCGGCCTGCGACTCCCTGGCGCGCGCGATGGCGTGACGCAGGGCGTGCATCGCGCTGTCCGAGCCGTCGACCGGCACCAGAATCCGTTTCATCAAAGAGCTCCCTTCGACCTGAAGCGCAGTCAGGCTATCGCCCGGCCGCCGCGAATAATTGATCGGCGTCAAGCCACGGCGGGATAATGGCGGCGTGACCGACGCCTTGCGCCTGTGTTGCCTGCTCGCCGCCGTGCTGGTGATGCCGGCCGCACTGGCGCAGGACGATGACAAGCCGAACGGTGTATTTCTGGTCGCCAAACCGGGGTTGCGGGATCGCAATTTCAGCGAAACCGTCATCCTCGTCACGCAGACCGCGGATTCCAGCACGGTGGGCGTGATCCTCAACCGGCCGACCAACCTCAATCTGCGCCAATTCCTGCCGGAGTCGGCAGCACTGGAAAACTACCGCGAGCCGGTGTTTTTCGGCGGCCCGGTGATGCGCCAGGCGCTGGTAGCGCTGTTTCGCGCCGAGGCGCCGCCCGGAGCGCCGGCGTTCCACGTGCTGAAGAACCTTTATCTGACGATGCACCCGGACAACATCCTGCCGCTGCTCGCGGACCGCAGCCGGCAGTACCGCCTGTATGCGGGTTTTTCCGGCTGGGCGCCGCGCCAGCTCGAAAGCGAGTTCGCGCGCGAAGGCTGGTACATCCTGCCTGCCGACCAGCAGGCTGTGTTTCGCGGCGACTCGCAGGATCTCTGGCGGGAACTGGTACAGCGCGCGCAGACGCGCCCGGTGAGCGCAATCGGCGCGCGCAGCGGACAGGAATGAAAAGCCCCGCCGCAGGCGGGGCTGAATGCCCGGAAGCACCGGGCGGCGCTGCAAGAGCAGCGTTCAATTGACACGGCTGGACGCCGCGCCTGGAACCCGTCGTCGCGCCGCCTCCTTCGTTGCGGCTCGAACTTCGCGGTGCCCGGACGATCGCCCGGAATCCCGCTCCATCGCGGCTGGGCGAACCAGCCGCAACCATCACGGATTCCCGCAATCAATTTAGCACTCTGCACGCGCGTGTCAAGACGTCGTACCGGTAAGCTCCGTCAAAACTTCACGA
>MERE01000128.1:5015-5321 GCA_001771975.1 Betaproteobacteria bacterium RIFCSPLOWO2_02_FULL_68_150 | reverse complement strand
CGAACGCCCGCGCTACAATGATTGCGATTCTCATGTTGGATCTCATTTCGCGGAATGCCATGGTTTGCGCGCTGCGCCTGCTGATCCTGCTCGCGACAGCCTTGCTCGCCGTGCCGGGGATCGCCGTGGCACAGGATGAGGACGGCTTGCTGCTCGTCGCGCACCCCGCGTTCCGCGACTCCGATTATCGCCAGACCGTGCTGATCGCGGCCCCGGCGCCGAATGGCGGCCATGTCGGGGTGATACTCAACCGCCCGACGCGCCGCTCCCTCGCCAGCCTGTTTCCCGAGCACGAGCCGTCAAAAA
>MERE01000128.1:0-5006 GCA_001771975.1 Betaproteobacteria bacterium RIFCSPLOWO2_02_FULL_68_150 | reverse complement strand
GTCAAAAAAAGTCACCGAACCGGTCTTTTACGGCGGTCCGTTCGCGCGCGGCGCACTGGTGGCGCTGGTGAAGACGGACAACAACCCGGGCGTCGGCTCGGTGGCGCTGATGCGCAACCTGTACCTGACGTTTCGCGCCAACATCATCGACCGGGTGATCGAGGGCACGCCGAACGACGCGCGCTTTTACGTCGGCTACGTCGGTTGGCGGCCCGGCGAACTGCGCAGCGAAATCGACCGCGGCCTGTGGTCCGTGGTGACGGCGGACATCGAGACGGTGTTCCGCAAGGATACCGACGGCCTATGGGAGGAACTGCTGCAGCAGTCGCGCCGCATCAGGGCCGGGGACAGCCCGGCCTATGCGGCCGCCCTGGCCGGCGATTTCTCCAGCAGCAATCTGCCGCCGCGGTAGTCGACCCGGATCGTATCCTTGGGGGCGAAGCGGCCCTCGAGGAGCGCTTGCGCAAGGCGGTTCTCGAGCTCCGACTGGATCGCACGCTTGAGCGGACGCGCGCCGTAAACCGGGTCGAAGCCTGCTTTCGCGAGTTCGGCGATCGCCGCATCCGCCACTTCGAACCCGTATTCCATGCGCGCCAGCCGCGCCTTCAGGGTCGCGAGCTGGATCTTCGCGATCGAGCGGATATGCTCTTCGCCGAGCCCGTGGAATACCACCACCTCGTCGATGCGGTTGACGAACTCGGGCCGGAAATGCATCTTCACCTCCGCCATCACCGCGAGCTTGAGCACGCCGTAGTCGTAATCGGGCGAACTGAGTGCCATCTGCTGGATCAGCGGCGAACCGAGATTGGAGGTCATCACGATGACGGTATTCTTGAAGTCCACGGTGCGGCCCTGCCCGTCGGTCATGCGCCCCTCGTCGAGCACCTGCAGCAGCGCGTTGAACACGTCGGCATGCGCCTTCTCGACCTCGTCGAACAGGATCACGGCGTACGGTTTGCGTCGCACCTGCTCGGTGAGCTGTCCGCCTTCGTCATAGCCGACGTAGCCCGGCGGCGCGCCGATCAGCCGCGCCACCGAATGCTTCTCCATGTATTCCGACATGTCGATGCGGATGAGGTGATCCTCCGAATCGAACAGGAATGAGGCGAGCGCCTTGCACAGCTCGGTCTTGCCGACGCCGGTGGGCCCCAGGAACAGGAACGAGCCGTAGGGCCGGTTGGGGTCCGAGAGGCCCGAGCGCGAGCGCCGGATCGCATCCGACACCAGGCGCACCGCTTCGTCCTGGCCGACGACGCGCTCGTGCAGCTTCTCTTCCATGCGGAGCAGCTTCTCGCGTTCGCCCTGCATCATCTTCGAGACCGGAATGCCGGTGGCGCGCGACACGACTTCGGCGATTTCCTCGGCGCCCACCTGGGTACGCAGCAGCTTCGCCTTCTGCGGCCGTGCTTCGCCCGACTCCGCTTTCTTGAGCTGCGCTTCCAGCTGCGGAATCCTGCCGTACTGGATTTCGCTCATTTTCTGCCAATCGCCCTTGCGCCGCGCTGCCTCCATCGCGAGACGCAGCTTCTCCAGCTCCTCCTTGATGTGCTGGCTGCCAGCGACCTGGGCCTTTTCCGATTTCCACACTTCCTCGAGATCGGCGTATTCCCTCTCCAGGCGCGCGATCTCCTGCTCGATCAGCACGAAGCGTTTCTGCGAGGCCTCGTCCTTTTCCTTCTTCACCGCCTCGCGCTCGATACGCAGCTGGATCAGGCGCCGGTCGAGCCGGTCCATGGCCTCGGGCTTGGAGTCGATCTCCATCTTGATGCGCGCCGCGGCCTCGTCGATCAGGTCGATCGCCTTGTCGGGCAGGAACCGGTCCGTGATGTAGCGGTGCGAGAGCTCTGCCGCGGCGACGATCGCCGGGTCGGTGATCTCGACGCCGTGGTGCAGCTCGTAGCGTTCCTGCAGGCCGCGCAGGATGGCGATGGTCGCCTCGACACCCGGCTCGCCGACCAGCACCTTCTGGAAGCGGCGCTCGAGCGCGGCATCCTTCTCGAGGTACTTGCGGTACTCGTCGAGCGTGGTCGCGCCGACGCAATGCAGCTCGCCGCGCGCCAGTGCGGGCTTCAGCATGTTGCCGGCGTCGATGGCGCCTTCCGCCTTGCCGGCGCCGACCATGGTGTGCAGCTCGTCGATGAAGACGATGGTGTTGCCTTCGTCCTGCGCCAGCTCCTTGAGCACCGCCTTGAGGCGCTCCTCGAACTCGCCGCGGTACTTCGCCCCGGCCAGCAGCGCCGCCATGTCCAGGCCGAGGACGCGCTTCGACTTGAGGCTCTCGGGGACTTCGCCGTTGATGATGCGTTGCGCGAGCCCCTCGACGATCGCGGTCTTGCCGACGCCCGGCTCGCCGATCAGCACCGGGTTGTTCTTGGTGCGCCGCTGCAGGATCTGGATCACGCGCCGGATCTCGTCGTCGCGGCCGATCACCGGGTCGAGTTTGCCCTGGCGCGCGCGCTCGGTGAGATCAAGCGTGTACTTGGCGAGCGCCCGGCGCTGCGACTCGTCGGTCTGCGAGCCCACGCTCGAGCCGCCGCGCACCTGTTCGATCGCCTTGTCGAGCGCCTTCCGGTCGACGCCAGCCTGCTTGAGAAGCCTGCCCGTCTCGCCCCTGTCGCCGCAGGCCGCGAGCAGGAACAATTCGGAGGCGATGTACTGGTCGCCGCGCTTCTGCGCCTCCTTGTCGGCGACGTTGAGCAGGTTGCCGAGGTCGCGCGAAACATGGACTTCTCCCGGGGTGCCTTCGACCTTCGGCAAGCCCGCAATCGCCTGCTGCAGGGACCGCCTGAGCGCGGCGACGTTGCCGCCGGCCCGGGCGATGAGTGCGCCGGCGCCGCCGTCCTCCTGCGCGAGGAGTGCCGCCAGCAGGTGCTGCGGTTCGATGAACTGGTGGTCCTGCCCGACCGCGAGGCTCTGCGCCCCGGAGAGCGCCTCCTGCAGCTGGGTGGTGAACTTGTCGTAGCGCATGGCCTTGATTCCCTATGAGAATTCTGCTTTTGCAGATGGGGGCGTCGGCGGCGAGTTCAAGCTTCCCTTGCCATCTGCGTGCAATTGGGGTCAGAGTTACCGGGCGGCTTGTCGCGCGGTTACTCTGATACCCCAACTTCCGAACCCATGGAACGGCCCACCCAGCTCAACGTCGCCTACCTTGTGTTCGCACTGGTGGCCATTCTGCTCCTGCAGCAGTGGTGGACGCAGGCGCAGCAGACCGAGGTCGTGCCCTACAGCGAGTTCGAGAAACTGCTGGCCGAGAACCGCATCGAGGAAGTGCTGGTCTCGGACCAGCGCATCGTCGGCAAGCTGAAGACGCCCGAAGGCGGCAAGACGGTCGCGGTGGCGAACCTCGTGCAACCGGACCTCGCCGAGCGGCTGTCGAAGTTCGGCGTCAAGTACACGCGCGTGCAGGAGAGCACCTGGCTGCGCGACCTGCTTTCCTGGGTGGTGCCGGCGCTGGTGTTCTTCGGGGTCTGGTACTTCCTCGTGCGGCGCTTTGCGGGCCAACAGGGCCTCGGCGGCTTCATGAGCGTCGGCAAGAGCCGCGCCAAGGTTTACGTGGAGAAGCAGACGGGCGTCACCTTCGCCGACGTCGCGGGCGTCGACGAGGCCAAAGACGAGCTCAAGGAAATCGTCCAGTTCCTCAAGGATCCGCAGAAATACGGGCGGCTCGGCGCCCACATCCCGAAGGGTGTGCTGCTGGTCGGGCCGCCGGGAACCGGCAAGACGCTGCTCGCGCGCGCGGTCGCCGGCGAGGCCGGCGTGCCATTCTTCTCGATCTCGGGATCGGAGTTCGTGGAGATGTTCGTGGGCGTCGGTGCGGCGCGCGTGAGGGATCTCTTCGAGCAGGCGCGGCAGAAGGCGCCGGCGATCATCTTCATCGACGAACTCGACGCGCTCGGCCGGGCGCGCGGCAGTTTCGGCCTGGGCGGCCATGATGAGAAGGAGCAGACGCTCGCCCAGTTGCTGGCCGAACTCGACGGCTTCGATCCCTCCGTCGGCGTGGTGCTGCTCGCCGCCACCAACCGCCCCGAGATCCTGGACCCGGCGCTCTTGCGCGCGGGACGCTTCGACCGGCAGGTGCTGGTGGACCGCCCGGACAAGAGGGGCCGCATCCAGATCCTGCAGGTGCACATCAAGAAGATCCGCCTCGCGCCCGAGGTCGACCTCGAGCAGATCGCGGCGCTGACGCCGGGCTTTTCCGGCGCCGATCTCGCCAACCTGGTCAACGAGGCGGCGCTGCTTGCGACGCGGCGCGCCGGCGAGTCGGTGACGCTGGACGACTTCACGCATGCGGTCGAGCGCATCGTCGCCGGCCTGGAGAAGAAGAACCGGCTGCTGAACGAGAAGGAGCGCCGCGTGGTGGCCTACCACGAGATGGGCCACGCGCTGGTGGCGATGTCGCTGCCGGGAACCGATCCGGTGCACAAGATCTCCATCATCCCGCGCGGCGTAGGCGCACTCGGCTACACCATCCAGCGCCCTACCGAGGATCGCTTCCTCATGACGCGCGAGGAGCTGGAAGACAAGATGGCCGTGCTGCTCGGCGGCCGCGCCGCCGAGGAAGTGGTGTTCGGCCATCTCTCCACCGGCGCGGCTGACGATCTGGTCAAGGTCACGGGGATCGCGCGCAGCATGGCGATGCGCTACGGCATGGTCGCCACGCTCGGCCATGTCGCTTACGAGGAAGAGCGCACGCCCTTCCTCGAGGTCCCCGGTGTGGGTCGGCGCGAGCACAGCGAAGCCACGGCGCGCGAGATCGATATCGCGGTGCGCGAGATCGTGAGCACCGCCTACGACAAGGCGCTCGGCGTGCTGCGGCGCCAGCGCGAGGTGCTCGAGCGTGGCGCGCAGCAGCTGCTGGTGAAGGAAACGCTGGTGGAGGCGGAGATCAAGCAGCTCGGCGTCGAGGTGGCGCGCGCCGGCTTCAGCGCCGACCGAACGGAAAGCGCCCGCGGAAAAACTGCAGGCTGAGAAATCCGCCCAGCATCCCACCCAGGTGCGCGAAATGC
>MERE01000127.1 GCA_001771975.1 Betaproteobacteria bacterium RIFCSPLOWO2_02_FULL_68_150 | reverse complement strand
CCGACTGTGCCGCCTTGACCGAGATCTGCTGGCCGACGATCGAGCGCGCGAGCGTCTGGAAGGCGTCGCCGCGCGAGACCAGATGCATGCGCGGGTAGCGCAGGATGATCGCGCCCATCACCGGGTCGCTGCGCGCGAGCGCCCGTTTCGCCCGCTCCCAGTACGCAGGCTTCACGAGCGCGCCGCCAGCGGCAGATTGATGAGCAGATTCTGCGGCTTCAAACGCACCTCGTCCCGTTCGTTGGCCGAGAGGGCAAGATACACCGGGCGGCCGGCGACTTCCGCGCGCAGCAGGCCGGCAGCGGAGAAATCCATGCGGAACAGCGCCAGGATGCGGCGCAGGCGACCCGGCTCGACTTCCTCGCCGCGCCACAGGTCGTTCAGGATCGCGTTCGACTCCGCGTCGAGCCCGATGTGCCAGGCCCAGCGCCTCTCCTCGATCGCGCGCAGCGGCTGCACGCTCACCTCGGTGTCGAAGAAATGCGCGATCCACGCCTCGATCACCCGGGCCAGGGCATCGAGCGCGGCCTGGCCGTGGCCCAGCCCGATCACGGTATCGTGCCGCGACTCGCGCTCCCAGTAGAGCGCCGCATTGGCGCGATCGAGCACGTCGAGTTCGACGCTCGCGATCGAGCCTTCGGCCTCTACGATCAGCCGCCCCAGGCTGCCGAAGCGCGAGCCCGAGGCGTGCCGGTCGACGGTCTCGCGATCGGCCAGCAGGACGTGGCCGTCGCGAAGCGTGGCCTTGTGCTCGCGAAAGAACAGCTCCGCGGCGCGCGCCTCGAGCGGGTCGGCCCGGGCGTCGAGGATATTGCGCAGGATCACGTGCACGAGCTGGTCGATGAACAGCGGCGGCACGTCCACGCGCGCGCCGAGAAACAGACCCGCGTAGCACGCCTCGAGTGTTCCCGCCGCAAGCAGCCGGTCGCGAAAGCCGAGCAGGAGGCGGTAGTTGTCGCGCGCGTCGGCGTCCGCGATCGCCTCGAGTTCGCCGCCGGCCACGGCGCGGCGCGGCTGGTGCATCAGGGCCGCATGCAGCGCGCGCTCGGCGGTGCAGGATTCGTCGACCGGATGGATCTCGGGCCGCAGGAAGTAGGCGCGCAGGAAATCGTCGCTGACGCGCAGGCGCCCTGCCGCGTCGCGCGCGAGGAGCCGGTAACCGCTATTGCGCCAGAACTCAGGCAGGCGCGAGCACCAGCCGCGAGTGCGCCGCCACGTGCTGCTTCAGGAACTCCATCTGGTCGGCGAAAATGCGCCGGTTGGTCAGGATCAGGAATTCCGCCTTGTTCGGCACGTAGGGCGCATACAGCAGCTGCATGCCGGACTCTTCCGGCAGGCGGTTGCGCTTGTGCCCGTTGCATTGGCGGCACGCGGCCACCACGTTCATCCAGGTGTCGCGGCCGCCGCGCGACAGCGGCGTGATGTGGTCGCGCGTCAGCCGGAAGTGACCGAACTCGCCGCCGCAGTAGGCGCACATGTGGCGGTCGCGCCGGAACAGTTCGCGGTTGTTGAGCGGCGGCACCTGATGGAATCCCCTGGCCGCATGCGCCTTGCCCTTGATGGCGACGATCGAGTGCGCCGTGATGCTCGAGCGCGCCCCGGTATAGCGCGAAATGCCGCCGTAGAAGGTGAAGGTCTTGTCGCCGAGCGTCCAGGCGACCAGGTTCTTGGCGTAGTAGAAGCAGGCCTGCTGCCAGCTGATCCAGCGGTGCGGCACGCCGTGGCTGTCGAGCGAGAGGATGAGCAGGTTGTCCATGATGGCTCAGGCGCTAAGGACGCGATTCTGCCAACTCGCATGCTGCTTTGCAACGTCCAAAAAAACAAAGGGCTGCGAAGAAAACCTCGCAGCCCCCCTCAGTTTGCCGGATGGCCGAAAGCTTATCTGTCCGAGACCGCGTCCTTGAATCCCTGGCCGGCAGCGAACGCCGGCAGGGTCTTGGCCATGATCTTGATCTCCTTGCCGTTTGCCGGGTTGCGTCCGGCGCGTGCCTTGCGCTTGCGCGGCAGGAACGTGCCAAAACCGACCACGGTCACACGCTTGCCCTTCGCGACGCCGGTGACGATCGCGTCGAACACCGCGTTGACGGCCTCTCCCGCCGCGGACTTGCTGAGATTGCCGGCTTTCGCCGCGGCCTCAACGAGATGCGACTTGGTGACTACCGATGGCATGTGCTCTCCCTGTCATTCCGACCTGGGAAGTCGGAAAATATCCTCGCTGCTTCGCCCCTGTCGCTGCGACACGACATGAACGAGCGCGAATCATATCGGCATCGAAACGCCAGCACAATCGCTTTTGCGTGATGCCGCGCACAAAGATTGTTCTATGAGAACAGATCCGGGGCGCCTGTTGCTGTTGTGCCGCATGGCGAAGAAAAATTTCGCCGCGCGGCGCCACGCATCTTGACAGCGGTGCATTGTTTTGGAAGCGCTCGCGCTCGCGCACCCGGACCTGCCGCGCGGCCGCAACGCTGCGCCCGATCAGCGCACGGACTTGAAGCCGCCGCGGTGGGTCACCGCGCCGTTGAACGCGGAACCCACCAGCGCGGCGTATTTTTCCAGCGCGCCTGAGAGGCGCGCGCGGCGCGGCGGGCGCCAGGCGCGGCGGCGGCGCGCCAGTTCGCGCTGCGCAACCTCGAGCGCGATGACGCCTTTCGCGGCATCGATGCGCACGCGATCGCCATTGCGCACCAGCGCGAGCGCTCCGCCGGCGATCGCTTCCGGCGACACATAGCCGATCATCATGCCGCGCGTTGCGCCGGAGAAGCGCCCGTCGGTGACCAGCGCCACCCGCTCGCCCATGCCTTGCCCGTAGAGCAAGGCGGTCACGCCGAGCATTTCGCGCATGCCGGGTCCGCCCTTCGGGCCTTCGTAGCGGATCACGAGCACCTCACCCGCACGGTAGGCGCGCCGGCGCACCACGTCGACGCAGGCCTCTTCCGAATCGAATACGCGCGCGGGACCCTCGAACGCGAGCGAGCGCAGGCCCGCCACCTTGACCAGCGCGCCCTCGGACGCGAGGTTGCCTTTCAGGACCACGATGCCGCCCGTGTCGAGCAGCGGCCGCTTCCTCACCACCTCGCCGTCGGCACCGGGATGGTCTTTCAGCTCCTGCTCGAGCGTGGTGCCGAAGATCGTGCGGCAATCGCCGTGCAGCACGCCCCGCCGCAGCAATTCCTTCAGCACCACGTACACGCCGCCGACCTCGTGCAGGTGCTTGGCCAGGAAGCGGCCGCCCGGCTTCATGTCGGCGATGAGCGGCGTGCGCCTGGCGACGCGCGAGAAATCGTCGAGATCGAAACGGATGCCCGCTTCGTGCGCGATCGCCGGAATGTGCAGCCCGGCGTTGGTCGAGCCGCCGGTGGCCGCCACCGCCGCGCACGCGTTCTCCAGGCTCCTGCGCGTCACCAGCTCGCGCGGCAGCGGAGCGCGCTTTTTCAGCAGATCCATCGCGACGCGGCCGCTGGCGCGCGCCTGCGCCGCGCGACCGCTCGCCACCGCAGGCAGCGTCGCCGACCCGGGCAGCGCGAGTCCGAGCGTCTCCGACACCATGGCCATGGTGTTGGCGGTGAATTGTCCGGGGCAGGCGCCGAGCGTCGGCAGGCAGGCGTGCTCGAGCTCGTCGAGTTCGCGCGCCGTGACGCGTCCCGAGTAAACGCCGCCTACCGCCTCGTAGGCGTCGAGCACGGTCACCTCGTTGCCGCGCCAGTGACCGGGCAGCGCGGCGCCGCCGTACAGGAATACCGACGGCAGATTGAGGCGCACCATCGCCATCATCATTCCGGGCAGGGTCTTGTCGCAGCCCGCGATGGTGACGAGCGCATCGTAGGCGTGCCCGCGCACCACTGCTTCGACGCCATCGGCGATCAGCTCGCGCGACAGGAGCGAGTAGCGCATGCCGGCGTGGTTCATGGACATCGAGTCGGCCACCGAGATCGAGGCGAAATCGAACGGCACGCCGCCTTCCTGCCGGACGGCCTCGCAGACCTCGCGCGCGAACCCGCCGAGCAGCGCGTTGCACGGCGTCACGCGCCCGTCGGTGGAAACGACGCCTACGAAGGGCTTGCCGAGATCGGCATCCGCGACCCCCAGAGCGCGCAGGAACGCCCGGTGCGGCGCGCGGTCGATGCCTTCCACGGTGACGCGCGAGGGCAGGATCGGGATGATTTTCTTCATGGACGGCATTCTGCCAGTTTGCCCTGGCGATCGTGCCAACGTCGGTGCGATTTCGAATTCCCTCAGGTCTGCCGAGCTGGCGAACTGCGCCGGCTCGGCAGATCGGGAACGTCAAATTCGAGACCGGCGCGCCCGCATCGGGTGCGGCGCAGTTGCGGTACGATGCGCACCAGCGGTCCATTGAGGAGGAGTCGCAACCCATGCCACGCCCCGTCGCGTCACTCCCGGCACTGCTGCTGCTATTGGTTTCGGCTGCCGCCCTCGCCCAGCCCTATCCGGCGCGCGCGGTGAAGATCATCGTGCCGTTCGGCGCCGGCGGCCCGGCCGACGTCTACGCGCGTTTCATCGGGCAGCGCCTGCAGGAACCGCTCGGCCAGCCGTTCGTGGTGGAAAACCGGCCCGGCGGCGGCTCGATCGTCGGCAGCGACGCGGTGGCGAAATCGACGCCCGACGGCTATACCCTGCTGATGATGTCGAACACCCACACGGTGAACGAGACGCTGATTCCGAAAAAACCGTTCGAGCTGATGCGCGATCTGGCGCCGATCACCGGCGTCAACTATTCGGACCTGCTGATGGTCGTGCACCCTTCGGTGCCGGCGGGCAACCTGCGCGAATTCATCGCGCTGGCAAAAGCGCAACCGAAGAGCCTCAACTACGCCTCGTCCGGCCCCGGCACGCCCTACCACATGGCCGGCGAGCTGTTCAAGGCGATGGCGGGCGTGGAGATCGAGCATGTGCCCTACAAGGGAAGCGACGGCGCCCGCGTCGGCATTCTCGGCGGACAAGTGCAGATGATGTTCGACGCGATCACCACCATGGCGCCGCAGGTGCGCGCCGGAAAAGTGAAAGCCATGGGCACCACCGGCAAGGTCCGCTCGGCGGTGCTGCCGGATGTGCCGACGGTTTCGGAAGCGGGCGTGGCCGGCTACGAAGCGGTCATCTGGCTCGGGCTGATGGCGCCCGCCGGCACGCCGCGGCCGATCCTCGAGCGCCTGAACAGCGAGGTGAACCGGATCACGAGCCTGCCCGACGTCAAGGACGCCTGGGCAAAGCAGGGCGCGGTGCCGATGGGGATGACGCTCGATCAGTTCGACCGGTTCCTGCGCGAGGACATCGTGAAATGGTCGAGCGTGGTCAAGCGCTCGGGCGCGAAAGTCGACTGAGCGCATGCGGCTGCGCATCCTGAGTGCCGGCGCAGCGCAGGGCGTCGTGAGCGCGCTCGCAGCGCAGCACGGATTCGAACTCGAGGCGCAGTTCGGCGCGGTCGGCGCGATGCAGGAAAAACTGGAAGCCGGCGCCGCCTGCGACCTGATCGTGCTGACGCGGCGGCAGATCGACGTGCTGCTGGCGCGGGGACGATTCGCTGCGGCAGCCGACCTCGGGCGCGTGCGTACCGGCGTTGCCGTGCGCGCGGGCGACCCGCAGCCCGCGATCGGCGATCGCGCCGCACTGCGTGCGGCCCTGCTCGCGGCCGAGGAGATCTTTCACCCGGATGCGGTGAGGGCGACCGCCGGAATCCATTTCGCCAAGGTGCTCGCCGCGCTCGGCATCGCCGCTGCGGTCGCGGCGCGGTTGCGGCCCCATCCCAACGGCGCCAGCGCGATGCGCTCGCTTGCCGCGTCGGGCGCGGCCCGTGCGATCGGCTGCACGCAGATCACCGAAATCCGCAATACGCCGGGCGCCGCGCTGATCGGCCCCCTGCCCGAGGAGTTCGAGCTGGCGACGACTTACAGCGCGGCGCTGAGCGCGCCAGGCGACGGCGCGCGCCGGTTTTTCGATCTGTTGACGGGCAATGCCTCGGCCGCGCTGCGCTCGGCGGCGGGATTCGAATTCTGACGGGGAGCATCATGGACGACCGGCTCGCGATCATCGAAGTGGTGCACAACTGGGCGCTGTGGCGCGATGCCGGCGACTGGGAGCGTTTTCGCACCGTGTGGCACGACGACGGCTGGATGACCGCGACCTGGTTCCAGGGTCCGGCGGAGAAGTTCATCGAGGTGAGCCGCGCCGGCTTCGAGCGCGGCGTCAGCATCCTGCATTTTCTCGGCGGCTCGAGCGTCGATGTGAAAGGGGCGCGCGCCGTTGCGCAGACCAAGATGACGATCAACCAGCGCGCGCCGGTGGATGGCGTGCTGGTCGACGTCGTGTGCACCGGGCGGTTCTACGATTTTTTCGAGAAACGCGCCGGCCGCTGGGCCATCGTGCGGCGCCAGCCGATCTACGAAAAGGACCGCCTCGATCCGGTCGACCCGTCGGTGTCGCTCAAGCTCGATCCGCAGCTGCTGATCCGCTTCCCGGAGGGCTACCGCCACCTCGCCTACCTGCAGACGCGCAACGGCTTCACCATCAAGTTCGATCTGCCGCAGCTGAAGGGTCCCGTGGTCGAGCGCCTCTACGCGCACGGCCGCGCCTGGCTCGACGGCGCCCCGTCGGCGTTTCCGGAGGACGAGCGGCCGAAATAGAATTCAGCCTGCCACCCGGAAACTCGCCAGGTGAACGACCACCGCGACCCGCTGCATTCTCCCTCGAGCGCCTTCGTAGCGCTCGAGGACAATACATTTCGCGCCACCGGGCTGACGCGCGGGCCCTGGCACCCGGAGCACCAGCACGCCGGACCGCCGATCGCGCTGGTCGCTCGCGCGATCGAGCGCGCAGCGGCGGCACTCGAACTCACGCACGTCGCGCGCATCACGGCCAACCTGCTGCGCCCGATCCCGATCGCCGAGCTGAAGTTCGAAGTGCAGACCGAATACGCCGGGCGCAACGCCGCGCACTTTTCCGCGCGGCTGCATGCCGGCAGCAAGGAAGTGGCGCGTTTCACGGCGCTGGCGCAGCGCGAATCGGCGCTCGAAATCCCGCCCGGGCTTCCCGGCCATCCGCTGCCGCTGGCGCCGCGCGCGCTCGACGAGTCGCCGCAGGAGCGCTTTCCGTTCTCGAGAAAGCAGATCGGATACGCCGAGCTGATCGAAAGCCGGACTGCCGCAGGCCGCATGTTTCGCGGCCCTTCGGCGGTCTGGTTCCGGCTGCGCTATCCGCTCGTGGCGGGCGAGGTGCCGACGCCGCTGCAACGCGTCGCGGTGGCCGCCGACTCGGGCAACGGTATCAGCGCGGTGCTCGATTTCAGCCGCTACCTGTTCGTCAACTCGGACCTCACCATCAATCTGCTGCGCCAGGCGCAGGGCGAATGGGTCTGCATCGATGCGCGCACCCTGGTGGGTCCCGGCGGCGGCGGCCTCGCCGAGGCGCGCATCTTCGATACGCTCGGACTGATCGGCCGCGCGACGCAAAGCCTGCAGATCCGGCAGCGCGCGTAAAGGCGTCTCCTTCCCTCTATCCCGATCTGTACGCCAAGACTCTGCGCGAAGCGAACCTGATCATCGGAACGGAAGTAGCCCCGTCTGCAACGAGTGGTCGATTGAAACGTATTACGACTTTAGTCTGGTTGCCGGTAGCCTAAATCCATTGCAGTCTCACGACTCATGAAAACAATGACGGCGGTCTTGTTCATGGCAGTCACCCTCGGAGGGAGCGGATGGCATCCCAGCGAGGCCAGGGATTCGCTCACCGAGACGATCTTCGTCGCCGCCGAAGCGGTCTCCAAGAAGTCGGACGCGGGCAGCTCGGATGCCAGCAGCGCTATCGCACAGCAAGCTGCCGCGCAGCCGGCGCCGGACCAGGAAGTCATGCGGGGGCTGCCACGTGC
>MERE01000126.1 GCA_001771975.1 Betaproteobacteria bacterium RIFCSPLOWO2_02_FULL_68_150 | reverse complement strand
CCCGCTCGTAATCGGAGCGCGCATAGGTGAAGTAGAAGTTGTCCGCGTCCTGCCCCGCGTCGCGCGCCCCGAAGCGGCGGTGAAAGGCGAGCACGCGCTGGTTTTCCTTGCGCACGTCGAAGTGCGCCGCGGGAAAACCCAGGTTGTGGAAGGCGAATTCGTAGATCAGCAGGGCGGATTCGATCGCGGCGAAGGCAGGCGCCTGCGGCGACAGGACCCAGCTTCCCCAGCAGAAGCTCGCTTCGCGCAAGTCATAGATCCGCACCGCGCCAAGCGGCACGCCGGCTTCGCTTTCGATGACGAAATACCATTCCGCGGGACGGTGCAGGTACGCGTCGATCCAGCGGCGCTGGTCTTGCGCGCTGCCGTCGATCGCCGAGATATGGAGGTTGCGCGATTCGTCGGAGCGCAGCGCGAAGATGAACCCGGCGTCCGCCGGCCTGACGCCGCGCAGCGCGATCCGGCGGCCGCGGATGGCGATATTCTTGCCGAACTGCGTCAGCTCGGCCATCGGGCAATCCTCATGGCGGCGGGCGTGCTCAACTCGGGCCGGCAGGCTCTGCGGCGCGCACCGCGCCCAGAACATCGGCGGCATCGATGCGATAGTCAGCGTGTGCCGGATGCCAGACCGACAGGTCGACCGGCTGGCCTTCGACATAGACCAGATCCAGTCCGGCGATCTGCGCCAGATTCGAGTAATAGTGGTAGTTGGAAAACGGCGAGCGGCCGATCAGCGTCACCACGCGGCAGCCGTGCGGCGCGAAGAGGAGATTGCCCAGTCCGGCGCCGGTCTGGGCGACGACCACGGCGGCGGTGCGAAAGAGGCTCACCTGTTCGAGAAATGGCAGCGCTTCGGGTTCGACCACTTCGAATCCTTCGGACTGCAGCGCGGCTTCCAGCTCCTCGAAGTTCACCACCGAGCGCATGTTCGAGCGGCGCCTGAGCAGGAGGCGCCGGCGCGGCGCGGCAGGTTCGCTGAACAGCGCGTCCGCGCGCTCACGCACCAGCCGCAGCGCGAACGGCGAAAAGCGCGCCGCGTCGGTGCGGCCGACGAGTTCCGGACGCTTACCGAACATCCGCACACGGTAGTCGAAGGGAATGAACGTCGGCGCGCAGCACACGAAGAGCTCGCCGATCTCGGCAACCTGCCCCGGTGCCAGTTCGACCCGGTCGCTGCGCGAGGGCGCGAAAGCGGTCATCGACGCCAGGATGTTGGGGTGCAAGCCGGCGTCGACCACTACGGGCAAGCGGGCCAGCGCCGGAGCGCGGTCGGCCAGCAGCAGCTGCGGCAGGGTTTCGGTGAGCCAATGGACGTAATTCGCCGTGCACGAACCGACGAGCGCGATCGCTGCATCGAGTTGCACCGGCGCGTGCTCGAGCCGGCGCCGGAAGTAGCGCGAGCGCGCCGGGTTGAAGGCGCCCAGGCGATGCAACTCCTCACCCGTGGCGTGTGCCTGCGCGTCGAACAGCGGATGGTGCAGCGCGAACCCGCCCGCGAACACGAATTCGCTGCGGCCGGCGACCCGCGCATGGCGAATCTGGAAGCGCTCGATGGCCGGCCATTCGTAGACCACCGGGCCGCCATTGCCCTGAGCCGGTACGCGGCGGCCGCGTTGCCATACGGCCGGCCAGGAGAGCGCCACGGTTTCCCGTTCGTGCAACATCGTTCGGCAGCGCACCAGATCGGGTCCAGCCGAAGGAAGCGCAAGCAGGCGGTAGCGCCGGTCGCTGCCGGTGAACAACATCATGACCACCGGAAACAGCCAGAAGTGCGTCCAGATGATGGCGCGCACGAACAGGTTGCGCGCGCGTCGCGCCCACCGATAGCGGCTGAGATGCCGCCGGTAGACCGACTTGAGCGCGCCGAGCACGGCTCAGAAAACCCGGCGCGGCGCGCGGCCGGAGCCGCTGCGCGCCGCAAAGACTCCGCTAGAATCCGGCGTGCAGCTGCTCGTCTTTCGCGCTCTGGCCGCTGGGCCCCGGGAAAGTTTCACCACATGAGTTTGCACGATTGCCGCTTGATCGACTTGCCCAGGATCACCGATGTCCGGGGCAATCTTAGCTTCATCGAGGGCGGGAGGCACGTCCCGTTCGACATCAAGCGCGTCTATTACCTGTACGACGTCCCCGGCGGCGAAACCCGCGCCGGGCACGCGCACCGGGCGCTGCAGCAATTCGTGATCGCGGCCTCGGGCAGCTTCGAGGTCATCCTCGACGACGGCAGCAACCGCCGCACGCAGGCGCTGAACCGCTCCTTCTTCGGCCTCTACATCTGTCCGGGGATCTGGCGGGAAATGGTCAACTTCTCCTCCGGTGCGGTCTGCCTGGTGCTCGCGTCCGAGTACTACGACGAGGCGGATTACATCCGCGATTACGAGGCGTTCAGGGCCTACGCGAGACGGCGGGAATGACCGCGGTTCCGTTCCTCGAGCTGGCGGCGCAGCACGCGGAGCTGGCGGGCGAACTGGCCGATGCCTACCGCCGCGTGCTGGCCTCGGGGCGATTCATCCTCGGCGCGGAACTGGAGCAGTTCGAGACCGAGTTCGCCGCTTATTGCGGCGCGCGCCATTGCGTCGGCGTGAGCAACGGGCTGGACGCCCTGCATCTCATCCTGCGCGCTGCAGGCATCGGACCGGGCGACGAGGTGCTGGTCCCGTCGAACACTTTTGTCGCCACCTGGCTTGCAGTCAGCTATGCGGGCGCCGTGCCGGTGCCGGTGGAACCCGATCCCGCGACGTACAACATCACGGCCGCAGGGACCCTGGCGGCGCTGTCGCCGCGCACCCGCGGCATCATCGCGGTGCACCTTTACGGCCAGACCGCGGACATGAACTCACTGCAGCAGGTCGCCGCTGCACACGGGCTTCTACTGATCGAGGACGCCGCGCAGGCGCACGGCGCCCGCTTGCACGGCCAGCGCGCCGGCAGCCTCGGCGAGGCTGCCGCGTTCAGCTTCTATCCCGGCAAGAATCTGGGCGCCCTCGGCGATGGCGGCGCAGTGGTGACCAGCAATGGGCAGCTGGCGGACCGGGTGCGGCGCTTGCGCAATTACGGATCGGACCGCAAGTATCACCATGAGGTGGCGGGATTCAATGCGCGGCTCGACGAACTGCAGGCCGCGTTCCTGCGCGCGAAACTGCCGCGGCTCGAGGCGTGGAACGCGCGCCGGCGTGAGGTCGCCGCGCGTTATGCGGAATCACTCGCCAGCACCGGCCTCGGCCTGCCGCAGGCCGCCCCGGGCTGCGATCCGGCCTGGCATCTGTTCGTGGTGCGCTGCGTGGAACGCGACCGCCTGCAGGCGGAACTGGGCGCGCGCGGCGTGGAGACGCAGGTGCACTATCCGGTGCCGCCGCATCGCAGCGGCGCCTACCGGGAGCGGTTTGCGCAGGTTTCGCTTCCGCTGGCGGAGCGGCTCGCCAGCGAGGTGCTCAGCCTGCCGATGGGACCTGCCGTGAGCGACGCGCAGATCGCGCGGGTGGCGCAGGCCGCGCAGGACGGGCTCAGCGCAATGCGCCACGCCCCGGCCGGCGCAATTTCGAGATCCGGCTGAGCTCCGGCAACGCTCCATGAAGCCGTCGTATCTCGCCGAATTGCGCGCCCACCGCTATACCTTCCTCTATCTGGTTCGCATCTACCTGCTGCTGCGCTACCAGCGCACCGCGCTCGGTTTCCTGTGGACGCTGCTCAATCCGCTGCTCACCATGACGGTGACGGCGGTGGTGTTCTCGATGGTGCTGCGCATCGAAATGCGGGCCTACGCGATCTTCCTGCTGGCGGGATCGATCCCGTGGCTGTGCTTCAGCAACACCGTGCTGCAGTCGGTCGGCATTTTCATCAACAACGAGGGCCTGATCAAGAAGGTCTACGTGCCCAAGCTGATCTTTCCCGCGGCCCTGGCGACCAGCGCGCTGCTCGATTCGGTGCTCAGCGCCTGCGCGCTGCTCCTGATCGTGATCGTGCTCGGCGCGCAGCTCAGCGTCCACCTGCTGTTCCTGCCGGTCGCCTTCGTGCTGCTCTACCTGTTCGCGTCGTCGGTCGGGCTGCTGATCAGCGTGGCGACGGTTTATTTCCGCGACCTCCAGTATGTTGCCACCCATCTGCTGCAGCTCGCCTACTTTCTCACTCCCGTGCTCTACCCGCTCGATCTCATCCCGCCGAAATTCCACGGCCTGTATGCGCTCAATCCGATGGTTCCGTTCGTCGAGCTGTTTCGCGCGCCGATCTATCGCAATCAGCTGCCGGATGCGGCGGTCATCGCGAGCGCGTGCGTGATCGGCGTCGCGACACTGGCGGTCGCGCTGACGGTGTTCCGCCGCTACGAGGACCGCCTCGTCTTCAGGCTCTAGCGCGCCCGCGTCCATCATGGAGCATGCCATCGCCGTAGACGGCGTTTCGCTCAAGTTCCGCCTCTATCACGACAAGGGCGGCACGCTGAAGCAGAGCTTCGCCTCGCTGCTGCGCCGGGATACAAAGCGCATCTATACGGACTTCTGGGCGCTCAAGGACATCAACCTCAGGATCGTCGACGGCGAGCGGGTGGGAATCATCGGCGCCAACGGTGCCGGCAAGAGCAGCCTGCTGAAGACGATCTGCCGGATCTACGCGCCGGAGACCGGCGAAGTGCGCATCCAGGGAAGCATCGCGCCCCTGCTCGAGGTGGGGGCGGGCTTTCACCCCGAGCTCACGGGCCGCGAGAACATCCTGCTGAACGGCGTCATCCTCGGCCAGACGCCCCGGCGGATGGCGGAACTGGAGCCCGCGATCATCGCCTTCTCCGGCCTGGAGGACTTCATCGACACGCCGGTCAAGTACTACTCGACCGGGATGTATCTCAAACTCGCGTTCACGGTGGCGACTTCGGTGCGCGCGGATATCCTGGTCCTGGACGAACTCTTTGCGGGCGGCGACGCGGCGTTCGTCGAGCGCGGCATGGAACGCCTGCGCAAGCTGATCGGCGAGGCGCGCATCATCGTCTGCGTATCCCACCAGCTCCAGTTCCTGGAGTCCATCTGCAGCCGGGTGCTGTTGTTGGAGCACGGCCGTGTGAGCGCGGACGGCACGCCGCGGGAGATCATCGCTCTGTACCAGGAGAGGTCTCGCGCCGCAGCGGCGGCGCGTTAACCCTCCGGCCGCGGGCAGCGCACCGGCGTGCCTCAGGCGCGCGGCGCCCGGCTGGCAAGAAAACGCACCGCGCTGGCCAGGTGATGCAACGCCAGCAGCGGATTGCGCCGGCTGCCGCGCCGGGCATCGTGCACGACTTCGGCGCGCGGCTCGTAGAGGACGCGCCCTCCGGCGGCCTGCAGGCGCCTGCAGATGTCGACATCCTCGTAATAGAGAAAATAGGCTTCGTCGAAGCCGCCGGCGGCGCGAAACGCGTCGCTCGAAAACAACATGAACATGCCCGCGACCCAATCCACCTCGAGGGCGCCCCGGTCGCAGGCGTAGTCGGGCACGCGCCGGTCTACGAAGAGCTTCCTCGCCAGCGCCGGCACGCTCGGAAAGCGCCGTGCACTGTCCTCGATGCGGCCATCGGGCAGGCGCACCAGCGGACCCGCTACCGCGGCGCCGTGCTCCGCCATGACGGCGAGCAGGGCGGGAAATGGATCTGCGGTCAGGCGCACGTCGGGATTGCAGACGCAGAAGTACGGCGTGCGGCAATGCCGGAAGGCGGCGTTGTGGTTGGCGCCGAAGCCCCTGCGCACTTGATTCAAGATCAACTCGTCGGGACGTGCCCCTTGCACCGAGCCAATCGGCACCGCGTCGCGGGCATTCTCGGTGACCACGAGCGCGACGCGCGGCGCGCATACCCGCTGCACGTCCTCGAGCAGCTGATTGACGAGCCGGTTCTGCCGATGGCTGACGATCGAAAGCGTGAC
>MERE01000125.1 GCA_001771975.1 Betaproteobacteria bacterium RIFCSPLOWO2_02_FULL_68_150 | reverse complement strand
GTACCCGAGGCCGTATGCATTACTGACACAGGCGGATCGATCGGCACCGTCGCATCGTTGAGCGTCGTGTTTGCGGTGCTCGACGCGATCACGCCCGTGACGGTCGCCGTGACGCGGCCCGCGGCCGATACGACGACGTCATAAGTCCCGTCGGGAATCGGTCCCAGAATGAACTTGCCCGTCGCATCCGGCGTCGTCGACTTGATCGGCACGCCAGCCTGTTGCGCGGACACTGACGTGGTACCGCCGGCCAACGCGGTGTGCACAAAGCCAATCACCGCCGTAAATATGCGGGGCGTGACGCTCATCACCGGCTTGAGGTTGTACGCGCCGGAGTTGCCGCGTTTCACAACGGAACGGCAGGCATCGAAGTCGAGCACGAAGTCCGCCAGCTTATTGGCCTCGACATCGATGTTGACATTGAGCTTCAGCCCGGTCTGAAAGGCGCTCGGCGTCGTCAACGGGGTTTCCGTGCCACCGGTCGGAATGACCGAATTGGCCATCGGCGTCGTGGCGTCGTTCGCCGCCAGCACGAGCCGCAGTTGCGTGTACTTGCCCGCAGGCAACGGCGTCTGACCAAGCTCGGCCAGCACGCCATTCTGAAGCGACAGCAGATCGACGCGCTTGGCCGGCTGCAGCACTACCTCCGACCAACCGGCATCGGACTCACCGGCGGTGCCGCTCTGGTGGACACGCACCTTCTGGATGGTGACGAAAACGGCGTCGTAGCCGCACGCCGGCGTATCGGTCAATGCGAGGCGCAAAGTGCCGGCATCCGCCTCGCCGCCTCCACCGCCGCTGCCGCAAGCGGCCAGCAGGGCGGCGGCCGCAATCGCGCTCGCAACCGCCGCAGGGCGGCGGAATTTCAACAGGGACCTGAACATTGAGGGCTCCGAGTAAGTAAAGCGATGCAGCGGACCGGGATCAGTGTTCCCATTATTTGGAAGGGGCATCGGATCGCGGTCGACATCGCTCGTGCTAACTCCCCCGCGCATACTTTAATACGCGCGGTGCGCCGGCAGCAAGCGCGACGGTGTGTCGTGCTGCGGCGACAGTGGTGGTCGCTAGAGGTCGCGCCGCTTCGCCAGGGGCGTCTTCAACCGGTGCCGCAGCAGCCACCCCGCCGCGATCGCGACCGGCAACACGATCAGCGCCAGATGATCCGGTTCGCTGAGCAGATGCTGCAGCGTCGCGGACAGCCAACCTCCGGCCCCGTGGTCGGGATGCGCGAGCGCCTCGCCCGCGGAAAGAAGCACGATCACTGCTGCACGGTGCATAGCATGCCTTCCTTTTCGATGAATTCGATCACGGTTTCCAGGCCCTGCCCGGTTTTCAGGTTGGTGAACGCGAACGGCCGCTCGCCGCGCATCTTCTTCGCGTCGCGCGCCATCACTTCGAGCGACGCCCCCACCATGGGCGCGAGGTCGATCTTGTTGATCACCAGCAGATCCGACTTGGTGATGCCCGGGCCGCCCTTGCGCGGAATCTTGTCGCCCGCGGCGACGTCGATCACGTAAAGCGTCAGGTCGGACAGCTCCGGGCTGAAGGTCGCGGCGAGGTTGTCGCCGCCCGATTCGATCAGGATCGCATCGAGCCCCGGAAAGCGCCGGTCGAGGCGCGCCACCGCTTCCAGATTGATCGATGCGTCCTCGCGAATCGCGGTATGCGGGCAGCCGCCGGTCTCCACGCCGATGATGCGTTCGGGCGCGAGCGCCTCGTTGCGCACCAGGAACTGCGCGTCCTCCTCGGTGTAGATGTCGTTGGTGACCACCGCGAGGCTGTAGCGATCGCGCAAGCTCCGGCACAGCGCAAGCGCGAGCGCCGTCTTGCCCGAGCCCACAGGACCGCCGATGCCGATGCGCAAAGTCATGACCGGAAAAGCCTCGAATACTGCGTTTCGTGCCGCGCCGAAAGCAGCGCGAGACCCGGCGCGAAGTTGCCCAGCTCATCGTCGGTAAGCGCGGCCGCGCGCTCGGCGATCCCGCCAAGGCGGCCCCCGAGCGAGTAGAGGATCCGCTGGCCGTCGGTCTGGCCGAGCGGCACCGATTTCACTGCCGCCATGACCTGGTTCTCCACCCAGGCCCAGAGGTAAGCGACGAGCGCGCTTTGCGGATCGATTCTCCAGCTCGCCACCGCGAGCGCGAACGCGGTGGGAAACGCCGCTTCGTCGACGCCGGTCATGCCGACATCGAGATCCGCGAGCAGCCGCTCGAGCGAATAACCCATCTGGACGGTCTCCGCGCGCAACTCCGCAGATTCGCGGCTCGCCAGAAAACGGTCGTTCCATTCCTGCGCCGGCGCGCCTTCGCGAAATGCCTGCACCAGGCGCAGCAGCACCGGCGCCTCCATGCGCGCCACGGAATGCTCGAGCACGGCGCCGATCCAGCACTCGGCGCTGGGGGCGTCATGCACCACACCCGCCTCGAGCGCTGCTTCGAGCCCGCCGGAATAGCTGTACGCCCCCACCGGCAACGCCGGACTCGCGAGCTGCAACAGGCGGGTCAGGGCCTCAATGCTCATGGTCGTGGTCGTGATCGTGGATCCTGCCACCGTGTCCGGTCTCTTCGTGCCGCTGGCCACCGCCGTAGGCGCCGCTCTCGGGCTCGAACGGCGCTTCGACTTCGCGCGGGCTCGCACCGAGCCCCAGCAGCATCTCCCTGAGCACCGGGTCGGGCGCCAGGCGCAGGTAGCCATCGCCCACTTCCACCGCAACGTGGCGGTTGCCGAGGTGATAGGCGGCGCGCGCGAGCGCCGCCGGCGTGGCGCACTCGACATGCAGCAGCGTCTCGGGCTGCGCGATCACCTCGATGATGCGGCCGTCCGACGCGGTGACCAGATCGCCGCCGCGCAGCACCTCGCCCCGCGGCAGCATCAGCCCGACCTCCTCTCCGCTGACGAGCCGCGTGCGCAGGCGGCTTTTCTGCCGTTGCTCGAACGGCAGCCGCAGCGCACCGCCGATCTGCAGCGGGTACGCCGCGCGGCGCGATTTCAGCTTGTTCCTGATCTCGATCATCAGAAGAGGAAGTAGCGTTGTGCCAGCGGCAGGACGCTGGCGGGCTCGCAAACCAGCAATTCGCCGTCCGCGCGCACCTGGTAGGTTTCCGCATCGACTTCGATGCGCGGCCTCAAGTCGTTGTGGACCATGTCCTTCTTGCCGATCGCGCGCGTGCCGCGCACCGCTTCGAGCGGGCGCGCGAGCGCAAGGCCCTGCACGGCCGGGTTGTCGAGCGCGGCTCTCGATACGAACGTAACCGAGGTGCGCAGCGCCTTGCCGAAGGCGCCGAACATCGGGCGGTAGTGCACCGGCTGCGGCGTCGGGATCGAGGCGTTCGGATCGCCCATCGCGGCCGCGGCGATCATGCCGCCTTTCAGCACCAGCGACGGCTTGACGCCGAACAACGCGGGCTTCCACAGCACCAGGTCCGCGAGCTTGCCCTCTTCGACCGACCCTACGCAGTGCGCGATGCCGTGCGTGATCGCCGGGTTGATGGTGTACTTGGCAACGTAGCGCTTGACGCGGCCGTTGTCGTGCGACTTCGGATCGCCCGCCAGCGCGCCGCGCTGCAGCTTCATCTTGTGCGCCGTCTGCCAGGTGCGGATGATCACCTCGCCGACGCGCCCCATCGCCTGCGAGTCGGAAGACATCATGGAGAACGCGCCCAGGTCGTGCAGGATGTCCTCGGCCGCGATGGTCTCCTTGCGGATGCGCGACTCGGCGAACGCCACGTCCTCGGCAATGGCCGGGTCGAGGTGGTGGCACACCATCAGCATGTCGAGGTGCTCGGCGACGGTGTTGACGGTGTAGGGCATCGTCGGATTGGTGGACGATGGCAGCACGTTCGGCTCGCCGCACACCTTGATGATGTCGGGTGCGTGGCCGCCGCCCGCGCCCTCGGTATGAAAGGTGGCGATCGCGCGGCCCTTCATCGCCTTGATGGAGGTCTCGACGAAGCCGCACTCGTTGAGCGTGTCGGTGTGGATCGCCACCTGCACGTCCATCTCGTCGGCGACCGCGAGGCAGTTGTCGATCGCCGCGGGCGTGGTACCCCAGTCCTCGTGCAGTTTAAGGCCGATCGCGCCGGCCCTGACCTGCTCGCGCAGCGGTTCGGGCAGCGACGCGTTGCCCTTGCCGAGGAAACCGAGGTTCATCGCAAAGCTTTCCGCTGCCGAGAGCATCGAGAGCAGGTGCCAGGGGCCGGGCGTGCAGGTGGTGGCGAACGTGCCGGTCGCGGGCCCGGTGCCGCCGCCGAGCATGGTGGTGACGCCCGACATCAGCGCTTCCTCGATCTGCTGCGGGCAGATGAAGTGGATGTGCGAATCGATGCCGCCCGCGGTGACCATCAGCCCCTCGCCTGCAATCACCTCGCTGCCGGCGCCGATCGGGATCGTCACCGCCGGCTGGATGTCGGGGTTGCCCGCCTTGCCGATCTTCCAGATGCGCCCGTTCTTGATGCCGATGTCGGCCTTGACGATGCCCCAGTGATCGACGATGAGCGCGTTGGTGATCACGGTGTCGGCGACCTCCGCCGACAGGCGCTGGCTCTGGCCCATGCCGTCGCGGATCACCTTGCCGCCGCCGAACTTCACTTCCTCGCCGTAAGTGGTCAGGTCCCGCTCGACCTCGATCCAGAGATCGGTATCGGCGAGCCGCACGCGATCGCCGGTGGTGGGGCCGAACATCTCGGCATACGCCTGGCGCGAGATTTTCATTTCAGCGCTCCCATGACCTTGCCGGCGAAGCCGTACACCTTGCGCTCGCCCGCGAGCGCCACCAGTTCCACGGTGCGCATCTGACCGGGCTCGAAGCGCACCGCGGTGCCCGCGGCGATATTGAGCCGGAAGCCATAGGCTTTCTTGCGCTCGAATTTCAGCGCGTCGTTCGCCTCGAAGAAATGGTAGTGCGAGCCGACCTGGACCGGCCGGTCGCCCGAGTTCGTCACCCGCAGCGCGACCGTTATGCGGCCGGAGTTGATCTCGATTTCGCCTGCAGCCACTTTCATTTCACCTGGAATCATGTCGGCCTCTCAGACGATCGGGTTGTGCACGGTCACGAGTTTCGTGCCGTCGGGAAAGGTCGCCTCGACTTGGATTTCCGGGATCATCTCGGGCACGCCTTCCATCACTTCTTCGCGCTTGAGCAGCGTCGCGCCCCGGCCCATCAGTTCCGAGACGCTCCTGCCATCGCGTGCGCCTTCCATGATCGCGGCGCTGATGAAAGCCACCGCCTCCGGGTAATTCAGCTTCAAACCGCGCGCGCGGCGGCGCTCGGCGAGCAGCGCGGCGGTGAAGATCAGCAGCTTGTCTTTCTCGCGCGGCGTCAGCTCCATTCAGGTTCTCCAGATTCTCGGTTCCACGGCGGCGCACCCGATGAGCGCCGGACGCAACAGCGACCAGATTCGCACCAGGCAACGCTTCGCGGCTTCGCTCGAATCGCCGAGATAGCGCGCCACCAGCAGTCCC
>MERE01000124.1 GCA_001771975.1 Betaproteobacteria bacterium RIFCSPLOWO2_02_FULL_68_150 | reverse complement strand
ATCGCGTAGCGGTGCAGGATGAGGCGTGCGACGTACGATACGGTGGACGGACAGGTCTGCTGCTTCTTCGAGCCCGGCACGAAGGCGAGGAAATCGCCGAGCGGCTCGGGGAAATCGAGCAGCTTCCGGAGCTTCATGCCGGCCCAGGCCGGATCGAGCACCCGCATGTCGAGCGACAGGATCTTGCACATGCCGTCGAGCGCCTTCGGATACTCGCCCGAGAGCCACATCGAGTAAGGCCGCGTGATGCCATCCGGCAGCGTGATCTCCTTCAGGCCGAGCACGAAATCGTCGCCGGTGCGCGGATTGAACACGTCCACGGTCCACGACATCGTGCCGTCGGTTCCGGTCTTGGGCTCCTTCAGACTGAACAGGGTGTCCAGCACCGGCGTCGCGCCGTCGTGGAAGCCGCCGAGCTGCTCGACGTGCCAGCGCACCACCTGCGCGAAGGCGGAGACGATCGACGGCATGAGCTTCCTTTCGCCGTGCGGCGGAAAGGGCATGTCGAAAGCGTCGTCGCCCGAGGTCTTGGCGAGCGTGTCGAGCTTGAGCTTCAACCAGCCCGGATCGTTGGCGCGCATGTCCATCGACAACGTTTTCGCCAGCGCCCCCAGGCCGCGGGGCTGGCCGGCACCGTTCACCCACACTTCGAAGGCATGCTTGCGACCGTTCTCCACGTGGCCGACGAACACCGCGAAGGCCCCGTGCGGGTGCTCGATCATGTAGGTCCAGGCGAGGTTGCCCTCCGCCAGATTGGGGCGCCCCGGCCAGCGCAGGCTGGCGAGCACCGGCGCCGGCACGCTGCGGATCTGGATGCGCCGGTTGACTTCGTCCTGGCGAAAATCCTGCGGCTCCTTGCGTTCCTTGTCCGCCGGCGTGTCCACCGAAAGCACCGAGCCCAGCACCTTGTTCGGACGATAGGTCGCGAGGCCCTTCAAGCCTGATTTCCAGGCCGCGAAATACAGGTCCTTGAAATCGTCGTAGGGATAGTCCTCGGGAACGTTGACCGTCTTCGAGATGCTGGTGTCGACGAACGGCGCCACCGCCGCGACCATCTGCTCGTGCGCCTTGGCCGTGATCTCGAGCGCGGTCACGAAATGCTCCGGCAGGTGCTCCATGTCCCCGCCCATTGCTTTGTAAGCGCGCCAGGCGTGGTCCTCGACCGGGAACTCCTTGAGGGTGCCGTCGGGCATGCGTTTTTTCCGCGTGTACACCCAGGAGAACGGCGGCTCGATGCCGTTCGAGGCGTTGTCGGCGAAGGCGAGGCTGATGGTGCCGGTGGGCGCGATCGACAGCAGGTGCGAATTGCGCAGGCCGTGCTTGCGGATGAGCGCCTTGATCTCGTCGGGCAGGCGCGCGGCGAAACTGCTGCCCGAGAGGTACAGGTCGGCGTTGAACAGCGGGAACTGGCCGCGCTCGCGGGCGAGCTCGACCGAGGCGCGGTAGGCGAAGTCGCGCATCGCCTCCGAGATGCGCGCGGCGCTGGCGCGCGCGTCTTCGCTGTCGTAACGCTGCCGCAACATGACCAGCGCGTCGCCGAGCCCCGTAAAGCCCAGGCCGACGCGCCGTTTTGCCATCGCCTCCTTGTGCTGCTGCTCGAGCGGCCAGGCGGTCACGTCGAGCACGTTGTCGAGCATGCGCACGGAAAGCTCGACCACTCTTCCGAAGCGCTCGAAATCGAAGCGCGCCTCCGCGGTGAACGGATCGCGCACGAAATGCGTCAGGTCGATCGAGCCCAGGCAGCAGCAGCCGTAGGGCGGCAGCGGTTGCTCGGCGCAGGGGTTGGTCGCCTCGATCGACTCGCAGTAGTTGAGGTTGTTGTCGCGATTGATGCGGTCGAGAAACAGGATCCCCGGCTCGGCGTGGTCGTAGGTCGAGCGCATGATCTGCTCCCACAGCTCGCGTGCCCGCACCTTGCGGAACACCCAGGCGCCGTCCTCGCGCTGGAACGCGCCGTCCTTCATCTGGTCGGCGGAGGGCTTCGCCTTGTGCACCAGCTCGACGTCGTGGTCCTGCTCCACCGCGGCCATGAACTCGTCGGTGACGCCGACCGAGATGTTGAAGTTGGTCAGCTCGCCCTGGTCCTTGGCGTGGATGAATTCCTCCACGTCCGGGTGGTCGCAGCGCAGCACGCCCATCTGCGCGCCGCGCCGCGCGCCCGCGGACTCGACCGTCTCGCAGGAGCGGTCGAACACGCGCATGTACGACACCGGGCCGGAGGCGCGCGAGCGCGTGCCTTTCACCTCGGCGCCCTTGGGCCGGATCGAGGAGAAGTCGTAGCCGACGCCGCCGCCGCGGCGCATGGTCTCGGCGGCCTCGGCGAGCGCCGTGTAGATGCCGGGCTTGCCGTCGACGATCTCGGAAATCGAATCGCCCACCGGCTGCACGAAACAGTTGATGAGGGTCGCCTGCATCTGGATGCCGGCGGCCGAATTGATGCGGCCCGCGGGAATGAAGCCTTCCTCGAGCGCGCCGAAGAAGCGCTTCTCCCAGTGGGCGCGCCGGTCTTCCGGCTCGACCTGCGCCAGCGCGCGCGCGACGCGGCGGCGCACGTCTTCGGCGCTCGCCTCCTTGCCCTTGGCGTATTTTTCGAGCAGCGAGTCGCGGCAGATTTCCTGTTCGCCGAGCTGCAGTGCAGGAGCGAGGCCGCCGGCTTGTGATGTCGTCATCTTTTTTTCTTTCCGGTCTGTTGGGTTTCGACGAGGCGCCCAGATTACCGACTTGCGGTACGTCGGACGCGGCTGTATTTTCGAATTCTTGTCTCACATCAAGTATTGCACATAGACAATTGAAAACACAACATTTTGTCTTCGTGGATATTGGACCTACTAGATCTAGTGGTTGCCGCGCATCGAAGGCGGAATGGGGCGGACAGCGCTATGCGTTTGAATCCACAAGGGGTTGTTGCGGTGCAGCGACGGCTCCGGGCGGCACTACCGCTAGACTGTATAAGTATACAGTATCAGCGCTTCGGCCGCCAGCCGACGCCCTCGAGGGCCCCCGCCGGAGCGCTCAGGCGGCCCCGGCCGGCGCCTTGCCCGCGAGGCCTGCTTCGATCTCCTGGCGCGCACGCCGCAGCAGATCCGCCGCTTCGGTGTGGCCCATGCGCAGCGCCAGCTCGACCGGCGTGTCGCCCTCGCGCGTGCGGGCGGTAGGATCGGCGCCGTTGCGCAGGAACAGCTCGACCATCTGCGCATTGCCCTTGGCGGCGGCATACGCGAGCGGCGTGTAGCCGTTGTCGTGCATCAGGTTGGGGTCGAACTTCATCGACAGCACCTTCTGCGCGTAGACCGGGTTGTTCTTCTCGATGGCATAGAACATCGCCCGCACGCCCTCGGGACTGCGTTCCCTGGGTTTCGGCTCGAGCCCCGTAGGCATCAGCTTGACGACGTAGTTGATGAGCGAGACGCCGACCATGGCCACCAGCGCCAGCACGAGCGGGACCTTCGAGATGCCGAAGCCGTCGGCGATCTGCTCGGGCAGGTTGGCGCCGGCGATCAGCAGCACCACGGCGAGAAAAAAGAAGAACTTCAGGTACAGGAACAGGGCGATCACGACCAGCGAGCCGAGCACGCCGTAGAGGATCTGATAGTCGATGCCGAGCGCGTTCTGCACCATCTCGCGCGGCAGGTTGGCGAGCACCGCGATCAGCGCGATGAGGCAGAAGACCGCGATCTCGCGCACGCGCAGCTTGGACAGCAGATCATCTCGTTCGGCGGTCTTAGGGTCGGCCATGGAACTCCCCCTGGTTGAGTGCAGGGCGGATTCTCGGCGCTCCGGGGCATCGCTGGCAAGTCCGCCGCGCGGGTAAAATCGCTGCCATGTCGAAAGCCTTCACGCGCGAGTCCGACGAAGCGGCGCTGCAGCCGGAGCCCGCGCCGCAGGCGCCGCCGCAGGGCAAGAACTACATCTCGCCCGCGGGCTTCGCGCGCCTGAAGGCGGAGCTGCGCGCGCTGGTGGAGGAAGAGCGGCCGCGCGTGGTGCAGACGGTGGCCTGGGCCGCATCGAACGGCGACCGCTCGGAAAACGGCGACTACCTGTACGGCAAGAAGCGCCTGCGCGAGATCGACCGCCGCGTGCGCTTTCTCATCAAGCGGCTGGAGGGCGCCGAGGTGGTGCGCTCGGCAGGCCGCGATAGCGACCAGGTCTTCTTCGGCGCCACGGTCACGGTCGCCTCGCGCGCCGGCGGCGAGCGCGCCGTCACCATCGTGGGCCTCGACGAAGTCGATCCGGCCAAGGGGCGCGTGTCCTGGATCTCGCCGATCGCGAAGGCGCTGCTCAAGGCGCGCGAGGGCGAGCGCGTGCTGCTGCGCAGCCCGGCAGGCGTCGAGGAGCTCGAGGTCCTCGAGGTGCGGTACGGGGTGATCGATTGAGTTTGTCGTTGCGCGGCATGTAGGCGGTGGTCTGAATGCGTTTTCCCCATGCCTGCCGACTTGGCACCGCCAAGTCGGCAGGGAGATGAACGGCATGACGAGCCAACCGGACCTGATGCGAGGGCTGCATCCGCAGCCGCCGCAACTGCCGCCCACCTGAGGCGCGCGCCGGGCTAGCGAAAGTCGCCCGCCTTCAGCAGCGAAAGTTTCTGCAGCTCGAGGTGCCGGCGCAGCGCGTCGCGCACCGCCTCCGGCGTCAGCGCCGCAATGCGCTGCTCGAAGTCGATGTCCCAGGCGAACGTGCGCTTGATGAAAGCGTAGTTCGCGAGCCGCGCCGCGAGCGAGCGGTCGCGCGCGCGCGCCAGGCGCCGCGCATCGAGCAGACTTTTCTGCGCGGCGGCGAATTCGGCCGTGCCGAAGCCCTCGGTCAGGGCGCGCCCCAACTCCTCGCTCATGGCCTGCTCCACGCGCGCCTTGTTCTGCGGGGCGAAACTCGCCTCGACGCCGAACGAGGCCGCCTCGTCGAGCGGGCTGGCGCTGAAACTGGCATAGATGCCGTAGGACAGGCCCTCCTGCTCGCGCACGCGCATCGGCAAGCGGCTGGTCGATGTGCCGCCCAGCAGGTAGCTGCCGAGCACCAGCGCGGGAAAATCCGGATGGTCGTCGCGCAGCTTCAGGTTGAGGCCCGCGCGCAGCACGGCATTCGCCTTGTCCGGCGTACGAACCTCTTCCTCCAGGCGTGGCCGCTCGAAATACCGCGTCGCGATGCGGGTGAACGGCTGCGGGCTCTTCCAGCCGCCGAACAGTTCCTCGACCAGCTGCGCCATCGTCTCCGGATCGAAATCGCCCACGGCGACGAAGGTCGCACCGGTAGCGCCGACCAGGTCGGTGTAGCAGCGTTTCGCATCGTCCAGCGTGGCCGCGTTGAGCGCGTCGATGCGCTCGCTCACGGTGAGCGGCGCCAGCCAGTGGCCGCTCGGATACGGCGCGAGGTGGCGCTGCAGGCGCTCGTCGGCAATCGCCTCGGGGTCGCTCTTCTGTTCCTCGGCGCCGGTGAGCCGCGCGCGCTTCAGCTGCTCGAACTCGGCGGCCGGGAAGGCGGGCTCGCGCAGCACCTCGGCCACCAGGCGCAGCGTTTCCTCGAGGCTCTCGCGCCGCGCCTCGAAGCTCGCGCCGCTCACGCCCGCCGACACCGTCGCCTTGAGCCGATCGAAGGCATCGCGCAGCGCGGTGCGGTCGTGCCGGCGCGTGCCGCGCATCAACATGCCGCCCGCCAGTGCGCACGCGGTGGTGCGATTCATCTTGCTCCGCTCGTCGCCCCAGTACAGGCCGAGCGATGCCTGCACCGTGGCGCCGCGCGTCTTCTTCGGCAGCAGCGCGAGCCGGATGCCATTGGCCAGCTCGCGGCGGAGGATGCGCGACTCGATGTTCTGCGGCGTCGGATCAAAGGCTTCACCGCGTGCGACTTCCTCGCGGCCGCGATAGCCGGCGACCGCGGCGGCGACGTCCGGGCGCGGCGGGATCTCGGCGCGCTCGGCTTGCGCCGTCGGCACGAACTCGCCGAGCACCCGGTTGGCGGGACGCAGGTAGCGCGTCGCCACGCGCTGCAAGTCGGCCACCGTCGCCTGCTGCAGCCGGTCGCGGTAGAGGAAGAACAGGCGCCAGTCGCCGAGCGCGGAAAATTCCGCCAGCCAGCGGATGAGCGCGCCCGTATCGGTCTGCGTCTTGTCGATGTCGCCGAGCAAGGCGACGCGCGCGCGCTCGAACTCGTCGGCGCGGATCGGCTCGCGCGCGATGCCTTCGAGCACCCCCAGCAGGGCTTCGCGCGCCGGCTCGATCGCGGCCGTGCCGCGCAGACCCGCACCGAAGGTGACGACCCCGGGATCGTGCATCGCGGAATCGTTGCCCCAGGTCCAGCTCGCGAGGCCCTTTTCCACCAGAGCGCGATGCAGCCGCCCCGCGGGCGAGCTGCCGAGCACGCGCGTCAGCAGCTCGAGCGCGGGATAGTCCGGGTCGCTCCCGGCGGGCACCCGATACAGCGCGGCGACGATCTGCGTGTCGCCGGCCCGGCGCAGCGTCACGCTGCGCTCGCCGTCCTGCGTAGGTTCCGAGGTGTAGAGCGCGGGCAGGACGCGCTGCGGGCGCGCGAGCGCGCCGAAGTACTTCGCGACTTCGGCGAGCGCGCGCGCCTCGTCGAAGCGGCCGCCCACGATCAGCACGGCGTTGTCCGGCTGGTACCAAAGGCGATAGAAGGCCTGCAGCCGCTCGATCGGTACCGACTCGATATCGGCGCGGTTGCCGATGATGGCATTGCCGTAGTTGTGCCACGCGTAGGCCAGGCGCTGCATGCGCTCGTGCAGCACGCTGCCGGGATCGTTCTCGCGCATCTCGAATTCGTTGCGCACGACCGTCATTTCGCTCGCCAGGTCCGCCTGCGAGAAGGTGGCGTTCACCATGCGGTCGGCTTCCATGGCGAGCGCCCATTCGAGATTGGCATCGCTCGCCGGCAGGGTCTCGAAGTAGGTGGTGCGGTCGAACGCTGTCGTCGCGTTGTGGCGCGCCCCGCGCCGGTCCAGTTCCCGGGAAATGTTGGGGTGGTTGCGCGAGCTCTTGAACAGCAGATGCTCGAGCAGGTGCGCCATGCCCTTTTCGCCGTAGCCTTCGTGGCGCGAGCCGACGAGGTAGGTGAGGTGCACGGTGATGGTGTCGGCGCTCGGGTCGGGCACGCTCAACACGCGCAGGCCGTTGCCGAGGCGGTATTCGGTGACGCCCTCGACGCTCGCCACCCGGGCGGGCGCCTGGGCCTGCGCCAGGGCCGCCGCAAGCAGGACAACGGTGAGTACAAACCGGGGGAGTGCGCGGGTCATGTCAGGTGAGCCAGTCGAATGAGTGAAGCGCCAGCCCCAAGGGTACAACGGCGGCGGCCCACGGCGGCCCTTGAAAGGCGCCTGTTTCGCCCCCATCCAGCGAAGTTCAGGAAAGTCCCCGGGGAGATTACGCATGACGCAGGCCGCGGTGAAACAGACGCTCGGCTTCCAGGCCGAGGTGAAGCAGCTGCTGTCCCTCATGGTCCACTCGCTGTACAGCAACAAGGAGATCTTCCTGCGCGAGCTGATCTCGAATGCGTCGGACGCGGCCGACAAGCTGCGCTTCGAGGCGCTCGCGCATCCGGGGCTCAACGAGGACGCGCCGGAGCTGAGAATCACGCTGCGCATCGACCAGGCGGCGCGCACGCTCACGGTCTGCGACAACGGCATCGGCATGTCGCGCGACGAGGTCATCGCCAACATCGGCACCATCGCCAAGTCGGGCACCAAGGAGTTTCTCGCCACCCTTACCGGGGACCAGCAGAAGGACGCGCGCCTGATCGGCCAATTCGGGGTCGGCTTCTACGCGTCGTTCATCGTCGCCGAGCGCGTCACGCTGGTGACGCGGCGCGCGGGCGCGCCGGCCGGCGAGGGCGTGCGCTGGGAGTCCGACGGGTCGGGTGAATACACCCTCGAGCCGCTCGAGCGCCGCGCCCGCGGCACCGAAGTCACGCTGCAGCTGCGCGCCGGCGAGGACGAGCTGCTCGAGCCCGGGACCGTCAAGGCCATCGTGCGCAAGTACTCGGATCACATCGGCCTGCCGATCGTGCTCCTCGGGGAATCCCGGGTCGACCCGGTGACCAAGGAGTTCATGCCCGGCAAGGAGGAGACGCTCAACCAGGCGAGCGCGCTCTGGGCGCGCCCGAAAAGCGAGGTGAGCGACGAGCAGTACCGCGAGTTCTACAAGCACGTGGCGCACGACTTCGAGGACCCGCTCGCCTGGGCGCACGCGCGCGTCGAGGGCCGGCACGAATACACGCAGCTGCTCTTTGTGCCGGCGCGCGCGTCCTTCGATCTCTGGGAGCGGCACGGGCGCCACGGCGTCAAGCTTTACGTCAAGCGCGTCTTCATCATGGAGGACGCGGAGCACCTGATGCCGGCCTACCTGCGCTTCGTGCGCGGCGTGATCGATGCCGACAGCCTGCCGCTCAACGTCTCGCGCGAGATCCTGCAGCAGAGCCGCGATCTGGACGCGATCCGCGGCGGCTGCGTCAAGCGCATGCTGGCGCTGCTCGAGGACCTGGCGGCGAACCAGCCCGAAAAGTACGCCGCCTTCTGGTCCGAGTTCGGCCGCGCCTTCAAGGAGGGTGTGGCCGAGGATCCGGCCAACCGCGAGCGCATCGCGAAGCTGTTGCGCCTTGCCTCCACGCACTCCGATCAGGAGGCGCAGACGGTGTCGCTCGCCGATTACGTGGCGCGCATGAAACCGGGACAGGACCGCATCTGGTACGTGACGGCAGAATCGTTCGGCGCCGCGCGCTCGAGCCCGCATCTGGAAGTGTTCCGGCGCAAGGGCGTGGAGGTGCTGCTGCTCGGCGAGCGCGTCGACGAGTGGCTGGTGTCAGCGCTGACCGAGTTCGAGGGCAAACCGTTGGCGTCGGTGGCGCGCGGCGGCCTCGACCTGGGCGAACTTGCCGACGAGGCCGAGAAACAGCAGACCGAGTCGCAGCGCCGGGAATTCGGCGACCTGGCCGCCCGTTTGAAGGCGGCGCTCGGCGAGCGCGTCAAGGACGTTCGCGTGACGCAGCGTCTCACCGATTCGCCGGCTTGCCTGGTGGCGGACGAGCACGACATGAGCGCCAATCTCGCGCGCATCCTGCGCGCTGCCGGGCAGAAGGCGCCGGCAGGTAAGCCGATCCTCGAGATCAACCCCACGCACCCGATCGTGGCGCGGCTCAAGGACGAGGCGGCGCGTTTCGACGATTGGGCGGTGTTGCTCTACGAGCAGGCGCTGCTCGCCGAGGGCGCGGCGCTCGACGACCCGGCCGGCTTCGTCCGGCGCATGAACGCGCTGCTGCTCGAGTTTTCGGCGAAAGGCTGACGGGCCGCCCGCGCGCGCCGCTTCAGCCGAGTTGCTTCAGCATCGTCTCGGCGTCTGAGACCTCGAACTTGCCGGGGCCCTCGACATTGACCTGCTTGACGACGCCGTCGTCGACCAGCATCGAGAAGCGCTTCATGCGCATTCCCATGCCGCCGCCGCTGAGGTCGAGCTCCAGGCCGAGCGCTTTGGTCCACGCCCCGCTGCCGTCGCCGAGCATGCGGATCTTGCCGGTGGCCTTTTCCTGCCGGCCCCAGGCCTGCATCACGTAGCCGTCATTCACCGCCACGCACCAGATTTCGCTCACGCCCTTCGCCATCAGCTTGTCGCGGTTGGACAGGTAGCTCGGCACGTGCTTCGCCGAACAGGTCGGCGTGAATGCGCCCGGCAGCCCGAAGATCGCGATTTTCCTGTTTTTTACCGCTGCGGCCACGCTGACGTCGGCAGGCCGCAGCGGGCAATTCGACCCGTCGTCCCAGCCTGCGGATTCGGATAGCTTGCCATCGGGCAGCGGGTCGCCGGCTTTGATCGTCATGTGCCTGCTCCTGGTCGGGTTGAGCGGGAAGCGGAAAGTCTACCTGAACCCCTGGTGCGAGGCGCGAGGCAGGCGCCGGTCCGCAGGCTAGGGCTGCAGCGCCGCGCGCCTTCCGCGCTCGACATCGATGCCCGCAAGGAGCGCCAGCCCGACCACGAAATACGCGCCCACGGCGAGGATCCCGAGGCGATGATCGCCTTCGAACACCCAGGTCACGATGCCGTAGGTGAGCGGCCCGAAGATCGAGGCGGTCTTGACGGCGAGCCCCCATAGGCCGAAGAACTCCGCCAGCCGGTCGGGCGGCGAGAGATACCCCACGATCGCGCGCCCCGCGGCCTGCGCCGATCCCATGCATAGCCCCGCCATGTTGGCCGCCACCCAGAACTTCGGCGCATCGTCGGCCGTGTAGGCGAGCAGGATCATCGCGATCCAGCCGCAGAGCACCAGCGCCATGGCGCGCAGGTGGCCGATCGCGTCCTGCAGGTAACCGAAACCGAAGGCGCCCGCCGCCGCGGTGAGATTGACCACCAGAATCAGCGTCAGCGTCTGCTGGGTGGTGAACTTCATCGCCTCCTGCGCATAGATCGCGGCGAGCGCGATCACCGCCATGATGCCGGCCTGGTAAAAGAGGATGCAGGCGAGGAAGCGGCGCAGGTCGCGAAACTGGCGCGCGTGCCGGATCGTGTGCAGCACGCGGGCCCACGGTGCTTCGGTTCGCGGCTGGGGTCGCGCCCGCTCGCGCAGGAAGACGAACGTGGGCGCCGCGGCGAGGGCGAAAACCGCCGCCGTGATCAGCATGCAGACGGGCACGAACTGCGCGCCGCTGTGACCCTGCTGCTGCGCCCAGGTGATGTAGGCGAGCGAGATGCCGAGGGACGCGAGGCCGCCGAGGTAGCCGAAGGCCCAGCCCCAACCGGAAACGCGCCCCATCGCTCTCGAGTCGGCCAGCTCGGGCAGGAACGCCGCGATCAGATTCTCGCCGGTGGAAAAGAAGAAATTGGACAGCACCACCAGCACGATCGCGAGCGCCACCGCGCCGGGCGACGCGAAGTAAAGGCCCGCCGTGAACAGCACGCAGCCGGCGGTCGTCCAGAGGAGCAGCTGCTTCTTGGCCGCGTGCGCATCCGCCCACGCGCCTACGAGCGGCGCGCTGAGCAGCACGGCGAGATACGACACCGAAAGCGCCGCGGTCCAGGCGAACGTCGCCCACGGTGCCTTGCCCGCTACAGCAGCAACGAAATACGCGTTGAACACCGCGGTGATCACCACCGTGGTGTAACCGGAGTTGGCGAAGTCGTACATGCTCCAGGCCCAGACTTCACGCAGGGTCACGGCTTCGGCGAGGGCGGGTGCGCGGCCGCGGCTCATGCGGCATTGTATGGGGTATAGTCGCTGGCCCATGCCACACGCCGCCAAAGCGCCGCCGCGCGAAGGGCGCCTCGCGCTCGCCGAAGTGCTCGACTGGCTGGTCGAGGACCGCATGGTGGCGGCCGAAGAGGCCGAGCGTCTGAAAAAGGAGCGCCGCTATTACCGCGGCGCGAACCATCCGCTCGCGGTGGTCGCCGACCAGCAGTGGAAGAGCGCGCTGCCGCCGCACCGGCTGCTCGCGCTCGAGCCGCTCACCGAATGGCTGGCGAAGCGCAGCGGCATGGAATACCGGCACATCGACCCGCTCAAGGTGGATTTCTCGGCGGTGACCGAGGTGATGTCGTCGGCCTACGCGACGCGCTTTCGCATCCTGCCCGTGGGCGTGACGAGCAAGGAGGCGGTGATCGCCACCGCCGAGCCCTACGATCGCGATTGGGAAGCGGAACTCGCCCGCATCCTGAAGCTGGAAATCCGGCGCGTGATCGCCAACCCGGCGGACATCGAACGCTACCAGGTCGAGTTCTACAACCTGGCGCGCTCGGTGAAAGGTGCGACGCGCAGCGCGGCGGGCGCCTCGGGGCTCTCGAACTTCGAACAGCTGGTCGAGCTGGGCGCGGCCAACAAGCCGCTCGACGCCAACGATGCGCACATCGTGCGGGTGGTGGACTGGCTGTGGAGCTACGCCTTCGAGCAGCGCGCGAGCGACATCCACATCGAGCCGCGGCGCGACCTCGGCATCGTGCGCTTTCGCATCGACGGCGTGCTGCACCAGGTGTACCAGATTCCGGCGCCGGTGCTCGCGGCGATGACCAGCCGCATCAAGATCCTCGGCCGCATGGACGTGGTCGAGAAGCGCCGGCCGCAGGACGGGCGCATCAAGACGCGCACGCTCGACGGCCAGGAGGTCGAGCTGCGCCTGTCGACGCTGCCGACGGCGTTCGGCGAGAAGCTGGTGATGCGCATCTTCGATCCCGAGGTGCTGGTGCGCGATTTCCGCGAGCTCGGGTTCTCCGACGACGACCGCCAGCGCTGGAAGGAGATGAGCGGGCAGTCCAACGGCATCGTGCTGGTGACCGGTCCGACCGGCTCGGGCAAGACCACCACGCTGTATTCGACGCTGAAGAGCCTCGCGACCCCGGAAGTCAATGTCTGCACGATCGAGGATCCGATCGAGATGGTCGAGCCGGCGTTCAACCAGATGCAGACGCAGCCGGCGATCGAGCTGGGATTTGCCGACGGCGTGCGCGCGCTGCTGCGCCAGGACCCCGACATCATCATGGTGGGCGAAATCCGCGACCTCGAGACGGCGGAGATGGCGGTGCAGGCTGCGCTCACCGGCCACCTCGTGCTCTCGACGCTGCACACCAACGATGCGCCGAGCGCGGTGACGCGATTGCTCGAGCTCGGCGTGCCGCCGTACCTGCTCAACGCCACCGTGAACGGCGTCATGGCGCAGCGCCTCGTACGGACGCTGTGCCCGCACTGCAAGCAGAAGGTCGAGCTGCATCGTGCCGAGGAGATCGCGGCCTGGGAGGCGCTCGTCACGCCGTGGAAGACCAATCGCCCCGCCTCGATCTGCAAGCCGGTCGGCTGCCTGGAATGCCGCATGACCGGCTACCTCGGGCGCGTCGGCATCTACGAGACGCTGATCTG
>MERE01000123.1 GCA_001771975.1 Betaproteobacteria bacterium RIFCSPLOWO2_02_FULL_68_150 | reverse complement strand
GCGAAATCGTCGCCGGCGCGCTCGAGCGCAAGCTCGACGAGGTGGCGGTCCACGGCCGCCGGGGCGATACCGGCGCAAGGCCGGCGAAACAGATCGGCTTTCACGCCATCCGCGGCGGCGACATCGTCGGCGAGCACACCGTGATCTTCGCGGGCCAGGGCGAGCGCGTCGAGGTCGGCGTGCGCTCGCAGAGCCGCGCCACCTACGCGCTCGGCGCCCTGCGCGCGGCGAAGTGGCTGCGGGGACGCGCGCCGGGGCTGTACGACATGGGGGACGTGCTCGGACTCAAGTAGCGTATAATTCTTTCCTCAAGCCGAGCGGGATGGGCGCGAAGCCCCTCCCGCTTTTCACGTCGACTCCTGGAGTTTCGCGTTTTGGCCGCACTCGAACCTGCCCTGCTCGTCCTCGCCGACGGCACGGTGTTCCGGGGCCGCTCGATCGGCGCGCGCGGCGTGTCTTCCGGGGAAGTGGTGTTCAACACCGCGATGACCGGCTACCAGGAGATCCTCACCGATCCGTCGTACTGCCGGCAGATCGTGACGCTGACCTATCCGCACATCGGCAACACCGGCGTCAACGCCGAGGACGAGGAATCGGGTGCGGTTCATGCGGCCGGACTCGTGGTGCGCGACGTGCCCCCCCTGATGTCGAACTGGCGCGCCGAGCGCACGCTCACCGAGTACCTGGCGGCGAACGGGGTTGTCGCCATCAGCGACATCGACACGCGGAAGCTGACGCGCCTGCTGCGCGAAAAGGGTGCCCAGAACGGGTGCCTGATGGCGGGCGAGGTGAGCGAGCCGGAGGCGCTCGCCGGCGCACGTGCCTTTCCCGGGCTCGCGGGCATGGATCTCGCGAAGGCGGTGACGACCGGCACGCCCTACGAATGGACCGAGGGCGCGTGGTCCCTCGGCCGCGGGTTTCGCCGTGGCGCGACGGAGAAAAACCACGTTGTCGCCTACGACTACGGCATCAAGCGCAACATCCTGCGCCTGCTCGTCGAGCGCGGCGCGCGCGTCACCGTGGTTCCGGCGCAGATGCCGGCGAACGAGGTGCTGCGCCTGCGGCCCGACGGCATTTTCCTGTCGAACGGTCCCGGCGATCCGGAGCCCTGCGGCTACGCCATCGAGTCGATCGGGCAGATCCTCGACGCGACCGCGGTCCCGGTGTTCGGCATCTGCCTCGGGCACCAGCTGATGGCGCTCGCCTCGGGCGCGAAGACGCTGAAAATGAAGTTCGGGCATCACGGCGCCAATCACCCGGTGAAGGATCTGGATACCGGCGCCGTCGTGATCACGAGCCAGAACCACGGCTTCGCGGTGGATCCGAAATCGCTGCCCGCATCGCTGCGGCCTACGCACGTATCGCTGTTCGATGGCTCGCTGCAGGGGCTCGCGCGCACCGACCGCCCGGCGTTCTGCTTCCAGGGCCACCCGGAAGCGAGCCCGGGGCCGCACGACCTGGCGTACCTGTTCGACCGCTTCGCGGCGATGATGGCCGATGCCAAGAAGAACTGATCTGCAGAGCATCCTGATCATCGGCGCCGGCCCGATCGTGATCGGCCAGGCCTGCGAGTTCGACTATTCCGGCGCCCAGGCCTGCAAGGCGCTCAAGTCGGAGGGCTACCGGGTGGTGCTGGTGAATTCCAACCCCGCCACCATCATGACCGACCCGGAGATGGCGGATGCCACCTACATCGAGCCGATCACCTGGCAGACGGTGGCGCGCATCATCGAGCGGGAGCGGCCCGACGCGCTGCTGCCGACGATGGGCGGGCAGACGGCGCTCAACTGCGCGCTCGATCTGGCCAGGCACGGCGTGCTGGAACAGTACGGCGTGGAGATGATCGGGGCCTCGCGTGAAGCCATCGACAAGGCCGAAGACCGCGAGAAATTCAAGCAGGCCATGAGCCGCATCGGGCTGGCGAGCCCGCGCTCTTCCCTCGCGCATTCGCTCGAGGAGGCGCTGCAGGTGCAGGCCGGCATCGGCTTCCCGGTGGTGATCCGTCCCTCGTTCACGCTCGGCGGCACCGGCGGCGGCATCGCCTACAACCGCGAGGAGTTCGTCGCCATCTGCGAGCGCGGACTGGAGGCCTCGCCGACGCACGAGCTGCTGATCGAGGAGTCGGTGGCCGGCTGGAAGGAATACGAGATGGAGGTGGTGCGCGACCGGCGCGACAACTGCATCATCGTCTGCTCGATCGAAAACCTCGATGCCATGGGCGTGCACACCGGCGACTCGATCACCGTGGCGCCGGCGCAGACGCTCACCGACCGGGAATACCAGATCCTGCGCGACGCCTCGATCGCGGTGCTGCGCGAAATCGGCGTCGACACCGGCGGCTCGAACGTGCAGTTCGCGATCAATCCGCAGGACGGCCGCCTGCTGATCATCGAGATGAATCCGCGCGTCAGCCGCTCCTCGGCGCTCGCTTCCAAGGCCACGGGTTTTCCGATCGCCAAGGTCGCCGCCAGGCTGGCGGTGGGCTACACGCTCGACGAAATCGCCAACGAAGTCACCGGCGGCGCCACCCCGGCCTCGTTCGAGCCGACGATCGACTACGTCGTCACCAAGGTGCCGCGCTTCGCGTTCGAGAAATTCCCGCTGGCGAACGACCGCCTGACGACGCAGATGAAATCGGTCGGCGAGGTGATGGCGATCGGCCGCACCTTCCAGGAGTCGTTGCAGAAGGCGCTGCGCGGGCTGGAAATCGGCGTCGACGGGCTCAACCAGCGCACCACCGACCGCGAGACCATCGAGCGCGAGCTCGGCGAGCCGGGGCCGGAGCGCATCTGGTACGTGGGCGACGCGTTCGAGAACGGCTTCACCCTCGAGGAGGTCCGGCGCCTGACCGGGATCGACCCGTGGTTCCTCGCCCAGATCAGGGAAATCGTCGATCTCGAGATGGCTCTCGAGGGCCGCCCGCTCGAGCAGCTCGACGCCGCGGCGCTGCGCGGCCTCAAGCGCCGGGGCTTTTCCGACCGGCGCCTGGCGCACCTGCTGAAAGCGGACGAGAAGGCGGTGCGCGCGCGGCGCCATGCGCTCGGCATCCGGCCGGTGTACAAGCGCGTCGACACCTGCGCCGCCGAGTTCGCCACGCGCACCGCCTACCTATACTCCACCTACGAGGAGGAGTGCGAGGCCGAGCCCACGGGCCGGAACAAGATCATGGTGCTCGGCGGCGGGCCGAACCGGATCGGGCAGGGCATCGAGTTCGATTACTGCTGCGTGCACGCGGCGCTCGCGCTGCGCGAAGACGGCTTCGAGACCATCATGGTCAACTGCAACCCGGAGACCGTCTCCACGGATTACGACATCAGCGACCGGCTCTACTTCGAGCCCTTGACGCTCGAGGACGTGCTCGAGATCGTGGATCGGGAAAAACCCTGGGGGGTCATCGTCCAGTACGGAGGGCAGACGCCGCTCAAGCTCGCGCGCGACCTGGCCGCGGCCGGCGTGCCGATCATCGGCACCAGCGCCGAGATGATCGACGTTGCGGAAGACCGCGAGCGCTTCCAGAAACTGCTCGAGCGGCTGCAGCTCAGGCAGCCGCCGAACCGCACCGCGCGCTCGGCGCCCGAGGCGGTGCGCCTGGCCGAGGAGATCGGCTACCCGGTGGTGGTGCGACCGAGCTACGTGCTGGGCGGCAGGGCGATGGAGATCGTGCACCAGCGGACGGAACTCGAGCGCTACATGGAACACGCCGTCAAGGTGTCGAACGATTCCCCGGTGCTGCTCGACCGCTACCTGTCGGACGCGATCGAAGTGGACGTCGATGCGGTGTGCGACGGCAGCGAGGTGCTGATCGGCGGCATCATGGAGCACATCGAGCAGGCCGGCGTGCACTCGGGCGACTCCGCCTGCTGCCTGCCGCCGCATTCCCTCGCCAGCCATCTCGAGCGCGAGCTGCGCCGCCAGACGGTGCTGCTGGCGAAGGCGCTCGAGGTCGTCGGCCTGATGAACGTGCAGTACGCCATCCAGCGCGACGTCGTCTTCGTGCTGGAAGTGAACCCGCGCGCCTCGCGCACGGTGCCGTTCGTTTCCAAGGCCACCGGCAAGCCGTGGGCGAAAATCGCGGCGCGCTGCATGGCCGGGATATCGCTCGCGCGCCAGGGTGTCGGCGCCGAGGTGCTGCCGCCCTATTTCTCGGTGAAGGAGGCGGTGTTTCCCTTCGTCAAGTTCCCCGGCGTCGACACGATCCTCGGGCCGGAAATGAAATCCACCGGCGAGGTGATGGGAGTCGGGGATTCGTTTGGCGAGGCCTTCATCAAGTCGCAGATCGCGGCCGGCGTGCGCCTGCCCAAGGGCGGGCGCGCGTTCGTCAGCGTGCGCGACGGCGACAAGCTCGCCGCGGTGCACGTGGCGCGCGAGCTGGGGGAGCTCGGCTTCCAGGTCATCGCCACGCGCGGCACGGCCCGGGTGCTGGCCGCGCACGGCGTCGAGGTGACGCCGGTGAACAAGGTCGCGGAAGGGCGCCCGCACATCGTCGACATGATCAAGAACGGCGAGGTGAGCCTGATCGTCAATACCGTCGAGGACAGCCGCAGCGCGGTCGCGGACTCGCGCTCGATCCGCACCACCGCGCTGGCGCAGCGCGTCACCTACTACACCACCATCGCCGGTGCGCGCGCCGCCTGCACCGGGATGCGCGCCCTGCCGCGGCTCGAGCCCTACCGGCTGCAGGAATTGCACGCGCGGCTCGGCTAGCCTGTTCTAAACTGCGCCCATGGCAAAGACCCCGATGACCCTGCGCGGCGCGGAGCTGCTGCGCGCGGAACTGAAGCAGCTCAAGGCGGTCGAGCGGCCGGCGGTGTCGCAGGCGATCGCCGATGCGCGCGCGCACGGCGACCTGTCGGAGAATGCCGAATACGATGCCGCGCGCGAGCGCCAGGGGTTCATCGAGGCGCGCATCGCCGACATCGAGTCGAAGCTCGGCAACGCGCAACTGATCGACCCGAAGCTGGTCGACGCGGATGGCCGCTGCGTGTTCGGCTCGACCGTGGACCTCGAGAACGAGCTCGACGGCAGCGCGATCTGCTGGCAGATCGTCGGCGAAGACGAAGCCGACATCAAGACGGGCAAGATCTCGATCTCTTCGCCGAT
>MERE01000122.1 GCA_001771975.1 Betaproteobacteria bacterium RIFCSPLOWO2_02_FULL_68_150 | reverse complement strand
CAGCGCTCATGGCGCCGGCACCACTTTGCCGGGGTTCATCAGGTTCTCCGGATCGAACAGCCGCTTGATGTCGCGCATCACCGCGATCACGTCCTCCCCCAGCTCGGCGCGCAGCGATTCCTGCTTGCCGAGGCCGATGCCGTGCTCGCCGGTGCAGGTGCCTTCCATGCGGATGGCGCGCTCGACCAGGCGCTTGTTGAGTTGCTTCGCCAGCGCCAGCTCGTCGGGGTTCGCCGGGTCGATCAGAAAGACGAGATGGAAATTGCCGTCGCCGATGTGGCCGAGCAGCGGCACCGGCACGACATAGGACTTCACGTCTTCCATCGACTCGCGCACGCATTCGGCGAGGCGCGAGATCGGCACGCAGACATCGGTCGAGACGGCGCGCGAGCCGGGTCGCGTCTGCAGCACCGCGAAGTAGGCGTTGTGGCGCGCGTCCCAGAGTTGCGTGCGCTCCTCGGGGCGCGTCGCCCACTGGAAGTCCATGCCGCCGTTCTCGCGCGCGATCGCCTGCACCGCCTCGGCCTGCTCGATGACGCTCGCCTGGCTGCCGTGGAACTCGAAGAACACGGTCGGCGCGACGCGGTAGTCGGTCTTCTTGTATTTGTTGATCGCGGCGATCGTCTTGTCGCAAACGATGTCGCAGCGTGCGATCGGAACGCCCGACTGGATCGTCTGGATCACGGTATCGATGCAGCCGTCCACCGAATCGAAGGCGCACACCGCGGCCGACATGGCCTCCTGCACCGGATAGAGCCGCACCGTGACCTCGGTGATGATGCCGAGCGTGCCTTCGGAGCCGACGAACAGGCGTGTCAGGTCGTAGCCCGCGGCCGACTTGCGCGGCCGGCGCGCGGTAGTGATGACGCGCCCGTCGGCGAGCACCACCTTGAGCGAGAGGACGTTCTCGCGCATCGTGCCGTAGCGCACCGCGTTGGTGCCCGAGGCGCGCGTCGCCGCCATGCCGCCGAGCGTCGCGTCGGCGCCCGGATCCACCGGGAAAAAAAGACCCGTGTGCTTGATATGCTCGTTCAGCTGCTTGCGGGTCACGCCCGCCTGCACCACCGCGTCGAGATCCGACTCGTGCACTTCGAGCACCCGGTTCATGCGCGCAAGGTCGATCGACACGCCGCCATTGACCGCGAGGATGTGGCCTTCGAGCGACGTGCCGACGCCGAAGGCGATCATCGGCACGCGATGCCGGCGGCAGATGTCGACGACGTCGCGCACCTCCTCGGTCGATTCCGGGAACACGACCGCGTCGGGCAGGGCGTAGGGGAAATACGACTCGTCCTTGCCGTGATGCTCGCGCACCGCCGCGGCGACGCTGACGCGCTCGCCCAGCAGGGCGCGCAGCTCGGTCACCACCGACTGATCGAATTCTCTTGCCTTGTTCATGACGCGCCTCCTGCGGCGCGTTGAGCGACGCTTGCGTCGTTCCAACGCGCCGGGTTATTGCGGCACGACGTGTCCGCAATGACTCATTTTAGCTTGATGTCGCCTTCGAACGGCACTTTCAGGCCGAGTGCCGGGATCTCGAGCGTGACGCGCGCGAGGAGCGACTCGTCGCCCTGCAGGCGCCTGGCGTCGAGCGCGCGCTGCACCGCCACTTCGATCTCGCGCTGCGAGCTGACGCCCACCATCTTGAGGAACTTGCGGATGCTCAAGTTGAAGGTTTCCTGGTCCATGACTATGCCCCTTTCGCTAGGATGCGGCGCGCGAGCGCCTTGCCGAGCTCGACGCCCCATTGGTCGAAACTGTTGATGTTCCAGATTACGCCCTGCGCGAACACCTTGTGCTCGTAGAGCGCGAGCAGGCGTCCGAGGTTGCGCGCATCGAGGCGCTCGATGCGAATCGTGCTCGAAGGGCGGTTGCCGGGGTGACGGCGGTGAGGCGGCAGCGACGCGTCGGTGGTGCCGAAGGCGAGTGCCTGCGCCTGGGCCTCGGCGTTGGTATCGAGCTCCGCGCTCACCGCGGCGACGACGAAATCCGCCGGCACCGCCTGCGTGCCCTGATGCAGCAGCTGATGGAACGAATGCTGGCCGAGCGTGCCCTCCGCACCCCACAGCACCGGCGCCGTGGCGTAGTCGAGCGCGCGGTCTTCGCGGTCCACGCACTTGCCGTTCGATTCCATCTCCAGTTGCTGCAGGTACGCAGGCAGCAAGCGCAGCGCGTGCGCGTAGGGCAGCACGGCGTGCGTCGCGGCGCCGAGAAAATTGACGTTCCAGACGCCCAGCAGGGCCATGAGGACGGGCAGGTTCTCGCCGAACGGCGCGGCGGCAAAATGGCGATCGATGTCGCGCGCGCCCGCCAGCAGCGCGTCGAAGCGTGCGGCGCCGATCGCGCACAGCGCGCTCAGGCCCGCGGCGGACCAGAGCGAGAAGCGCCCGCCGACCGCCTCGGGCAGCGGTAGCACTTCGTCAATGCCGAAGGCGCGCGCCGCGGCCTCGTTGCCGGTCACGGCAATGAAATGCCGCGCGCTGTCGCGGCCGCCGAGCCAGCGCAGGGCGGTGCGCGCGTTGGCGAGCGTTTCCGCGGTCGTGAAGGTCTTCGACACCACCACGAACAGGGTTGTTTCCGGCTGCGCGCCGGTCAGCGCGCGTTCGAGATCGAGCGCATCGATGTTGGCCGCGAACGCGATTTCGAGATCGGTGTCATGCGTGCCCAGCGCATCCACGATCAGCTGCGGCCCGAGCGCCGAGCCGCCGGTACCGAGATGCACGATGCGCCGCACGCGACCCTCGCCGCGCAGCCGTTGCGCCAGCCGGTGCATCTGCGCGAGCGTCGTTCGCACGGGCGCGGGCGCCGCCTCCGCGGCGCGCAAGGCGGTGTGGCCCACTGCGCGTTGCTCGGTGGTATTGATCGGCTCGCCGGCGAACAGCGCGGCGCGCCATTCCGCCAGCCCGCGCTCCTCCGCGAGCAGCAGCAGCTGCTGCACCACCTGGCCATCCACGCGCTGCCGCGAGTAGTCGAGGCGCACGCCTTCCACGGAGGCGACGCAGCGCTGTGCACGCTGCGGATCCTGCGCAAAAAGATGCGCCAGAGCGATGGAGCGCATGCGCGCCGCCTGCGCTACGAGCCGCGCCCAGGACGCACCGGCTGTCGGTGGAGTCGTGTTCACCGACGGTAATGGTAAAGCCGCAGGCGCTCGCCCTTGTCGCCGGGGCGGCCGACGTCGGCGAGCTTGACCCAGCCCGCGCCGGGTGCGTCGAGTTCGTGGCGCGGGCTGCCCTGCACGATGAGCAGCGGGCAGGGTTTGGCGCGGTCGAAAGGCTGCGTTTGGATACCGGCGTGGTAACCGAGCACGGCGCGCTGCGCCGAACCGACGCCGCTGCGCGCGATGCAGCGGCTGCCGGCCGGAATCCTGGACTGGATCTGGAGCGCGACCGAGCGGTAGCTCTTCTGGTAATCGGTCCACGGCATCCAGAGCGTCGCCGCCGTTCCCCAGAGCAGCGCGGTGCCGGCAGCCCAGCGCATCACGCCCCGCGTCGGCGACGGCGGGGTGAACAGCGCGATGTAGACCCAGCCGAGCGCCAGCGCCAGCGCGAGCGCCAATGGCAGCCATTCGAACTGCGGCACCAGGCCGGGCGCGGTCTTGGCGAAATTGCGCGCGATGCGTGGCGGCAGACCGGTCATCATGGCGACATAGCCGAGCCACACCAGCGCGGCGAAAAAGCTGAACGTCATGGTGCCGAACCAGTCGAGTGCGTTGGCGGCCCCGCGCCGCAACTGTCCCACGCCCTGCGCCGCGAGCAGCGCCAGGGGCGGCAGCAGTGCGATGCTGTTGATGTCCTGCGTCGGGCCCGCCAGCGCGATGCCGGCGAGCGATGCCGCAAGCGACGCCAGCGGCAGGAACAGCCGCGACGAGAGGATGTCGCGGCGCTGCGACCACAGCGCCCAGGCGGCGAGCGGCCATGCCGGCCAGGCGAACCAGCTGGCGGTGACGAGGTAGTAGCGCAGGTTCTCGCCAAACGAGCCGCGCGCCTGCAGCATCGTGGACCACCATTGCGCGGCCAGTCCGGGCGCGCGCCAGGCGAGCACGATGGGCCAGCTCGCGGCGACCAGCGCCGCCGTTGCTACGGCCGCGCCGAGGCAGAGCAGGACGCGCCGCGTGCGCCATTCGGCGCACGCCAGCGGCGTGATCAGGGCGGCCAGGCCGATCGCTGCGGGCGTCACGGGACCGGCCGACAGAAATGCGACGCCGAGCGACGCGCCGAGCCCCACGCCCGCGCCCAGTGGCCGCTGCCCAGCGAGCGCGGCAAAGGCGAAAGCGCCGCAGCCTGCGGCGAGCGATGCGAGGTCCGGCACCGCCTCGTGAGCGTGCACCAGCAGCCCTACTGACCCGATGAGTACCAGCATCGCCGTCGCGCCGGCGTTGCGCTGCTGCCCGGCGGGCGCCGCGCGGCGCGCAGCGAAGTAGATCATCCATGCCGCGATCAGCACGCACAGCGCGCTCGCGAGCCTGGCGGCGCCGTGAAACGGCAGCGCCCATCCCAGCAGTTTCGCAAACATCAGCGCGATCCAGTGGTATAGCGGCGGATCCTCGATCCAGGGCTCGCCCGCGAGGCGCGGCACCAGCCAGTCGCCGCTGCGATGCATCTGATTGATGATCTCGATCGCGACCGCGTCGTAGGTCTTCCACGGATCGTGCCCGATCAGTCCGGGGAGGGTGAACGCCAGCGCGACGAGCACCAGCACGACCCGCGATGGCGGAAGCTCGAGGCGGGGCAGCATGGCGGGATTCTAGGGCGCAAAAACAAAAAGGCAGCCGAAGCTGCCCTTTTTCGGTGCGGGACCGATAGCCGTCTAGGCCGTCTTGGTGCGCGTGTAGCGCCGCTTGAACTTCTCGATGCGGCCGGCGGTGTCGACGATCTTCTGCTTGCCGGTATAGAAGGAATGCGACTCCGACGACACCTCGACCTTGATGACGGGATATTCCTTGCCGTCGGCCCATTTCATGGTTTCGCGGCCCTTGGTGTCGATCGCCGAACGCGTGAGAATCGAATGGTTCGATGCGGTGTCGAGGAAGATCACCGCCGCGTAATGAGGATGGATGCCTGCTTTCATGTCCCGCCCTTGCCGCTGGAAAAGGCGCGAACTATACAGAAATCAGCGACTTAATGCAAC
>MERE01000121.1 GCA_001771975.1 Betaproteobacteria bacterium RIFCSPLOWO2_02_FULL_68_150 | reverse complement strand
ACACGTCGCCCTGCATGTCGCCGATTCCGACCACGGTGAAGCCGCTCGCCTGGGTGTCGAGCCCCATCTCGCGGAAGTGGCGCTTGACCGACTCCCAGGCGCCGCGCGCCGTGATGCCCATCGCCTTGTGGTCGTAGCCCGCCGATCCGCCCGAGGCAAAGGCATCGTCGAGCCAGAAGCCGTACTCCCGGCTGATCGCGTTGGCGTAATCGGAGAAGCTCGCCGTGCCCTTGTCGGCGGCGACGACGAGGTACGGATCGTCCGCGTCGTGGCGCCGCAGCTGCGGCGGCGGCACCACCTTGCCTCCGACAAGGTTGTCGGTCAGGTCGAGCAGCCCGCGCAGGTAATCCTGGTAACAGGCGACGCCCTCCTTGAGGAAGGCCTCGCGCTCCGCAGGGTTGGGCGCGCGCTTGAGGACAAAGCCGCCCTTCGAGCCCACCGGCACGATCACCGCGTTCTTCACCATCTGCGCCTTCACCAGGCCGAGCACCTCGGTGCGGAAATCCTCCGGCCGGTCCGACCAGCGAAGTCCGCCGCGCGCCACCCTGCCGCCGCGCAGGTGCACGCCCTCGAAGCGCGCCGAGTAGACGAAGATCTCGAACATCGGCTTGGGCTCGGGCAGGCCCGGCACCTTCGACGGATCGAGCTTGAAGGAGAGGAACGACCGGCGTTTGCCGCCGGCGTCGCGCCGCCAGTAGTTCGTGCGCGTGGTGGCGAGGACGAGCGCGAGGTATTGCCGCAGCACCCGGTCTTCGCTCAGGTTGTCCACCTTGTCGAGCGCCCGCTCGATCGCGCCTACCTGCCGCGCCGCGGCCTCGTCATCGGCGGCCTCGGGGTCGAAGCGCAGCCGGTAGAGACTCACCAGCATGCGCGCGACCAGCGGATGATTCGCCATCGCCGCCTGGATGAACGCCTGCGACAGCGGGAAACCGATCTGGCGCAGGTACCTCGCATAGGCGCGCAGGACGACGATCTCTTGCGCAGGGAGGCGCGCCGCCAGCACCAGGCGATTGAAGTCGTCGTTCTCGATCTCGCCGGCGAACACGCGCCCGAAAGCGTCCTCGAAGATCCGGTGCACCGCGTCGATCTCGATGTCGGCCTGTCCCGCTGCCGAGACGCTGAAATCGTCGATCGAAAGCTCGGCACCCGGCGTCGCGACGCGGTACGGCCGTTCCTCCACCACGCGCAGGCCCATGCGCTCGAGCATCGGCAGGCTGTCCGAGAGCGCGATCGGGGCGCCCTTGCGCACGAGCTTGAAGCGCATCGTTCCCGGCGGCGCCTCGAGCGGCCGGTACAGGCTCATGCCGAGCGCGCCGCTCGCCGCGACCCGCTCCATCAACTCGAGGTCGGGCACCGCGCTCGGCGCCGGAAAGTCCTCGCGGTACGCCGCGGGGAAGGCCGTGCCGAACTGCCGCCACAGCGCGTTGCCGCGAGCCTCCCCGAGCTGCTCGAGGAGCGCCTGCTTGAGGACATCCTCCCAGCGCCGCGCGGCCGCCGCGAGCCGCCGTTCGATCGCGCGCACGTCGTACGCGGGAATGCTTCCCGGGCTGGTGCGCACCGTCATGAGGACACGCACGAGCGCCGATTCCGACAGGTGCACGTTGAAGTCCGAGCTCTGGCCGTTGAACGCCTCGGTGAGGATCGCCTGCCATTTGCCGCGCAGCTCGGTGCTGTAGTGCTCGCGCGGCGCATAGATGAGGCACGCCAGGAACCGCTCGAACGGGTCGCGCCGCACGAACAGGCGAAAGCGCTGCCGCTCCCCCAGGTGCAGGATGCCGGCCGCGGTCTCCCAGAGCTCGTCCTCGCCGATCATGAACAGCTCGTCGCGCGGGTAGTTCGCGAGGATGGTTTCGAGCGCCTTGGCGGCGTGCCCAGCGGAAGCGAAGCCTCCGCGGGCGACGACGTTGGCCACCTTGCGCCGCAACAGCGGAATCTCGGAGGGACTCGCGCTGTACGCGGTATGCGTATACAGGCCGAGAAAACGGTGCTCGCCGCACACTTCGCCGCGCTCGTCGTAGCGTTTGATGCCGATCGAGTCGAGATAGCCGGGCCGGTGCACGGTCGAGCGGGAGTTCGACTTGGTGAGAGTCAGCAGGTCTTTCACGCGCGCGTAGACGCGCGTCGGCGACGGCAGGGCGGCGAAGCTCGTCGAGAGGCTGCGCGACGCGGTCTCGCGCAGGACGCCCAGCCCCGAGCCGCGCACCACCTGCAGCGCGTCGCGCCCGTCCAGAGTGACCAGATCGTGGCAGCGGTAGCCGAGGAACGTGAAGTGATCGTCGGCCAGCCACTCGAGAAACGCCCGGCCTTCGGCCAGCTCCTCCGCGCCCAAGGGCGGCGGCTGGCGCTCGAGCCCGGCCGCGAGGCTGCGCGCCTGCGCCGTCATCTTGCGCCAATCCTCGACCGCCACGCGCACGTCTCCGAGAATGCGTTCGAGATCGGCCTGCAGCTCGTCGCGCTTCGCCGCCTCGGTGATCCGATCGACCTCGACGTGCATGATCGATTCGCCCGCCACGATCGGATGAATGATGAGGTGCAGCGTCAGCCCGTGGCGGTTCACCTCCATCGTCACCGAGTCCACCAGGAACGGCATGTCGTCGTTGACGATCTCGATGATCGTGTGCGGCGACTGCCAGCCGTGCTCCTCGAGCGCCGGGTTGAACACGCGCAGCCGCGCCCGGCCCGGCTCGCGGCGCTGCGCGAAGTTCCAGTGCGAGAGCGCCGCGCCGCACAGATCGGCCGGCGCGCGCTCGGCGATGTCCTCCGGGTCGAGGCGGCCGTAGTACTCGCGCGCGAAGCGTTCCAGCGGCGCGCGGCTCTCGCGCGCCACTTTGCCGCGCAGCATCGCGACCACGGCTTCAAGACGCTCGGACTTGCCTTGCTCGGTTCGCATAGTCGTCTCCCGCGCCGGGGAGGCGGTTCATTTGGTAGTCTAGCAGTCTGCCGCGAGGCGCGAGGAGAGCGACGACGATGAGCACGGTTGCATTCGTGGGGCTTGGCGCGATGGGCTCGCGCATGGCGCTGAACCTGCACGCCGCGGGCTTCGAGCTGCGCCTCTACAACCGCGACCGCGCGAAAGCGAAACCCTTTTCCGAGCTGGGCATCGCGGTCGCCGATTCGCCGGCGGCGGCGGCGCGCGGCGCCGCGTTCGTCGTCTCGATGGTCGCCGACGACGCGGCCGCGCGCGAAGTCATGCTGGGGTCACACGGCGTTCTCGCCGCGATCGAAAGCGGCGCGGTCATCGTCGATTCGAGCACCATTACCCCCGGGCTCGCGCGCGAAATCGGCAGCGCGGCGGCGGCAAAGGGCGCGAGCTATCTCGATGCACCGGTCTCGGGCTCGATCGCGCAGGCGGCAAGCCGCGAGCTCGTTTTCATGGCCGGCGGCGCCGCGGACGCTTTCGAGCGCGCGCAGCCGCTGTTCCGGGCGATGGGCCGGCTGGCGAAGCGCATGGGCGATGCGGGCGCCGGTGCGACGATCAAGCTGGTCAACAACATGCTCTCCGGAATCACCACCGCGGCGCTGGCGGAAGCCGCGCAGGTCACCGAGGCCGCGGGGATCGACCGCGCGGCGGCGCTCGAGATCCTCGGCGAGGGCGCTGCCGGGTCGCGTCTTCTGAAAGCCAAGCTGCCCAAGATTTTCAAGCGCGACTTCGCACCCCAGTTCCAGCTCGAGCTGATGGAAAAGGACCTGCGCTATTTCGTCGCGCTTGCCGCCGAGCTCGACCGCCCGGCGCCGATTGCCGCGCTGGTTCGCAGCCAGTTCCAGGCCGGACGGCGCGCGCAACTGGGCAAGCTCGACTCCTGCGCCGTGTTCCTGCAGGTCGCGGGCGAGTCCCCGGCGCGCTAGCCGCGCGATGCGCTTGCCGCTCGGTACCGGGGTGCTGTTCGCCCTGTTCACGCTTTCGGGCTTCACCGGCCTGATCTACGAATCGCTCTGGTCGCACTACCTGAAGCTCTTCCTCGGCGCCGCGGCGTTCGCGCAGTCCTTCGTGCTGGCGGCATTCATGGGCGGCATGGCGCTCGGTGCCTGGCTCGCGAGCCGCTGCAGCGCGCGCCTGCCGAACCTGCTGGCGGCTTATGGCGCGATCGAGGCCGCGATCGGGCTCGCCGCATTCGCGTTCGATCCGGTGTTCGTCTGGGCGACGCAGGCTTCGCTCGAGCACGTCCTGCCGGCGCTGGGCTCGCCCGATGCGGTCGAGACCTACAAGTACGCGCTGTGCGCGCTGCTGATCGTGCCGCAGACGGTGCTGCTCGGCATGACCTTTCCGCTCATGAGCGGCGCGGTGATCCGTCGCGGCCCGGCGGCGAGCGGCCATCACCTGGCGCTGCTCTATTTCACCAATTCGATCGGTGCCGCGGCGGGAGCCCTCGCGGCCGGATTCTGGCTGCTCGATCGATTCGGACTCGCCGGAACGATGCGCCTCGGCGGTGCGATGAATCTCGCGCTCGCCGCGATCGTGCTGCTGCTCGCTCGGAGCGGTGAACCCCGGGCCTTCACGGCCGCGCCGGCCGCCGGCGCGCCGGCCGCGGCGCGCCAGGTCGTGCGCCTGCTGCTCGCGGCGGCTTTCATCACCGGGGCCGCGTCGTTCGTCTACGAGATCGTGTGGATCCGCATGCTCTCGCTCGTGCTCGGTTCCTCGTTCCAGGCCTTCGAGCTGATGCTCTCGGCGTTCATCACCGGGCTGGCGCTGGGGGGGCTCTGGGCGCGCCGGCGCATCGACCGCCTCGACAATCCGCTGCGCTTCGGCGGGCTGGTGCAGCTGTGCATGGGGCTGGCGGCACTGGCCACGCTGTACGTCTACCACATGAGCTTCGACTGGATGGAATGGGCGCTCACCGCGCTGCGGCGCGAGGACGCGGCCTATCCGCTGTTCAATCTCTTCAGCCACGCCATCGCCTTCGCCGTGATGCTGCCCGCGACCTTTCTCGCCGGGGTGACGCTGCCGCTGTTCACTCACGCGTTGCTGCGCGGCGGCCACGGCGAGCGCGCGATCGGCCAGGTCTACGCGGCCAATACGCTCGGCGCGATCGCGGGCGTGCTGCTCGCGGTTCACGTATTCATGCCCGAACTCGGCGTCAAGCTCGCGCTGATCGTCGGCGCCGCGCTCGACATGCTGCTGGGTGCATGGCTGCTGCGAGCCTCCGGCGCGCTGCGCCAGCGCGCCGAGGGCTTTGCCGCGGTGGCCGTGGGCCTGCTCGCTGCCGCGTTGACGGCGCGCGCCGCGGTACTCGACACCGAGCGGCTTTCGTCCGGGGTCTTCCGCTACGGCAAGGCGCAGCCGGAGAGCCAGCGCGTCGCCTTCTACCGCGATGGCAAGACCGCCTCGGTGGCATTGCGTGTCGCCGCCGGCGGCATCGTCACCATCACCACCAACGGCAAACCGGATGCCTCGATCCGTCTGAATCCGTCGCTGCCGCCGATCGAGGACGAGTACACGATGACGCTGCTCGGCGCGCTGCCGCTGCTGCTCAAGGCCGATGCCCGGCGCGTCGCCAGCATCGGCTTCGGCTCGGGCCTCACCGCCGAAGTGCTGCTGACGCACCGCGCACTGGGCGTGCTCGACACGATCGAGATCGAACCGGCCATGGTGGCCGGCGCGCACGGCTTTGCGCCGCGCGTGCGGCGGCCGTTCGACGACCCGCGCAGCCGCGTGCACTACGAGGACGCCAAGAGTTACTTCGCGCGCCACGGCCAGCGCTACGACGTGATCATTTCGGAGCCCTCGAACCCCTGGGTCAACGGCGTCGCGGGGCTGTTCACGACCGAGTTCTACCGCGACATCAAGCGCCACCTCGCGCCGCAGGGCCTGTTCGTGCAGTGGCTGCAGTACTACGAGTTCGACGACCGGCTGCTCGCCTCGGTGTTCGGCGCCTTGGCGGAAAACTTCGCCGACTTCGAAGTCTTCGAGGCGAGCCGCGGCGACCTGATTGCAATCGCGGTGGCCACCGGCCAGGTGCCCCAGCTGGGCGAGCTGCCGCACAACGAGCCCGAGTTCCTGGACGAACTCAAACGCATCGGCGTGACCGGGCGCGAGCACGTCGGTGCGCGCCGGCTCGGCAACCGCCGCCATGTCCTGCAGCTGCTCGCGCCGCTCGAAGCGCCGGTGAATTCCGACTACCGGCCCTACGTGCAGCTCGAAGCGGCGCGCGCCCGCTTCGCGCAGCGAAGCGCCAACGCGCTGGTGCAAGGGGCCCTTGCGCCGGTGCCGCTGTACGAGATGCTGGCCGGCGTGGAACCGGCGTTTCTGGGCGCGCGGGTGGACAAGGAAGGGTCCCTGCGCCTGGCCGCGCAAAATCGTGCCCTCGAGCTGCAGCAAATACTGCTCGACCCGGCTGCCGATCCGGCAGCGGCGTCCGATGCCGAAGTGCGTGCCGCGCTGCTTGCGCTCAAGCGCCCAGGCGCATTGTGCGGCGCCAAGCCGCCGCGCTACACGCTGGAGCAGCTGCAGTTCGCGGCCGAGTTGACGCTGGCGCACCTGGCGCCGGAGAAACGCCGGCCGCTCTGGCTCGAGCCGCGCTGGACCGGCTGTGCGCCGCCAGCCATGAACGCCGAAATACGGCAGCGCTTCGAGTTCTACGCCGCCGTGGCACGGCGTGACGGCGACCAGATGTTCGAGCGCGCCCGCACGCTGCTCGATCAGCGCCGCTTCGATACCCTGGCTTGGGCGAAGTTCGCGCTGCTCGCCGGCATGGCCGGCGCGCATGCCGCCGGGCGTACCGACGATGCGCATCATCTCTGGCGCGATCACGGCGTGGTGCTCTACCGCAACACCGGCATCCCGGCCTACGCCGTGTACGCCGCGAACTGGAAACCGCGCTAGCCCAGCTCGGGCGCGCCGGCGCGGATCAGCGCGGCAGCACCTGCTTGCGCAGCGCCTCTGCAATCCGGTAATCGGGATAGCGCCGCCGGAACCCGGCGTAAGACTCATCGGCCTCGGCATGGCGTCCCGCGCGCCTCAGCTCTGCAATCCGCGCCAGCCAGGCTTCCGGCGGCTCCTCGCGTGGCAGCTCGCGATAGCGCTGCGACACCGCGGGATCGCGATCGGGCTCAGACATCGCCGAGCGCCGCTTTCAAGCGCGAATACGCGTACCGCAGCCGGCTCTTGGCCGCTTCCTCGTCGTCGAGCGACAGGGTGCGCAACTCGTGGCGCCGCCAGTGATCGACCAGCCGATGATGCGCGATCGTATACAGCCAGGTGGCAAAGCGCGCCTGGGGCCGGTAGCGCAGCACGACCTGGTACTCGTTGCCGGGCTTGCCGACCACCCAGGCACGCCCGTCGTGCCAATGCAGCGGCAGCAGCCTGTCCTCGCTGCGGTCGAACACGGACAGCTCGGCCATGCCGCCCACGGCCCAAGCGGGCGTGACCAGCGCAACGGCCAGCGCCGCTGCGAACGATTTCACGGTGCGCATTGCAATCTCCTCTCAGGTTGACGGGCGAGTCGCCCGATCTCCTGAAACGGAACCGCGGCGAAAAAGGGTTAACGCGCCTGGCGCGCCGCCTGCCGGATGGCGCTCAGCGTGGTGTTCGGCGTGATCGCTTCCGGATCGATGCGGACCTCGATCACCGCGAGCCGGCCCGAGGCACGCGCGCGCTCGAACGCCGGCGCGAACTGCGCCGTTTCCTCGACCTGCTCGCCATGCCCGCCGAAAGCGCGCGCGTAGGCGGCGAAATCGGGATTCTTCAGCTCGGTGCCCGAAACGCGCTGCGGGTACTCGCGCTCCTGGTGCATGCGGATCGTGCCGTACATGCCGTTGTTGACCACCACCACGATCGGCGCCGCGCCGTATTGCGCCGCGGTGGCCAGCTCCTGCCCGTGCATCAGGAAATCGCCGTCGCCCGCCCAGCCGACGACGGTGCGCTGCGGAAAGGCGATCGAGGCCGCAACCGCCGAGGGCACGCTGTAGCCCATCGAGCCGCTGGTCGGCGCGAGCTGCGTGCGGCCGCGCTTGTAGCGGAAGTGGCGATTGAGCCAGACCGCAAAGTTGCCCGCGCCATTCGCCACGATCGCGTCCTCGGGCAGCGTGTCGGAAAGCCATGCCGCGACTTCGCCCAGTTGCACCCGGCCGGGCATGGGCCGCGGCGCGCTCCAGGCTTCATAGTCGGTGCGCGCGGCGCGCGTCCATTCCTGCCATCGATCGCCGCGTACGCGAAGATCCTTGAGCGCGCTGACGAACTGCGCCATGCCGGAATTGATCGGCAGCCGCGCGGCATAGACGCGCCCGAGCTCCTCCGCGCCCGCGTGCACGTGCACCAGGGTCTGCCGTGGCACAGGGACTTCGAGCAGCGTGTAGCCGCCGGTCGTGATTTCGCCCAGTCGTGCCCCGATCACCAGCAGCAGGTCGGCATCCTTCACGCGTTGCGCGAGCTTCGGGTTGATGCCGATCCCGATGTCGCCCGCATAATTCGGCTGCCGGTTGTCGAAGTAGTCCTGGCGCCGGAACGAGCAGGCCACCGGCAAACCGGCGTCTTGCGCCCAGGCACTCAGGTCGTCCATCGCTGCGATGGTCCAGCCGCCGCCTCCCGCGATCACGAGCGGCCGCGCCGCCGCGGAGAGCAGCCGGCCGAGCTCCTCGAGGTCGCGCGCTGACGGCGCTGCACGCACCGTGTGGTAGCGCGGCGCATCGCTGACGGCGGCTTCCCGATAGAGCATGTCCTCCGGCAGGGCGAGCAGCACCGGCCCGGGGCGTCCTGCCATCGCGGTATGAAAGGCGTGGCTGACGTACTCCGGAATGCGCTCCACGCGATCGATTTGTCCAACCCACTTGGTGAGCGGGCCGTACATGCGGCGATAGTCGATCTCCTGAAACGCCTCGCGCTCGCTCATCTCGGTGCCCACCTGGCCTACGAAGATCACCATAGGCGACGAATCCTGCAGCGCGGTATGCACGCCCACCGAGCCGTTGGTCGCGCCGGGCCCGCGCGTCACGATCAGCACGCCCGGTTCGCCGGTCAACTTGGCATGGGCTTCGGCCATGTAGGAGGCACCGCCCTCCTGCCGGCAGATGACGAAGCGCAGGCGCTCGCGCACGTCGTGCAGGCCATCGAGCACCGGCAGATAGCTCTCGCCGGGAACGCCGAAGGCGAGGGTTGCGCCATGCGCGACGAGCGCGTCGGCGAGAATTTGTCCGCCGTGGCGCGCCCGCGGCTGCTCCTTCATGCAGGAACTCCTTCGAATGCGGCGCTCAGACGCGCGCTGCATTCGGCGACTGCCTCGTTCGCGGTGTCGAGCACGCCGCCGAAGGTGATGAAGCCATGGATCATGTCGGGATACTCGCGGTAGGCCACTGCGACGTTCGCCTTGGCCAGGCGCTCGGCATAAGCCCGGCCCTCGTCCACCAGGGGATCGAACCCGGCGGTGAGCACGAACGCCGGGGGCAGCGCCGCCAGGTTTTCCGCCAACAGGGGCGACGCGCGCCAGTCGAGCCAGTCGGCCCGGCGCGGCAGATAGTGGCCGCGAAAATAGCCGATCGCCTGGCGCGTCAGGAGATAGCCGTCGCCGTTGCGCTCGTGCGATGCGAATCCGCAGCGCTGATCCGTCGCCGGGTAGATGAGCAGCTGCAAGCACAGGGCCGGTCCGCCCGCGTCGCGCGCATCGAGCGCCACCACGGTCGCCAGATTCCCGCCGGCGCTGTCGCCGCCGACCGCGATGCGATCCGCATCCACCCCGAGTGCCTTCGCCTGCGCGCATACGTATCGCGTCGCGGCAACGCAGTCCTCGAGCGCCGCCGGAAACGGGTCTTCGGGCGCGAGCCGGTAGTCCACCGAAAAAACCGCGCAGCGCGCCCCGTTCGCAAGCTGGCGGCACAGTACGTCATGCGTGTCGAGGTCGCCGATCACGTAGCCGCCGCCATGGAAAAAAACGAGCGCGGGCAGCACTTCCGTGCGCGCGGCGCCCGCCGGCCGGTACGCGCGCACCGCCACGGCATTGGCGATCACCATCAGGCGCACCTCGGAAACCTCGGGCGCTGCCGGCGCGACCAGCGAACGCGTGTCGCGATACAGGCGCCGCGCCACGTGCGGCGGCACCGTGTGATACAGCGGCAGCGGCGACCGGGCAGCGCGCTCGAGCAGTTGGATCACCTGGGGATGCGGCGCGTCCATGGGCGAAGATTATAGGTGCCCAGGCTGCGCTCCGCCCTGAGGTATAGTCGGCCGCCATGGACGACACTCTACGCAGGATACTCAAGGACAACCGCGTCATCGCGGTGGTCGGACTTTCGGCGGACTGGTTCCGCCCCAGCTACTTCGCTGCCAAGTACATGCAGGAGCACGGCTATCGCGTGATCCCGGTGAATCCGCGCTACGCCGGCCAGACGCTGCTTGGCGAGCGCTGCTATGCCAGCCTGCGCGAAATCCCCTGCAAGGTCGAGCTGGTGGATGTTTTCCGCAAGACCGCGGACGTGATTCCGGTCGCCGAGGAAGCGATCGCGATCGGCGCCAGGGTGCTGTGGCAGCAGATCGGCGTGAAGAACGAAGCGGCGGACGCGAAAGCGCGCACCGCGGGCCTCGACTCGGTCATGGACCGCTGCGTCAAGATCGAGCATGCGCGACTATTCGGCGGCCTGAACTGGGTCGGCGTCAACACCCGAGTGGTCTCGGCCAAGCGCCCGCGCGGGCTCGCCTACTAGCCGCGCTTCGCTGCGGCCTGCACCACGGCGGTGCCTCCTATTCCGGCGTCGATGCGGTAAGCTGTTGATGTTTAAACACCGCGCGCATTGGCACGCGGTTTGCTCTGCGTGTTCCATTGGGGGTTCAGAGTGGAACGGCGCCAATACGACGAGATGCGCGACGCGAACGGCGAAGTGCGCCCGCACTTCCGTCCGCTCGCGGAATGGCTTGCCGAGACGCCCCCCGCGCGCGTGGCCGAAAAGCGGCGCGAGGCCGATCTGCTGTTCCATCGCGTCGGCATCACCTTCGCGGTGTACGGCGACAAGCAGGGCGACGAGCGCCTGATTCCCTTCGACATCGTGCCCCGCGTCATTCCCAAGGCGGAATGGGACGCACTGGAACGCGGTCTGAAGCAGCGCGTCACCGCGCTCAACCGCTTCCTGCACGACATCTATCACGGCCAGGCGATTCTCAAGGCGGGCATCATCCCCGAAGAGCAGGTGACGCGCCACGATGCCTACCAGCCGGTGATGCGCGGGCTCAACCTGCCGAACGGCGTGTACTCGCACATCGCGGGGATCGATCTGGTGCGCCACGAGGACGGCAACTGGTACGTGCTCGAAGACAACCTGCGCACGCCGTCGGGTGTGTCCTACATGCTCGAGAACCGCAAGATGATGCTGCGCCTGTTTCCGGAGCTTTTCGCGCGCCAGCAGGTGCTGCCGGTCGAGCACTACCCGGCGCTGCTGCTCGAGACGCTGCGCGGCGCAGCCTCGCCGCGC
>MERE01000120.1 GCA_001771975.1 Betaproteobacteria bacterium RIFCSPLOWO2_02_FULL_68_150 | reverse complement strand
TGCCGGCCAGAGCGAACAGCGCGGGAGTCGCCGCGTTGACCGACTTGTCGGTCGCTTGCGCCGACAGCACCACGGCAACCAGCAGCTCGAACGGGGTGCGGTAGACGAGTTCGGTCCTCGGGCGGGAATTGGCTGCGCGCCAGCGCTCGAAGATCTGCCGGCGCTTTGCGGTGTTCATGAGCACCGGGTGCGTCGCAGCGCGGCGGCGATCACCGCGCGCCGCCGCGCCGCATCGGTCGCCGGCCGAAGGTAGCGCCGCGCAAGCCGGGCCCTGCGCCGCCGTGCCCGTGCGGAGGCGGCGCGGGCGTCCGCGTCGGTCCAGGGCGCGGGCGGCGCGACCAGCGCGATACAGTCGACCGGGCAGGGCGGCAGACACAGCGCGCAGCCGGTGCACCACGCCGCGATGACGGTGTGCATCATGCCGCTCGCGCCGGCAATGGCGTCGACCGGACACGCATCGATGCAGCGCGTGCAGCCGACGCAGCGCACCTCGTCGACCAGCGCGACCGTAGCGCGGCGCACGCCCGGCTCCCTGGCGTTCAGGCGTCCATGTTGGCGCGCAGCAGGATCGCCGCCTGATCCGGCAGCAGCGGGCGCGAGAACAGATACCCCTGGTATTCCTCGCAGCGCTGCGCGACCAGAAAGGCGAGCTGCTCGCCGGTCTCGACGCCCTCGGCGATCACGTGCAGGCCGAGGTTCTTGGCGAGCGTGATGATCGCCTTCACGATCGCGGCATCGTTGCGCTCTTTCGGCACGCCGCGCATGAAGGCCTGGTCGATCTTCATGTAATCGAGCGGGAACTGCTTCAGGTAGCCGAGGCAGGAATACTCCATGCCGAAATCGTCGAGCGTGATCTGGATGCCCATCTGGCGCAGCTCGCGCAGCAGCAGCACGGCGCGGTCCGGGTCCTCCATCAGCGTGCTCTCCGTGATCTCGAGCTCGAGGTGCCGCGCATCGAAGCCGGTTTCCTGCATGATGGCGGCGATGCGCTGGGCCAGGTCGGCGCGCCGCAACTGGCGTGCCGACAGATTGACCGCGAGCCGGAATGGCTTGAGGCCCGCGGCCAGCCACGCATTCATCTGCAGGCAGGCCTCGCGCAGCACCCATTCACCGATGGTGTCGATGATGCCCGCCTGCTCGGCGATCGGAATGAATTTGGCCGGCGATACCAGACCGATCTCCGGGTGGTTCCAGCGCAGCAGGACCTCCATGCCCCGGATCGCGCCCGAAGACACGTCGACACGCGGCTGGAACCCGAGGTGGAACTCCCTGCGCTCGATCGCCTGGCGCAGCGCGTTCCTCAGGTGCAGCGTCTCCACCGCGATCGCGTACAGCTGCGACGAGTAGAAACGGTAGGCGTTGCCGCCTGCCGACTGCGCGTTTCCGGTCGCCGACTCGGCGCTGCGCAGCAGGGCATCGGGATCGCTGCCGTCCTGCGGAAAGCAGCTCACGCCGATGCTCACGGTGACGTAATGCGAGCGTCCGCCGAGCACGAACGGGCGCGCAAAGGCGGCAAGGATCTGCTCCGCGGTGGCGGCAATCTCGTGCGTGCTGCCGGGCTCTTCCATCAGCACGCCGAAGCCGTCCGCCAGCAGGCGCGCGATGCGGTGCGCGGCGTCCACGGTTTCGCCCAGGCGGGCCGCGACCGCCTTCAGTAATTCGTCGCCGAGGGTGAAGCCGAGCGATTCGTTGACGCTCTGGAAGTCGTCCAGATCCACGAACAGCAGCCCGACCATGGTGTTGCGGCGCTCGGCGCGCAGCACCGCGGTGCGGCACAACTCCTGGAAACGGAACCGGTTCGGCAGGCCGGTAACCGAATCGTGGTACGTCAGAACCGTGGTCTTGCGCAGGCGCCGGACCATCACCCGGCAGAATTCGAACGTCATTTCCGGCCGCTCGCGCAGCAGGTGCAGCAGCTTGGCGCGATCGATCTCGACCACCTCGCTGTCGCTCGCCGCGATCACCGTGGCGCTGCGGATGCGCGTCTCGTCGTCGACCAGCGCCATTTCGCCGACGACGCCTCCCGCGGCCACGGTCTCGAACACCAGGTCGCCGATCTGGATGCGCAGCTCGCCCGACTTGACCACGAACATGGTCGCGCCGGGGTCGCCCATTTCGAACAGCACCTCTCCCGCGCGCATCGCCCGCAGTGCGGATGCGTCTGCCAGAGCCGACATCAGACCGCGTCGCATCCGACCTCCCGAGTGGCGCTCACCGGCGCTATTCTAAGCGCCTCGCCTCAGTGCGACGCCGAACGCGCCGTCCCGGATCTCACGCGGCAGTCCGGCTTGCAGCGCGGATTGCGTGCACGCACTCGGCGACCAGCTCCGGGCCGCGATAGACGAGCCCGGTATACAGCTGCACCAGCGAGGCGCCGGCAGCCGTTTTCTCGGCGGCGTCGGCGCCGCACAGGATGCCGCCGGCGCCGATGAGCGGAACTTCGCCCGCGAGTGCGGCGGCAAATGCCGCGAGCGTGCGGGTGGCGCGCAGCCGCAGCGGCGCGCCCGACAGGCCGCCCGCCTCGCCGGCGTGGCGCTCGCCTTGCACGCCTTCGCGCGCGAGCGAGGTGTTGGTGGCGATGAGCGCATCGATGCCGTGGCGGCGCACGCTGTCGGCGATGTCGCGTACCTGGTCCGGCTCGAGGTCGGGCGCCACCTTGAGCGCCAGCGGGACGCGCCGGCCATGCCGGTCGGCGAGGCGCTCGCGCAGCGCGACCAGCGGCGCGAGCAGGGCGTCGAGCCGGGCTCTGTCCTGGAGCGCCCTCAGGCCGCTCGTGTTCGGCGAGGAAACGTTGATCGTGACGTAGCTCGCGCGCGCGTGGACGCGCTCCAGGCACGCGGCGTAGTCCTCGGCTGCGCGCTCGTTCGGCGTGTCGAAATTGCGTCCGATGTTGATGCCGAGAATGCCGCGCCAGGCGCTGCGCGCGAGGTTCGCCATGAAGCCGTCGAGCCCGACATTGTTGAAGCCGAAGCGGTTGATGAGCGCGCGCGCCCGCGGCAGGCGGAACAGGCGCGGGCGCGGATTGCCGGGCTGCGGCCGCGGCGTCACCGTGCCCACCTCGATGTGTCCGAAGCCGAGCGCGGCGAGCGCGTCGACGTGCTCGGCGTTCTTGTCGAGGCCGGCCGCAAGGCCTACCGGGTTGGGAAATTCGAGCCCCATGGCACGCAGCGGCAGCGGCGGCACCCGCGGCACGCGCAGCAGGCCGAAGCGCAGCGGCGCATCGGCCAGCGCCAGGGTCAGCGCGTGGGCGGTCTCCGCCTCGAGCGCGAACAGCAGCGGCCGCGCCAGCGCATACAGCATGCGGCTAGCGGGTCACCCGAGATCGCGGCGCTCGAGCCGCTTCCAGGCGTTGCCGACGAAGCCCTCGATCGGCGCAAAGCGCGACTTGTAAGCCATCTTCGGGCTTTCGCGGATCCAGTAGCCCAGATACAGGTAAGGCAGGCCGAGTGCGCGGCAGGCGTCGATCTGCCACAGCACGTTGTAGGTGCCGTAGCTGGCGGCGCGCCGCTCGGGCTCGAAAAACGTGTAGACCGAGGACAGGCCGTCGGGCAGGTAATCCACGATCGAGACCATCACCAGCTGGCCGTGGTCGCGGAACTCGACCAGGCGCGTGTCGACACGGCTCTGCAGCAGGAAGTGCGAATACTGGTCGCGGCTGTCGTTGTCCATGCCGCCGCCGCAGTGGCGCTTCGACTGGTACCTCAGGTACAGCGCGTAGTGCTCGAGCCGGAACTTGAGCGGCTGCGGATGCGCGGTGAGCGTTTCATGCAGGCGCCGGGCGCGCCTTTGCGAGCGGCTCGGCTCGAACTCGACGGCCGGGATGCGCACCGGCACGCAGGCGCGGCAACTGTCGCAATGCGGCCGGTAGGTGAAGATGCCGCTGCGGCGGAAGCCCGACTTGACCAGCTCGCCGTAGAGCGCGGTGTTGATCAGGTGGCTCGGCGTCGCCACCTGCGAGCGCGCCATGCGCTCGGGCAGGTAGCTGCAGGGGTACGGCGCCGTGACGTAGAACTGCAGTACGGCGTGGGGCAGGTCATTGAGCCGGGACACGGGTCCATTTCCCTCTGGGTTCGAGGTAGTTTACCAATGGGTCGAGGCGCCGCAAAAAATCGCGTCGCGCAATCTCTCGCGCACCCAGCGAGGCGAGCAGCGGCGTCCTCACCTGGCAGTCGATCAACGGGAAGCCGCGCGCGCGCAGCTCCTCGACCAGCGCCGCCAGCGCGACCTTGGAGGCGTCGGTGATGCGCGAGAACATCGACTCGCCGTAGAACATGCGGCCGATGACGACGCCGTAGAGCCCGCCGGCGAGCGCGCCGTCGCGCCAGCATTCGAACGAGTGCGCCCAGCCGTCGCGGTGCAGGCGCTGGTATGCGGCGCGCATCGGGTCGACCAGCCAGGTGCCGCCGCCGTCCCGGCGCGGCGCCGCGCAGCCCTCGAGGACCGCGGCGAAATCGCTGTCGATGCGCACTTCGAAGCCCTTGTTGCGGATGCTCTTGGCGAGCGAGCGCGACACCTTGAACTCGCTGCAAAACAGCACCATGCGCGGGTCCGGCGACCACCACAGGATCGGTTCGTTGCCCGCGTACCACGGAAAGATGCCGTGGCGGTACGCCTCCAGCAGGCGCTCGCTCGCGAGCCTGGCGCCGGCGCACAGCAGGCCGTTGGGCTCGCGCAGCGCCCGCGCCACTGGCGGAAAAGGGTCGTCCGGTTCGAGCCAGGGGATCAAGCGAGGCTAGCACTTCACCTGTTGACGGCAGTAGTTTTCCAGCGCCGTGACGGTAGCGCTGCCGCTCACCGCCCGCCGGGCCGCGCCGGTGTGCTCGAGCGCAAGGCGGAACTCGTACTTGCGGAAGAACTGGTTGAACATCTCGCTTCGCGGCGGTAGCTGATGAAGCTGATTTCGCGCGTCGGATAGCTCAGCTGGTGCGCGCAGATTGCGGAATAGGCCACGATCGAGCGGCCGGCGCCGACACCGCCCTGCCAGGCGTAATCGCGCCGGTCGGCGGTGCGCAGGCGCGTTGCGCCGATCGCCGGGCGGCCGAGGTTGAGCAGGAAACACGGGGTCGTCGCGTACGGATAGTGGAAGACGAGGTTGCGGTGCGGCGCAATGCTCCTCGCGTGGAGCGGCGCGCCGCTATCGTCCACCAGCCGCGCCCGGGCGTAGAAGTGCGCCGTGGCGTCGGCCGCCAGCGCGGGCGCCGCGCCGCTCGCCGCGGAAGCCGTGCACAGCCGGAGGAAGTCGCGTCGCTGCATCGCGCCGATTGTATAAAAAAGGCGGATCGGCGGGCGCCGAAATCGGGCACAATTCGCGCCCATCAGCGACATTCCGAGGTGGCTTATGGAAGCGTTCAAGTCCGGTTCCGATGTGCTGTTCGTACTGCTGGGCGCGATCCTGGTGCTCGCGATGCACTCCGGCTTCGCCTTTCTCGAACTCGGCACGGTGCGCTTCAAGAACCAGGTCAACGCGCTGGTCAAGATCCT
>MERE01000119.1 GCA_001771975.1 Betaproteobacteria bacterium RIFCSPLOWO2_02_FULL_68_150 | reverse complement strand
CGAAACTGGTGCACTACACCGGCTACGAGATCGAGATCGACGAGCTTCAGGTGGCGGATCCACGCGATCACGTGCTCGGCTGCATCGTCGGCACGGCGGACCTGATCGCGCAGATGGCGGACCGCACCTACCTGGAGAAATGCCGCGACTTCCTGTACCCGGAGTTCGTCTGGGGCGGCATCGCGCGCGAGACCCTGCAGAACGGCACCGAAGTGGTGAACTTCGGCTCGGCGAGCGACGTGGTGCGCAAGACGCCGGAGTACTACGACCAGGTGGCGCGCAAGCGCATCGACGAAAAGCTCGGCGGCGTCGACCGTTACGCGGCGGCGCACTTCGGCGGCGCCAACCTCTATCGCATCGAGATCGAAACCACGATGCGCTTCCTGCGCACCGCGATCCAGAACGACGAACTCGACCGCATGCGCCGCAGCTGCTATTCGCTGTCGGCGCGCCCAGCGTTGCAGGAGCCGGCCGCAGCCGGCTGAAGTCGGGCCCGCGCGCGCAGCTCCCGGTTCAGTCCTCCTTCGACTGCAGCGACTGCCAGAGATCGACCAGCATCATGACGATGCCGATCAGCACCACGATTCCAAGCGCAACGTCATTCAGCTTCATGACCGGCGCCGCAACGTAGACCACGAGAAGCGTCACTGCGACGATGCCGGCGAAAATCTTGAATGCCATGAGGTCTCCCTTGGATGCGGATTCAGCGCCGTTGCACTTGCGCCTCGAGCCAGCGTGCCGTGCGCAGCAGTCGGGCGTCGTCGCCCCGTTGCGCCACCAGTTGTACGCCCAGCGGCAGTCCGTTCGAGCCGCGCATCAACGGCAAGTTGAGCGCGGGCGTACCTAGCAGCGTCCACAGGGTGCAGAACGCGGGATCGCCGGTCGCGCCCAGGCCCTTGGGCGCCGTGCCGGGCGCGGCCGGTGTCAGGATCGCGTCGTAGCGCTCGAATATCTCGCCGAAGCCTTCGTTCAGGATCGGGATTCGCGCCAGCGCCTGCTGGTACTCGAGCGCACGCACTTCGCGCCCGCGCGCGAGCAGCGCGCGCAGCCGCTCGGAGAGGCGCTCGCGTCCCTTCTCCCATTCGAGGTCGAGGTTTGCCGCCATCTCGGCGTCCATGATCGTACCGTGCCAGTCGAGCGCGCGCTGCGCCGTTTCGGGCAGCTCCACCTCGACCACGCGATCCCCGAGCTCGCCCACCAGCTCGGCGAACGCTTCCCTCGTTTCATCCTCGGCGCGATTCCATGCCGGCCCCTTGACGAAGGCGAACAGCGGGGGCAGCGGCGGCGGCTGCGACGCGATATCGGGAAACGGGATGCGCGCTCGCGGGCGGGTATCGGGATCCAGTTCATCGTGGCCGACGAGCTGCTCCGAGAGCAGCGCCACATCACCGATCGAGCGCGCAAACACACCCACGTGGTCGAGCGTGCGCGAGAGCTTCAGGATTCCGTTGCGCGGGATCAGCCCATGGGTCGGCTTGAATCCGTAGACCCCGCAGAATGCGGCCGGCCGGATCACCGAGCCGTTGGTCTGCGTCCCGAGCGCAAGCGGCACCATGCCCGCAGCGACCGCGGCGGCGGACCCGGAGGACGAGCCACCGGGCGTGTGCTCCGGGTGGTGCGGATTGCGCGTCTTTCCGGGATGGAAATACGCGCATTCGGTGGTGACGGTCTTGCCCATGATCACGGCACCCGCGGCGCGCAGCATTGCCACCACGGCTGCATCGTGCGCCGGGGTTCTTCCCGCGTGCAGCACCGTGCCATCCTCGGTCGGCATGTCGGCGGTGTCGATGATGTCCTTGATGCCGACGGGTATCCCGTGCAGTGCACCGGTGGGATGGCCCTGGCTACGGTCCAAATCGCGCGCGCGCGCCTGCGCGAGCGCATGATCGGGGTCGAGAAACTGCCACGCCTCGACCTGCGGCTCCGCTTCGCGGATCCGCGCGAGGCAGGCTGCGACCAGCTGCTCGGAGCTGATCGCGCCATCCCGGATCGCGCGCGCCGCATCGCACGCGGAGAGCCAGTTCAACTGGGAGGCGTCCATTGCTTCAGCCGCCGTAAATCGCCCTCGGCAGCCACAACGCCGTCTGGGGAAACACATACACCACGAGCATCGACAGCAGCACGATATACAGGAACGGCATGCAGCCGCTGAAAATCTGCGTCAGCAGGACATGCTTGGGCGCGATCCCTTTGAGGTAGTAGGCGGCCATCGCCATCGGCGGCGAGAGGAACGCCGTCTGCAGGTTCAGCGCCACCAGCAGCCCGAACATCAGCGGATCGATGTGGAAGTGCGGCAGCAGCGGCAGGAAGATGGGCACGAAAATGATGATGATCTCGGTCCATTCCAGCGGCCAGCCGAGCAGGAAGATGATGAGCTGCGCCACGATCAGGAACGTGATCGGGCTCATATTGAGGCCGAGCACGAATTTCTCGATGATGCTCTGGCCGCCGAGGTAACCGAAGACGCCGGCGAAGGTCGCCGAGCCGACGAACAGGAAGCACACCATCGCCGAAGTGCGCGCGGTGAGGAACACCGATTCCTTGAGCCGGCCCCAGGTGAATGAGCGGTAGGCGGCCGCCAGCACCACCGCGCCGAGCGCACCGACCGCCGCCGCCTCGGTCGGCGTTGCCAGGCCGAACATGATCGCGCCGAGCACGCAAAGGATCAGGATCGCAAGCGGGACGAACGACTTGAACACCATCGCGACCACTTGCGCCAGGGGCACGTTGCCCTGCTCCTTGGGCAGCGGTGGCGCGAGATGAGGCTTGAACGTCGCCAGGACCATGACGTACACGCAATACATGCCGGCGAGCAGGAAGCCGGGAATGATCGCGGCAGCGTAAAGCTGGATCACCGACATGCCGGCCATGGCGGCGTAGACGATCAGCATGATCGAGGGCGGGATCAGGATGCCCAGGCAGCCGCCCGCGCAGATCACGCCCGAGGCGAGCCTGACGTCGTAGCCCGCCTTGAGCATCTGCGGAAAAGCAAGCAGTCCCATCAGCGTCACTACCGCGCCTACGATCCCGGTGGCGGTAGCGAATAGCGCGCAGGTCAAGAGCGTCGCCACGGCGAGCGAGCCGGGCACGCGCTTGAGCGCGAGCTGCACGCTGAAGAACAGCTTGTCGAGCAGGTTGGAGCGCTCGACCATGTAGCCCATCAGCAAGAACAGCGGGATCGCCACCAGAACGTCGTTGTTCATGGTGGTAAAGGTATTTTGCGTGAGGAGGTAGAAGACGCGGTTGTCGAAAAACGCCTGATCGGGCTGAAAATAGGCGTAGTAGCCGAACCCCACCCCCAGTGCCATCAGCGTGAACGCGACCGGAAACCCGATCATGATGGTTGCGACCAGGATCCCCAGCATCACCAGCGCGACCATTCCCGGATCGATCATCGCGCTGCCCCTTGCGCAGCTTCCTCGGCGGCCTTCCTCGCGTGCTCCTCCAGGATCTGCTTCTCGAGCTCTTCCACATCGTGCAGCCGCGTCGGCCAGTCGTTGTCGCGCATGCACTGGATGCAGCGCAGAACCTCGGCCACACCTTGCAGTGCGAGCAGCCCGGCACCAAACGGGATCAGCATCTTGAGCGGCCAGATCGGCACGCCCGCCGGACTATTGACGCTCGACTCGAGAATCTTCATCGAAGTGTAGCCGTAGCTCCAACCGGAGAAAACAAGCGCGAGCACCCCCGGGAAGAAGAACAGGACGTAGAGCACCAGCTCGACCTTCGCCTGCGTGCGCGGCTGCCACATACGGTAAAACATGTCGGCGCGCACGTGGCCGCCGCGCGAAAGCGTGTAAGCGCCGGCCATGAAGAACATCGCGCCGTACATCAGGTAGCTGAAATCGAACGCCCAGCTGGTGGGCGCATTCAGGACGTAGCGCACGAATACTTCGTACGTGGTACCGAGAGTCAGGACCACAAGGCACCAGGCGAAGGCGTGCCCGACCGTCCGGCTCAGCAGGTCCACCCCGTAGATGAATCGGTTGATCATGCCTTACCCCAGATCGAACAAAAATTGGGGCGGCAGCGTCGGCTGCCACCCCAGATCCTGCTCCCGCCGCTGCACTTTCGTGCCGCGGTTCGTTCTACACCTTGGTCTTGAACACGTGCTCGAAGCCGAGCTTGTAATCCGCCACGTTCAAATGGGAATAGAAGGCGACGCGCTTGGCGAAGGCGCGCTGCGATTCCACAACTTTGGCAAAGAACGGATCCGCCTTGCCGAGCCGGTCGGTGAGCACGTCCCAGGCCTTGAGCTGCTCCACGAAGATCGACTTCGGCGTGCGGATGACGTTGACCTTGTGCTTGTGGATCAGGTCCTGCAGGTCCCTGGAATAGTTGTCCATCCCCGTCCAGAAATTGGACGAGCTGGCCGCCTCGACGCCGTATTGAAGGATCGCCTGCAGGTCCTTCGGGATCGAGTCCCACTTCTTCTTGTTGAAGATGATCTCGAAGAACTCCATCGCCTGGTGGAAGCTGCCCATCATGTAGTTCTTGATCGCGTCCTGGGCGCCGAAGCGCATGTCGGAAGTCGGGTTGTTGAACTCGAAGGCGTCGATCACGCCGCGCTCGAGCGCCGGCATGATTTCACCGCCCGGCAATTGCGTCACCTTGGTGCCCATCTCCTGGAACAGGTCGGCGGCGAGGCCGACCGTGCGGTACTTGAGTCCCTTGAGTCCGGCGGCCGACGTGATCGGCTTCCTGAACCAGCCGAGCGGCTGGGTCGGCATCGGCATGGCGAAAAAGCCCACGACATTGAGGTTCAGCTTTTGCAGCAGCTCGTTGTAGAGCGCCAGGCCGCCGCCGCGGTAGATCCAGGCGAGCGTCTCGTGCGCGTCCATGCCGTTGATCGGGCCCGACCCGAACAACGACGCTGCCTTCGACTTGCCGTACCAGTACACCGGCACGTTGTGAGCGGCATCGAGCACGCCCTGGCTCACGGCATCCATCTCCTGGAACGTCTTGACTACGGAGCCCGTGACGAGGAAGTCGATACGCAGCCGCCCGCCCGCCATCTCGTTGACGCGCTTCACGTACTCCTGGGCCATCTCGTTGAAGATGTCCTTCGCGCCCCACGCGCCCTGCATCTTGATCACGATCGGCGCCTGCGCCTTGGCGATCATCGGGAAACCGAGCGCTGCCGTCCCCGCGGCCGCGGCGGTGGCA
>MERE01000118.1 GCA_001771975.1 Betaproteobacteria bacterium RIFCSPLOWO2_02_FULL_68_150 | reverse complement strand
GAGAAGCTCTCGAATTTCGACGCCAAGTTGCTGCAGCGGCTGAAATCCACCGCCGGCGAAAATCGCTCGTCGACACGTCTTGAACTTTACGGCAGCGACCGCGATGCGCGTGCGCTCGAGGCGGCAACGAAGAATCTGTCGGCTGCAGGTTTCGCGGGGCAGGTGCGGCTGGAACGCGCCGACATCCTGGCGCGCAGCGCTCCGGCGGCCTCGGGCGTGATGCTCGCCAATCCGCCCTACGGCGAGCGCATCGGAAGCGAGGAGGAACTGGCGCGCTTCTATCCGAAGCTGGGCGATGCACTGAAAAAGAATTTCGCCGGCTGGCGCTGTCACTTCTTCACCGCCGACCTGCGCCTGGCGAAGCTGATCCGGCTGCAGCCGGCGCGCCGCGTGCCGCTATTCAACGGCGCGCTCGAGTGCCGGCTGTACGAATTCAGGATCGTCGCCGGCAGCCACCGGCGGGCTTGAGCGCCGTCAGACGATGTCGAGGTGCTCGATGCCCTTCGACAGGTCCTTGTCCTTGGCTTCCTTGCCGTGCAGCTTGATCTGCAGGCGCACCTCGTTGGTCGAATCGGCGAAGCGCAGCGCATCCTCGTAGCTGATGCGCCCCTGCTCGTGCAGGTCGAACAGCGCCTGGTCGAAGGTCTGCATGCCGAGTTCCCTCGATTTCTTCATGATTTCCTTGATCTCGTGCACCTGGCCCTTGAAGATCAGGTCCGAGATCAACGGCGTGTTGAGCAGCACCTCCACCGCCGGGACGCGGCCCTTGCCTTCCTTCATCGGCAGCAGGCGCTGCGAGATCACCCCCTTCAGGTTGAGCGACAGGTCCATCAGCAGCTGCGGACGCCGTTCCTCGGGGAAGAAGTTGATGATCCGGTCCATCGCCTGGTTGGAGTTGTTGGCATGCAGCGTTCCCAGGCAGAGGTGGCCGGTTTCGGCAAAGGCGATGGCGTGCTCCATCACCTCGCGCTCGCGGATCTCGCCGATCAGGATCACATCCGGGGCCTGCCGCAGGGTGTTCTTGAGCGCCGCTTCCCAGGAGTCGGTGTCGACGCCGACCTCGCGCTGGGTGATGATGCAGTTCTTGTGCGGGTGCACGTATTCGACCGGATCCTCGATGGTGATGATATGGCCGTGCGAATTCTCGTTGCGGTAGCCGACCATCGCCGCCAGCGAGGTCGACTTGCCCGAGCCGGTGCCGCCGACGAAGATCACCAGCCCGCGCTTGGTCATGGCGACGTCTTTCAGCACTCCGGGCAGCTTCAGGTCCTCGAAATTCGGGATCGTGGTGGTGATCACGCGCAGCACCACACCGACCTGCGCCTGCTGCACGAAGGCGTTGACGCGAAAGCGTCCGATGCCGGCCGGGCTGATGGCGAAATTGCACTCCTTGTGCGCCTCGAACTCGGCCGCCTGCTTGTCGTTCATGATCGAGCGCGACAGAATCGAAGTGTGCTGCGAGGTGAGCGGCGTCTGCGACACCGGGGTCATCTTGCCGTCGATCTTCATCGCCGGCGGGAAGTTCGCGGTGATGAAAAGATCGGATCCCTTCTTCGCGACTAACGCGCGCAGCAGGTCGTACATGAAGCGCGTGGCTTGTTCTCGTTCCATAATGGGCTCCTCGCGGGATTCAACCGCCGAACATGTCCTTGTTCATCGCTTTGCCGCGCGCCTCGGACGAGGAAATCAGGTTGCGCTGCACCATCTCCTGCAGGTTCTGGTCGAGCGTCTGCATGCCGATCTGGCGCCCGGTCTGGATCGCGGAATACATCTGCGCGATCTTGTTCTCGCGGATCAGGTTGCGGATCGCCGGTGTGCCGATCATGATTTCGTGCGCCGCGACCCGGCCCGAGCCGTCCTTGGTCTTGAGCAGGGTCTGCGAGATCACCGCACGGATCGATTCCGACAGCATCGCGCGCACCATTTCCTTCTCCGCGGCGGGAAACACGTCGACGATGCGGTCGATGGTCTTGGCGGCGCTCGAGGTGTGCAGCGTGCCGAACACGAGGTGCCCGGTCTCGGCGCCGGTCAGGGCGAGGCGGATCGTCTCCAGGTCGCGCATCTCGCCCACCAGGATCACGTCCGGGTCCTCGCGCAGCGCGCTGCGCAGCGCGTTCGAGAACGACAGCGTGTGCGGCCCGACCTCGCGCTGGTTGATGAGGCATTTCTTCGAATCGTGCACGAACTCGATCGGATCCTCGATGGTGAGGATGTGGCCGTGCTCGTTCTCGTTGATGTGGTTGACCATCGCCGCGAGCGTGGTGCTCTTGCCCGATCCGGTGGGACCCGTCACCAGCACGATGCCGCGCGGCTGGTCGGCGATCTCGACGAAGATCTTGGGGCACTTCAGGTCCTCGAGCGTCAGCACCTTGGAGGGGATGGTGCGCATCACCGCCGCCGCGCCGCGCTGCTGCACGAAGGCGTTGACGCGAAAGCGCGCCAGGTTCGGCACCGCGAACGAGAAGTCGCACTCGAGGTTTTCCTCGTAGAACTTGCGCTGCCCGTCGTTCATGATGTCGTAGATCATGCCGTGCACGTCCTTGTGCTCGAGCGGCGGCACGTTGATGCGTCGCACGTCGCCGTGCACGCGGATCATGGGGGGCAGCCCCGACGACAGGTGCAGGTCGGAGGCCTTGTTCTTGACCACGAAAGCGAGCAGTTCGGTCAGATCCATTAGAATCCTTCACGCAGTGCCGCGAAAATTATGGGCGCGATCAGAGCCAATTTGCAAGCCGTGAGCGCGCGCATCGAGCGGGCGGCGCGGGCCGCTGGACGCGATCCGGGCGCGGTGCGGCTGCTGGCGGTGGCGAAAACGCACCCGGCCGCGCTCGTGGACGAAGCATATCAGGCTGGACAGCTTGCGTTCGGCGAGAACTACGTCCAGGAGGCGCTCGGCAAGATGGACGCGCTGGCGTGCCTGCCGCTGGAGTGGCATCTGATCGGCCCCCTGCAGAGCAACAAGGCGCCGCCGCAGCAGTTGCCGGAGCTGGCGCATGCGGTAGCGGCATTGCCGCGGCTGCGGCTGCGGGGCCTGATGGCGATCCCCGAACCGGCCCGCGATGTCGCCCTGCAGCGGGCGCGTTTTCGCGTCGCGCGGGAGCTGCTCGAGCGCTTGGCCGCCGAAGGGCTGGCGCTGGACACGCTGTCGATCGGCATGAGCGAGGATCTGGAAGCGGCGATCGCCGAGGGATCCACGCTGGTGCGCGTCGGGAGCGCGATTTTCGGCGCGCGTCAGAGCGCCCGGGACGCCGCGTGACGATCGCCTTTCTCGGCGGCGGCAACATGGCCACGGCGCTCATCGGCGGCCTGCTCGGCAGGGGCTTTGCGGTGCAGGAGATAACGGTGGTCGAGCCTTTGCCGGCAGCGCGCGAAGCCCTGCTGACGAAGCACGGGGTACGCGCGAGCGAGGCGCCCGGCGACGCCACGCGGGCCGCGGACACGCTGGTGCTGGCGGTCAAGCCGCAGGACCTGCGCGCCGCGCTGGCGCCGATCGTGCCGCTCGCGCCCGAGCAACTGGTCATCAGCATCGCTGCCGGGGTTCGGCTCGCCGACATTTCGCGCTGGCTCGGCGGGCACCGCAAGCTGGTGCGCGCGATGCCTAACATGCCCGCGCTCATCGGTTGCGGGGTCAGCGCGCTGTATGCGCTTGCCGATGTCGGCGCCCTGCAGCGCAGCCGCGCCGAAGCGGTGCTCGGCGCGGTCGGGGCGATCGCGTGGGTCGAGGAAGAGCGCTTGCTCGATCCGGTCACGGCGCTGTCGGGAAGCGGCCCGGCGTACGTGTTCTGGTTCATCGAGCAGCTCGCCGCCTCCGGCGAAGCGATGGGTTTGCCGCGCGAGGTCGCGTCGCGTCTCGCGCTGGAGACGGTTCTCGGCGCCGCCCGCCTGGCCGCGCAAAGCGGCGAGACAGCCGCCGCACTGCGCGCCCGCGTGACCTCGAAAGGCGGCACCACCGAGGCCGCGCTGCGGGTGTTCGACGAGGAGCGGCTCGCGCAACGGCTGCGCCGGGCGCTCGAGGCGGCCAGTCGTCGCGGCGTCGAGCTGGGCGATCAGCTCGGCAGGGACTGATGTTGGCGCAGATCGGGGCGGTGCTGGTCGATGCGCTGGCGAGCCTGGTCGTGTTCCTGCTGCTGGCGCGGTTTCTCATGCAGTGGCTGCGCGCGCCGTTTCGCAACCCGGTCGGCGAATTCATCGTTGCCGCGACCAACTGGGCGGTGCGGCCGTTGCGGCGCGTGATGCCGTCGCTTGCCGGCCTCGATCTGGCGTCGCTGGTCGCGGCATGGTTGGCGCAGATGGGTGCGCTGTGGGCGTTGTCTGCGCTGAGCGGCCAGGCATACGGCCCGGCAGCGGGCATTGCGGCGGCAACGCTCGCCGCGGTCGCGCTGGTGGATCTGATCCGCTTCAGCGTTTACCTCCTGGCCTTCGCGGTGATCGTGCAGGCGGTCCTGTCGTGGATCAATCCCTATTCCTCCGTGGCGCCGATTTTCGATGCCATGACCCGGCCGTTTCTGCGGCCGCTGCGGCGCGTCGTGCCTGCGCTGGCCAACGTCGATCTCTCGCCGCTGGTGTTGCTGATCCTGTTGCAGGTGCTGCTGATCCCGCTGGCGCACCTGCGCGCACTTGCGGGGGGGGGATTCTGAGCTGGTGGCGGCGCGATGGCGCCCGGCTGCTGCTCGAGCTGTACGTGCAGCCGGGCGCCGCGCGCACCGGCGTCGCCGGCCTGCACGGCGGGCGGCTCAAGCTGCGCCTCGCGGCGCGACCCGTCGAAGGCGCGGCCAACGCGGCGTTGACCGAATTCCTCGCCGCCCGCTTCGAGGTGCCGAAACGCGACGTGCTGATCGTGGCCGGCGCGCATGCCCGCGCCAAACGCGTTGCGGTGAGCGGTTCGCGGCGCGGGCCGGAGGCGCTGCTCGCAGCGCCTAGCGCCTGAAGCGCATCGACTCGGGATACGGGAACACGTCTTCCTGCTCGCCGGCGCGGATGTGCGCCTGCTTCGCCTGCCAGAACTCCGGTGTCGTGAGATCACGATGGCGCCGCAGGAAGATCTCGCGCGCGTGCGGGTCGGAGACCAGGAAGCTGCCGAACTGCTCCGGAAACACGTCCTGCGGTCCGACCGAGTAGTACGGCTCGGCGGACATCTCGTCCTCCCAGGAACGCGGCAGCGGGATGCGGCGGAAGTTGCAATCGGTCATGTACGAGATCTCGTCGTAGTCGTAGAACACGACGCGCTCGTGCCGCGTGACGCCGAAGTTCTTCAGCAGCATGTCGCCGGGGAAGATGTTGGCGCCGGCGAGGTCCTTGATGGCATCGCCGTACTCGAGCAGCGCGTGCTCCAGACGCCGTTCGTCGCCGTCCTGGAGCGCTTCTTCCACGTACAGGTTGAGCGGCTGCATGCGGCGCTCGATGTAGACGTGCTTGAGCACGATGCGGTCGCCCTCGATCTCGATGCTGGAGGCCGCCTCGCTCTTCAGCTCCTCGAGCAGCGCCGGATCGAAACGCTCGAGCGGCAGCGCGACGAGCGAATACTCCAGCGTATCGGCCAGCCGCCCGACGCGGTCATGGAACTTCACCAGCTGGTACTTCTGCTGCACCGTCGCGCGGTCCATTTCCTTGGGCGGGGCGAAGTGGTCGCGGATCACCTTGAACACGTAGAGGAACGACGGCAGCGTGAACACGAGCATCACCATGCCCTTGATGCCGGGCGCGGTGACGAAGTTGTCCGAGGAGTGGTTCAGATGGTAGTGCAGGTCGCGGTAATAGACCGTCTTGCCCTGCTTGTGCAGCCCCACCGTCATGTACATCTCGGCGCGCGGCTTGCGCGGCATCAGCTGGCGCAGGAAGGAGACGTACGCCGCCGGCACTTCCATGTCGACGAAGAAGTAGGCGCGCGCGAAGGAAAACAGGATCAGCAGCTCGTCCTGGCCGGTGAGCAGGGTGTCGAGAAACAGTTCGCGACGGCCGTTCTGCAACACCGGCACCGCGAACGGCAGCTCGACGTGCCCGTTCATCGCCTTGCCGACGATGTAGGCACCCTTGTTGCGGTAAAAGGGCGACGCCAGCACCTGGATCTGCAGGCTCGGCCGCGCGCGCGACGGCCGCGGGAATTTGGCGCGCAGCGCGTGCACCACGCTTTTCAGGTCGCGCTGCAGGTTCTCGAACGGCAGGGCGAAGCCGAAGTCGCGCACGATGCGCGCGAGCGTCGCGCGCAAGCCGGCGCCGCCCTTGCGCGGGTAGTAGCTGCGGTAGGCCGGCTCCTCGCCTTCGAGGTGCTCGGTGGCGACCGCGGGCCGCCAGAAAATGAACTCGTTGCGATAATAGCGCCGGTGCAGCACCTGGCAGGCGACCGAATTGAAAAAGGTCTCGGCCAGCTCGGGCTGACGATGATCGTGCAGCAGCGGGATGTAGGCGAGCTTGATTGCCGGCCAGAGCGACTCGTCGGTTTCGATCTCTGGAAAGCGCGCCAGTACCGCCTCCACGCCCTCCTGCACGCGCCGGTCGTACATGGTGATGCGCGCGCGCGCGAGTTCGCTCATCGCCGCCCAGTCGGCGCGCTCGAACAGGCGCTTGGCCTCGCGCGCCGCCTCGCGAAACAGGCGGTAATGCCGATCGAAGCCGGTGAGAATGGTCCGTGCGACCTCCGAAGCGCGGTCGGAGCGCGCCTCGTGGATCGGCAGGACTTTCGCCGGCTCGCCTTTCACGCGCCCCTCAGGCCACCTTCTTCGCCTGCTTGCGCTCGTCGAAGAACTGCTCGTCCTCGGTCGAGCCGTGCAGTGCGGTGGTCGAGGCCTTGCCGGCGGAGATCACCTGCGTGACGTCGTCGAAGTAGCTGGTGCCGACCTCGCGCTGGTGTTTGACCGCGGTGAAGCCGTGCTCGGCAGCCGCGAACTCCTTCTGCTGCATTTCCACGAAGGCGGTCATGCCGTTGCGCGCGTAGCCGTGGGCGAGCTCGAACATGGAGTAGTTGAGTGCATGGAATCCGGCCAGGGTGATGAACTGGAATCGGTAGCCCATGGCGCCCAGTTCACGCTGGAACTTGGCGATCGTCGCGTCGTCGAGGTTGCGCTTCCAGTTGAACGAGGGCGAGCAGTTGTACGCCAGCATCTTGCCCGGGAATTTCTTCTGCACGCCTTCGGCGAACTTGCGCGCGAAGGCGAGGTCCGGCGTTCCGGTTTCGCACCACACCATGTCGGCGTACTCGGCGTAGGCCAGACCGCGCGCCAGCGCCTGTTCGAGGCCTTTGCGCGACTTGTAGAAGCCCTCGGCGGTGCGCTCACCGGTGAGGAACGGCCGGTCGCGCTCGTCGATATCGGAGGTAACGAGGTCGGCGGCTTCGGCGTCGGTGCGTGCCAGCAGCACCGTAGGCACGCCCGAGATGTCCGCCGCCAGTCGCGCCGCGATCAGCTTCTGCACGTGCTCCTGCGTCGGGACCAGCACCTTGCCGCCCATGTGGCCGCATTTCTTGACGCTCGCCAGCTGGTCCTCGTAATGCACGCCGGCGGCGCCCGCGTCGATCATGGCCTTCATCAGTTCGAAGGCGTTCAGCACGCCGCCGAAGCCGGCCTCGGCGTCGGCGACGATCGGCGCGAACCAGTCGACATCGCCCTTGCCTTCCATGGTCTGGATCTGGTCGGCGCGCGCCAGCGCATTGTTGATCCGCCTGACGACCGTCGGCACCGACGACACGGCGTAGAGCGACTGGTCCGGATACATCGAAAGCGAATCGTTGGCGTCGGCCGCCACCTGCCAGCCCGAGAGATAGATCGCCGGTACCCCGGCTTTGACCTGCTGCATGGCCTGGTTCCCGGTGAGCGCACCGAGCGAGTTGACGAACGGACGTTCGTTGCACAGCCGCCACAACTTTTCCGAGCCCAGCTTGGCAAGCGTATGCTCGACCTTCACGCTGCCACGCAAGCGCACCACGTCCTCGGCGCCGTAGCCGCGCTTGATGCCGTTCCAGCGCGGATGCTCGGCCCAGTCTTTCGCCAGCTGCGCGACTTCCTGCTCACGTACGCCCATCGTGGATCTCCGTTAGGTGAATGATCGAAACCGGAAAACGCATAATGACGCACATTAGTCGATACTAATGGCGCGCAGCAATACGCCGGAAATGAACTTCTATCCCGACAATAAACAAGAAGTTACAGCAGGTTAGGTGTACGTCGTTTCACGATGCGAAGCGGCATT
>MERE01000117.1 GCA_001771975.1 Betaproteobacteria bacterium RIFCSPLOWO2_02_FULL_68_150 | reverse complement strand
CGCTGCCCCGCGTCGGTGAGGTAGACACGCCTGCCGACCTGTTCGAACAACTGCAGGCCGACCGTCTCGGTGAGCTTCTTGATCTGCACCGAAGCCGTGGGTTGGGCGATGTGAAGTTCCTCGGCGGCGCGGGTGAGACTGCCCAGCCTCGCGCTCGCCTCGAAAACGCGCAACTGGGGCAGCGTTCCGTGCTTGAGAAAGCGTCGGATTCCTGATTGCAGCATGGCCGTTCTCCTCGAATCGGTTGCCATGCCGCCGTGCCATCAACGCACAGCGGCCTTCACCTCGGGGCGAAGGCCGCTTTCGCAAAACACGCCTTCACCCGATGGGCAAAGGTCTCGCTTGCACGCTGACAACGATGCTGACGCAACCGGGGCCGAAGCCCGTATTGACGATCGCGTCACGGCAGCCACCGGCTGCCGAAGCTACTCCCCTTTGGAGGGGGTGCCCGGCATTCGCCGGGTCACACGATTTCCTTATAGCAGACTGCGTATCGCCCCTCAAGGCTCTCTCGTGCAAACGATTGATTACGAATGGTGATTGCAGGCATTACGCGGCGTTCGCTGCCATGCGATTTGCCAATGCAATGCATCGCAAATCTCAAATTCCCCTGTTTCTCGCCGGGACCCATACTGGATTGGAACGAACCTGAAATGGCCCGCGCGCGACGCCGCTCAAGAGGAGGTTTCGATGCAAGACCGGGAGTCCCACGGCAAACCGATCGACGAACTGGTGAGCGGTTTGCAGACGCATCTCGAACGAGGTTTGACGCAGCAGGAAGCGCAGCTACGTCTGGCGAAATTCGGCGCCAATGAACTGACCGAGCGGCCGCGGCCGGGATTCCTGGCTCTTCTCCGGGATCAGTTCAACAACTACCTCGTGATCATCCTGATCATCGCGGCGCTGGTGTCGCTCGCGCTCGGCGAGTACGTCGATTCCATCGCCATCATGTTCATCGTCGTGCTGAACGCGGTGGTCGGCGTGATCCAGGAATCGAAGGCGGAACAGGCCCTCGCCGCCCTGAAGAAGATGTCCGCGCCGAATGCCCAGGTGATCCGCGACGCTCAGCAGATGACGCTGCCAGGCCGCGAGATCGTCGGGGGCGACATCGTCCTCCTGGAAGCCGGCAACTACGTGCCCGCGGATCTGCGGCTGGTCGAAAGCGTCAACCTCAAGATCGAGGAAGCCTCGCTGACCGGCGAATCGGTGCCGGTCGAGAAGAACGCCGGCGTGGTGCTGGACAAGGAAATACCGCTGGGTGACCGGAAGAACACCGCGTTCATGGGCACGCTGATCACCTACGGACGCGGCAGAGGGCTGGTGACGGGTACCGGCATGAACACCCAGATCGGCCTCATCGCGGAGATGATCCAGTCCTTCGAGGCCGAGGACACGCCGCTGCAGAAAAAGCTCGAGCACCTGGGCAAGGTGCTCGGCACGGCGTGCCTGGCCATCTGTGCACTGGTGTTCGTCTACGGCCTGTTCCGCGACACGCATCTCACGGAGGCGCTGGAGAGCGGCTTCCTCAATTATCTGGAGGCAGAGAAAAAGGACATCATCAACCTGTTCATGACCGCGGTGAGCCTCGCCATCGCCGCGGTTCCCGAAGGCCTGCCGGCGATCGTGACCATCTGCCTGGCGCTGGGAATGCAGCGCATGATCAAGCACCACGCCCTGATCCGCAAACTTCCCGCCGTCGAAACGCTCGGCTGCGCGACCGTGGTCTGTTCGGACAAGACGGGCACCCTGACGCAGAACGAGATGACCGTGGTTCAGGCTTGGGCCGGCGGCAAGCGCCTGCGCATCACGGGGGAAGGCTACAGCCCGAGCGGCGAGTTCTTCGCCGGCACGCAAGCATTCGATCCGCGGTCCGATCCCGACGCGACGCTCCTGCTGCAGGGGGCATTGCTCTGCAACGATGCGAGGCTGGAGGAGAAAAGCGACGAGACGGGCAAGCGCTCGTGGCAGATCATCGGCGATCCCACGGAAGGGGCCCTGGTGGTGGCCGCCGCGAAGAGCGGGTACCGGCGTTTCGAGCTGGAAAATGCGCTGCCACGGATTCAGGAGATTCCCTTCGATTCCGACAGGAAGCGGATGACGACGTTTCACCGCGTGGACGGCGCTCAGGCGCGGGAACTCGCCTCCGGGCTCGGCTCTGCGCCGCTGATTGCCTTCGTCAAGGGCGCGCCCGACATCATTCTCGAGCTCTGCGGCCAGACGCTGGAGTCCGGCCAGGCCGTCGGCCTTACGCAAGCCATGCGCGATGCCATCCTCGAGCAGAACCGCGACATGGCGCGCAGCGCGCTCAGGGTGCTCGCCGTGGCGTGTCACCCGTTGCCGCAAGTTCCGTCGAGCGTGAACCCCGAAAGCGTGGAGAACGACCTCGTGTTCATCGGACTGCTCGGCATGATCGACCCGCCGCGCCCCGAAGTTGTCGAAGCGTTGAAGGTGGCCCGCGGCGCCGGCCTCAAGAGCATCATGGTGACCGGCGATTACAAGGATACCGCCGAGGCCATCGCCAGGGATATCGGCCTGCTGACCCCGGGTGGGTTGGTGCTGACCGGGCCGGAAATCGAGAAACTGAGCGACGCAGCACTGGCTGCGAAGGTCGACCAGCTCGACGTGTGCTGCCGGGTTTCACCGCAACACAAGACGAGGATCGTCGATGCACTGAAAGCGCGCGGCCACGTGGTGGCGATGACGGGGGACGGCGTCAACGATGCACCGGCCCTGAAGCGGGCGAATATCGGCGTCGCCATGGGGATCACCGGCACGGACGTGGCCAAGCAGACGGCCGACATGGTCCTCACCGACGACAACTTCGCCAGCATCGTCGCTGCCATCGAACAAGGGCGGATCATCTATTCCAATATCCGCAAGTTCGTCTACTTCCTGCTCGCCTGCAATGTCGGCGAGATCCTCATCATATTCGGCGCCATGCTGGTGGGCATGCCCATCCCGTTGCGGCCAGTGCAGCTGCTTTGGCTGAATCTGGTCAGCGACGGCGCCCCCGCCCTCGCTCTCGGACTGGAGAAAGGCGACCCCGACATCATGAAACACCCGCCGCGATCACCGCAGGAGCCGGTCATCAATCGGGACATGGCGATCGGCATCGGTGCGATCGGAATCGTGGACGCGCTGGCCATTCTCGCGGTGTTCTACCTGGCGCTGCAGCGCTATCCGGATCAGCTGGTGGCTGCCCAGACCATCGCCTTCGTTACCCTGTGCAGCTCGGAGCTCATCCGCGCCTTCACCGCCCGGTCCGAATACCACAGCGTCTTCTCCATCGGCGTGTTCTCGAACCGCTGGATGGTCTGGGCGGTCGGCGTATCGTTCCTGCTGGTCCTGATGGTGGTGTACGTGCCGTTCCTCAGGCCGTTCTTCGACACGGTGCCGCTGACCGCGGACGACTGGCTGTTCATGCTGCCGTTCTTCTTCGCCTCCCCGGTCGCCATGGAACTGCTCAAAGTCTATTTCCGGAAACGGTCGGCCACCACAACGCGCCGGGTGCCCGCTACGCTGCCCGTCACCCCTGCTGCCGCGATTGCTCAACCGAGCGCGAGCCAGGCGTCCGTCCCGCACCCATCGATAGGAGGAAACGCCATGCTGAGGGTCCTCATTCCGGTCGATGCCTCCCGCAATTGCCAGTTCGCGGTGAAGCATGTGATCAGCCAATTCATGAACAATACCGCGATGGAAATCCACCTCCTGAACGTCCGGCCGCCGTTCAGCAGTCATATCGCGCGCTTCGTGAGCAGGAAGGCGCGGCACGACTACCACCGTGACGAAGGCGAGAAAGCGCTGGCCCCGGTCAGGCAGATGCTGAACAACTTCGGCATTCCCCATGCGGCGCACATCGAGCTGGGAGACAAGGCGAAAATCATCACCGACGCGGCCCGCCGTTTGCGCTGCGACCAGATCGTGATGAGCACGGCGCGCAAGAATTCACTGACGCGGCTGGTTGAGAGCTCGGTCACCAACAGGGTGCTCGAACTGACCACGGTGCCGGTCGAGGTGATCGCCGGCGACGCAGTGTCGAAGCTCGAGCGCTACGGCATTCCGGCCGCTCTCGCGGCGATGCTGGCGGCCTTGCTGGTGGCCGCAGACTGATGCGGCCTCGATCGGCCCGCCGCGCCGGCACAGGCGCGCCGCGGCCGATGAATCAGCGCTTGCGGTGCGGGTTGCCGCCGAGCAGCGCCGGCGTGCGCGCCTGCGGCGCGTGCGCCGTGAGCGCCCGATAGCCCGGCACGGGTTCCGGTATCCTCGGTTGCGCTTCCTCCTGGTGCGCCCGCACGTGTTCCTGCTTCTGCATCGCCGGGCGCGCATGTGAACGCGCCTGCGGCGGCTGTTGCGGATGCCGGTGCGCATGCACTTGCGTATGCGCTTGCGCACGCGCGTGGGGCTGCGGGCGGTGTTGCGAATGGGCTTGCGCATGACGCGGCGAACTCGGCTCGTGCGCCGGAGGACCTTCGAACCCCTCGATCTTGCGCAGCTCTACGCGCCGGTTCATCAGCCTTTCGATGGCCGCCAGCAGCGGACGCTCCTCCGGGCAGACGAGCGACACTGCCTCCCCGGACGCGCCGGCGCGGCCGGTGCGGCCGATGCGGTGCACGTAATCCTCGGCGACGTGCGGCAGGTCGTAGTTCACCACGTGCGGCAGCTGCTCGATGTCCAGGCCGCGCGCCGCGATGTCGGTCGCGACCAGCACGCGCAACTCGCCGTCTTTGAAGCTCTTGAGGGCGCGCGTGCGCGCGTTCTGGCTCTTGTTGCCGTGAATGGCGTTGGCCTCGATGCCGTCGCGCTCGAGCTGCGTCGCCAGGCGATTCGCGCCGTGCTTGGTCTTGCAGAACACCAGCACCTGGCGCCAGTCGCCGGCTTTCACCAGGTGTGCGAGCAGGTCGCGCTTGCGGTCCTTCGCCACGGGATGCGCCACCTGCGCCACCAGTTCGATCGGCTTATTGCGCGGCGCCACTTCCACCGTGACCGAATCACGCAGGATCGTGCCCGAAAGCTTGCGGATGTCGTCCGAAAAGGTCGCCGAGAACAGCAGGTTCTGGCGCTTCGCGGGCAGCAGTGCCAGCACGCGGCGGATGTCGTGGATGAACCCCATGTCGAGCATGCGATCCGCCTCGTCCAGCACGAGGATCTCGACGCCGGAGAGATTGACGGTTCTCTGCCGCGCGTGATCGAGGAGGCGCCCCGGGGTCGCGACGAGGACGTCTACGCCGCGCCGCAACGCATCGACCTGCGGCTGCATGCCGACGCCGCCGTAAACCAGAGTGGAGCGGAACTTGAGATGCTTGCCGTAGGTGCGCACATCTTCGTGCACCTGCGCAGCCAGCTCGCGCGTCGGGGTGAGGATCAGTACGCGCACGGCGCCCAATCCCGGTCGCTGTGCGAGCCGCTCCAGGATGGGAAGCGCGAAGCCCGCCGTCTTTCCGGTGCCGGTCTGGGCGGCGCCGAGCAAATCGCGGCCGGCCAGCACGACCGGTATCGCCTGTACTTGAATCGGGGTGGGTTGGGTGTAGCCTTGCTCTGCGACAGCGCGGAGCAGCTCGGCGCGCAGGCCGAGTCCTTCGAATGACGAACTGATGATGTTCTCCTGAACTCGGCCTGGGAAGGGACACTTCCAACCGGTTCAGGCAGATAGGCAATAAGGGAAACGCTAACCGGATGACGCGAACAAACAATGCAGCGCGCATGATAGCACGAATGATGCAACGCAACACGGCCCAAGCCACTTCACGTACAATGCGCGGCCTTTTTCTTTCCTGAAATCAGAGTCATGGCCCGCGCCCTGCGCAACATTGCGATCATCGCCCACGTCGACCACGGCAAGACCACGCTGGTCGACAAGCTGCTCGCGCAATCCGGCACCTTCGCCGCGCACCAGCATGTGCAGGAACGGGTGATGGATTCGAACGACCTCGAACGCGAGCGCGGCATCACCATCCTCGCCAAGAACTGCGCGGTGCGCTACCAGGGCACGCACATCAATATCGTCGATACGCCCGGGCATGCCGACTTCGGCGGCGAGGTCGAGCGCGTACTCTCGATGGTCGACGGCGTGTTGCTGCTGGTGGACGCGGTCGAAGGCCCGATGCCGCAGACGCGCTTCGTCACGCGCAAGGCGCTGGCGCTCGGCTTGAAGCCGATCGTGGTGGTGAACAAGCTCGACCGCCCCGGGGCGCGCGCCGAGTGGGTGGTGAACCAGACCTTTGATCTCTTCGACAAGCTCGGTGCGAGCGAGGCGCAGCTCGATTTTCCGGTGGTGTACGCCTCGGCGCTGCTGGGCTGGGCGTCGCTCGATGCGGCGCGCACCGGGACCGACATGCGGCCGCTGTTCGAGGCGATCCTCGCGCAGGTGCCGGTGCGCGACGAGGACCCCGACGCGCCGCTGCAGCTGCAGATCTGCTCGCTCGACTATTCGAGCTACGTCGGCAAGATCGGCATCGGCCGCATCCGCCGCGGCCGCTTGAGGCCGCTGCAGGAAGTGGTGCTGTGCAGCGGCCCCGGCGCGACGCCGCTCAAGGTGCGCGTCAACCAGGTGCTCACTTTCGAGGGCCTGCAGCGCACCCTGGTGGAGGAGGCGCTCGCGGGCGACATCGTGCTGGTGAACGGCATCGAGGAAATCGGCATCGGCGCGACGCTGTGCGATCCGGAGCACCCGGAGGCGCTGCCGCTGCTCGAGGTCGACGAGCCGACCCTGACGATGAATTTCCTCGTCAACGCCTCGCCGCTCGCCGGTCGCGAGGGCAAGTTCGTCACCAGCCGCCAGATCCGCGAGCGCCTCGAGCGCGAGACCAAGAGCAATGTCGCGCTGCGGGTCGAATATCCGACCGACTCCGACACCTTCATCGTCTCCGGACGCGGCGAGCTGCATCTGACGATCCTGCTCGAGAACATGCGCCGCGAGGGCTACGAGCTCGCCGTATCGCGGCCGCGCGTGGTCACCAAGATCGTGGACGGCGAACTGCATGAGCCGTTTGAGGCGCTCACGGTCGACCTCGAGGAGGCGCACCAGGGCGCGGCGATGGAGGAGCTTGGCCGGCGGCGCGGCGAGCTGCTCGACATGCAATCCGACGGCAAGGGGCGCGTGCGCCTCGAGTACCGCATTCCGGCGCGCGGCCTGATCGGCTTCCAGGGCGAATTCCTCACGCTCACGCGCGGCACGGGACTCGCGAGCCACGTGTTCGACGACTACGCGCCGCCCAAGGGCGAGATCGGCGAGCGCCGCAACGGCGTGCTGGTGTCGCAGGACGACGGCGTCGCGGTGGCCTACGCGCTGTGGAAGCTGCAGGAGCGCGGCCGCATGTTC
>MERE01000116.1:2804-9382 GCA_001771975.1 Betaproteobacteria bacterium RIFCSPLOWO2_02_FULL_68_150 | reverse complement strand
TGGGGCGGGTTCGCGGTCGCGTCGATCTGGCTGCGGCCGCTGTGGCCCGTAGATGAGACCCGTTATGTCGGCGTGGCGTGGGAGATGTGGCTGCGCGGCGATTTCCTGGTGCCCTACATCAACGGCGAACCGTACAGCCACAAGCCGCCGCTGCTGTTCTGGCTGATCCATCTGGGCTGGGCGGCATTCGGGGTCAACGACTGGTGGCCGCGACTGGTTGCGCCGCTGTGCGCTTTGGGCGCGCTCGCGCTCCTGCAGCAACTGGCACGCCTGCTCTGGCCGGGGGAACGCGCCGTCCATGCCGCGGTCGCGTGGGTGCTGGGCGGCACGCTGCTGTTCGCGGCGATGGTGACGCTGACGATGTTCGATCTGCTCCTGGCGCTTTGCGTGCTGGTGGCGATGATCGGCGTGGTGCGCGCCGCGCGCGGCGAAGCGCGCGCGGGCCTGTTGTGGCTGGGCGCCGGCATCGGCTTGGGCGTGCTCGCGAAGGGACCCGTGGTCCTGCTGCACGTGCTGCCGGTGGCAATCGCAGCGCCCTGGTGGGCGACATCGGTTCGCGCCGCGCCTGCGCGCTGGTATCTGCGACTGGCCGGTGCGGTGCTGCTGGGGGCGATGATTGCGCTCGCCTGGGCGCTGCCCGCAGGCCTCGTCGGCGGCGAGAGCTACCGGCGTGCCATCTTCTGGGGTCAGACCGCGGGCCGCGTGGCCGAGTCGTTCGCGCACCGTGCGCCGTGGTGGTATTACGCGCCGCTCCTGCCGGCGATCCTGTTTCCCTGGTTGGTATGGCCAGCGCTCTGGCGCGCGCTGCGCGCGGCCGGGCTCGACAGCCTGGGAACGCGTTTTCCGGCAGCATGGCTGGTCCTGACCGTGGCTGCATTTTCCCTGGTGAGCGGCAAGCAGGCGAAATACCTGGTGCCGATGCTGCCCGCGTTCGCGCTCCTCGCCGGGCACGCGCTGGCGAGGCTGCAGGCACCCGCGCGTCGCTGGGAAATGCTCGTGCCCGCGTGCGGCTTCCTCGTCCTTCCCGCGGTGCTTGCGTACGCGCGAGCGCATCCCGCGGCCTTCGAGCTGCCGCAGTGGGCGTCGACGCTGCCGCTGTGGCCGATTCTTGCGTCGCTGCTCGCGCTTCCGGTCTTGCTCGCGTTCGGTGGCCGCTCTACGACGGTGCAGATGCGCGCGCTCGCCTTCGCGACGTGGGGTGGCATCGTGTTGATCGGCGCCGGGATCGTTCCTTCGATCGCCATTTACGCCGATCCGCGTCCGACCGCCGATCACCTGGCGGCACTGCAGCGCCAAGGTACGCCGCTTGCGTACCTCGGCAAGTATCACGCGCAATACAACTTCGCCGGGCGACTGGTGAAACCGATCGAGATTCTCGACAACCCGGAACTCGGGTCCTGGGTGGCGGCGCATCCGGCGGGTCGGGTGATCGTCGTGGAACGCAAGCGCCATGCCGGCAGTGATCTACGGCCGGATCATGAAGTGCCGTATCGTGGCGCCTGGGTGCAGGTCTGGCGCGGCGAGGCGCTGCTGCAGGTGCGCGGCGCGGAGCGCTGACGCTACAGCGCCCGGATCCGGTCGTAGTAGCGGGCGCGGTACAGAAGCCGCTGGCTGGCCGCGTCGTCGCGGAATGCGCTGCGCGTGTGCAGGACGTTGTTGCAGATCACGCCCATGCCGGGGGCGAGCTTCAGGCGCAGCGCGAACGGTGCATCGTCGGCAAGCCACTGCGCGAGAAAGCCGGCCGCCGCAGCGGTCGCGGGATCCGGCGCCCACTCGATGCTGACCGTGCGCGCGGTATAGCGCATGTGCAGCGATCCGTCCGCGGCGTCGAACGAAAACACCGGGCCGGACCGCGCGGCGCGCTCGATCTCGCCGTCGTGCTCGCGCGCCGGGAGGGTCATCGCTCCGGGCCGCAGCAGCGCCTGCGCCCAGTCGGGATTGGCCTCGCGCAGCAGCACATACGCCAGTTCGTGATCGAGCAGCTGCGTCTCGCCGCCGGCAGCGGCAGCGTGCACGCAATGCAGGACGAACGCGCGGATGCGTTGCGCCGGCGCATTGTAGTAGCCGTCGGTGTGCCAGCGAAGCGGCTTGCTGGTGTACGGGATGAATTCGCCGCGCGGCACGCCCGCGCGCACGCGGATGCTCGAGACGCCGTCGTCGTCGGCGAGCCAGTTCGGGTCCAGACGCTGCAGGCCGAACTGCCGCGCCAGGGCGCGCGGGATCGCCTTGTCCGGGTCGTCGCCGCAGCCGCTGGAATACACCGCCATGTTGGCGCGCCCCACGCGCTCCAGGATTGCCGCACGTTCCGCGGCGCTCAGCTGGCGCGGGTCGCGTACCTCGACGACCAGCTCTTCGGCCCGCTTCGGATAAGCCGCGATCTTGCGATCGCGCCAGGCGCGATAGCCGCCGCGCAGCGGCGCGAATTCAGCTGACGCTGCCGAATCCACGGTCGATCGCACTGCCTGGCGGCCTGAGCCCGGCGAGACGGCAGCCCTGCGCGATCGGGCCTCCGGGAAACAGCGTGTACAGGTACTTCATGCCGCCCTTGTAGTGGAACTTCTCTTCCAGGGCATCTTGCAGCTCGCGCAGGCTGACTACATCACCCGGATGCCGCGCAAAATATTCCTGCAGGCTTCGCACCAGCTCCCAGTGGTCGTCGCCAGGAGCAAGTCCCTCCTGGGCCGCGCTGGCGCGGGCCTTCTCCGGCGTCCAGTCGGGGGGTGCGAAACGGAACTCGGTGGTCATGGTCGTGCTCCTTTCAATCGCCGGCTACCGTGCGGCGCCGCGGCGCCTCTTGCGCCGGCGCAAGCACTCCGTCCACGGTCTTCTTCAGCATGCCGAGCGCCTCGGGCGCCTGGATGTCCATGATCTGGTCGGCGACCCACGGCCGGTCGGACTCGAGCATCAATTCGCGCACCGCGAGACCGAGGTAGCGCAGCAGCGGGAAGCTCGGCTGCTCGGGCGTGCAATCGAAAGTGGCGTAATCGGCGCTGCGCCGGTTGATGAAGTCGATGAAGTTGGCGCGATAGTCGAAGTCGTCGTCGGCGCCCAGCTTGCGGATGTTCTCTTCGACCAGTTCGGCGAGGCGGCGGCCCGTGGCCTGCACGAGATTCGCGCGCTCCGCTTCCGGCACGCGCCCGTAGAGCATGCGGTCGCTCATGTGCAGCAGGAACGCCGCCAGCTCGCCGAGGATGCGCACGCCGCGCTCCGGGGTCACGATGTCGCAGTCGAACTTCGACAGGTTGGTCACCGCCTCGTCGGCCAGGCGCCAGATCGTGGACGCGAGTACGCTGGCGAGTTCCGCCGACGAGCGGCCGCCCGCGTTCTTGAACCAGACCGTCTTGAGGCGCAGGGCCATGCTCAACGGCCGATCAAGCGCGCCTGCAGCAACTCGGCAGGGCGGGGAATACAAAGAACGCACCGCGTTGGATGGACTCGCGAAACGGCGTGTTGTTCGGATGCATGCATGATCCGGTTCGCCGCCGCTACTTCTTGCGCACGAAAAATTCGTACACGTGGCGCGCCGTCTCGCGCATCGCGACCAGCTCCAGCCCCGTGGTGCGCGTCCAGGCGCGCACGTCGTCGGGCGTGCCGGGGCAACTCGAAATCAGGTGCAGCACCTCCCCCGCGTTCATGCCGTCCAGGAGCTTTTTCGCCTCCAGGATCGGTCCCGGGCAGGAGACGCCGCGGATGTCGAGCGTCACATTCGCCACGGGCGGCGCCAAATGCCCTTTGCGCAAGTAGTATTGGGTGCGCCGGCCCTGGCCCTTCTCGGTCGCCAGCAGCTCGTGGTCGGTCAGCTTCACCCACGCCGAGATGTCGTCGAAGGTGCCGGGGCAATCCGACACCAGCAGCAGCACCTGACCCGGATCGAGATCGTCGAGCACGCGCTTCGCGCCGAGCAGCGGCGCCGGGCAGGTGAGGCCGGTGAGGTCGAGGGTGACGGTGGGCTTGGCGTTCATGCGGGCCTCAACAGGTGCAGCGCCCATGTCAGTATCCTCCCTTGCCGAACGGTTTGGGCAGACCGGCGATTTTCGCCGCCTGCCGCGCCGGCCCGGCCGGAAACAGATCGTACAGGTATTTGCTGTCGGCGCCGGGATGCACGCTTTCCGCGATGCCCTTGAGCAGACTGCGGAAATTCGGCGTCTGGCCGCGCTCGCGGTACTCGTCGCGCAGGTAGCGGATCACTGCCCAGTGCGCATCGGTGAGCGCGATCCCTTCAGCGGCGGCGATGACGCCGACGGCTTCGTCGGAATAGTTCGGTTCGAGCAGAAACCCCTCCTCGTCTGTTCCGTGCTCGCTGCCTTCGATCACATAGCCCATGGCGATTTCCCTTACTTGTGTCCTACGAAAATGCCGAATCCCAGCCGGCGGTGCGCACCCAGGCCGCTCGCCTGCAGCGCCAGCGACTGGCGCGGCGTCAGCTCCGCGAGCATCAGGCTGAACCCGGCGAGTTCCCCCAGCGGGCCGCGCGAGAGCGTGCGCTTGCCGACGATGAACTCGGCGCGCACGCCCAGCCGATCGAGGTCGCGCGTTGCCTGGCGCACGAATTCCGACTCGTCGTCGTGCTCCGCGGCGACGCGGTGCGCGTAAAGCGTGGCGTGCGGCGATAGGGACCGCGTCTTGGCAGCACCCAGAGCGACCCGCGCACCGGCGATTTCGATTTGACGCCCGCTCAGGGCGAGCGCGGCGTCGACCCCCGGTTCGGCGAGTCGCATCAGCAACCGGCTGCGGCGTTGCAGCACCAGCCTGCCATCGCCGCGGGCGGCGGCGCGTACCGGCAGAATCGCGAGCGTCTCGTCTGCGGCCAGAGCGGGCGCGGCCTGCACGAGCGCGTCCCAGAGCGCAAGCGAATGATCGCGCGGCAACGTCCCGCCGGTGACCGCGAAGGCGAGATCGACATAGCCCGGATCGGAAGGCGGACCCACGGCGATCAGCCGGGCTGCCGCTCGGCCCACGCCACCATGGCTTCGCCCCAGCTGCGTGCCGAGGCCGGGTCGATGTCCAACACCGTGAAGCGCTTGCCCTCGCGGATGCGCACGCGCAGCAGCGGCATCGCACCCGCGGCATGCACGACCTCCTGCAGATCGAGCAGTTGCCCGCCGAGTGGCACCGTAATACTGGCGAGGGGCGTCAGCGCGGCCACGCAGGCATTGAAACCGCGCTTGCCGGGCGTGCCAATTCCCCGGTGGGCGAAGCTCGTATACCCCATCAGGGTTATACCGGATACCCGCAGGGATGATTACGGAGTCGCTCGCACACCGCTACAGTCCACAGGGTCGAAGTTCTCGATCACGGAGGAGGAACCATGGCGAAGAAACCCCACGACACGCCTTTGCTCGACCAGCTCGAGTCGGGTCCCTGGCCCAGTTTCGTCACCGGCCTGAAGCGCCTCGCCAAGGACAACGACATGATGGTCGATCTGCTCGGCCAGCTCGAGACCTCGTACCGCACCAAGAAGGGCTACTGGAAGGGCGGCACGGTCGGCGTGTTCGGCTACGGCGGCGGCGTGATCCCGCGCTTCACCGAGCTGAAGGACGAGAACGACAAGCCCGTTTATCCCGATGCCGCCGAGTTCCACACGCTGCGCGTGCAGCCGCCCGCCGGCATGCATTACGACACCAGGACGCTGCGCAAGCTGTGCGACATCTGGGAGAAGCACGGCTCGGGGCTGATCGCGTTCCACGGCCAGTCCGGCGACATCATGTTCCAGGGGGCGCGCACCGACAAGGTGCAGAGCGCGTTCGACGAATTCAACGCAAACGGCTTCGACCTCGGCGGCGCGGGCCCTGCGCTGCGCACCTCGATGTCCTGCGTCGGCGCGGCGCGCTGCGAGCTGTCGTGCTACGACGAGCAGCGCGCGCTGCGCGAGGTGATCAACTCCAACCTCGACGAGATGCATCGGCCGGCGCTGCCCTACAAGTTCAAGTTCAAGTTCTCGGGCTGCCCGAACGACTGCGTCAACGCCATCCAGCGCTCCGATTTCGCGACCATCGGTACCTGGCGCGACAACATGCAGGTGAACCACGAATATGCCCGTGCCTACTTCAAGGCGCACGGCATGACCGACCTGGTGAACGACGTCGTCACGCGCTGCCCGACCAAGGCGATCCAGGTGATGAAGAAGGGCGAGGTCAAGGCGCAGGCGCACCACTCGGTGGCCGAGCTGGACGACGAGACGCGCCTGGTGATCGACAACAAGGACTGCGTGCGCTGCACGCACTGCCTGAACGTGATCCGCGGCGGACTCCTGCCGGGCAAGGAGCGCGGCGTTTCCATCCTGGTGGGCGGCAAGGGCGTGCTCAAGATCGGCGCCTCCCTGGGGACCGTGATCGTGCCCTTCATGAAGCTCGAGAGCGACGAGGACTTCGAGAAGCTGAAGGAGCTGGCGCGCAACGTGCTCGACTTCTTCGCCGAAAATGCGCTCGAGCACGAGCGCATCGGCGAAACCGTCGACCGCATCGGGCTGGTGAACTTCCTCGACGCACTCGGCCTCGAGGTCGACCCGAACATGATCAGCGAGCCGCGCAACAACCCCTACGTGCGCACCGACGGCTGGGACGAGGAAGCGGCCAAGT
>MERE01000116.1:0-2795 GCA_001771975.1 Betaproteobacteria bacterium RIFCSPLOWO2_02_FULL_68_150 | reverse complement strand
GCAAAGAGCCCCGATCGAAACCGGCGCGCCGGACCCGATGCCGCTGATGCACCCGCTGATGCGCAAGAACTACGGCCAGTGGATCTACCACGACCACCCGCGGCCCGGCGTGCTCATGCACCGCGCGAAGAACGGCGAAGAGATCTGGACCGTGAAAGCCGGCACCCAGCGCCAGATGGACGTCTACACCATCCGCACGCTCTGTGACATCGCCGACCAGTACGCCGACGGCCATGTGCGCTTCACCACGCGTTCCAATATCGAGTACATGGTGGCCGACAAGGCCAGGGTCGAGCCGCTCGTCAAGGCGCTGACCGACGCGGGCTTTCCGGTGGGCGGCACGGCCAACTCGGTATCGATGATCTCGCACACCCAGGGCTGGCTGCATTGCGACATTCCGGGGACCGACGCCTCCGGCGTGGTGAAGGCGCTGATGGACGATCTCTACGAGGAGTTCATCCGCCACGACATGCCGAATCGCGTCAAGCTCTCGACCTCCTGCTGCGAGATCAATTGCGGCGGCCAGGCCGACATCGCGATCATCGTGCAGCACACCAAGCCGCCGAAGATCAACCACGACCTGGTGGCCAACGTGTGCGAGCGGCCGGCGGTGGTGGCGCGCTGCCCGGTGGCCGCGATCCGCCCGGCCCTGGTCAACGGCAAACCGTCGCTCGAAATCGACGAGAAGAAGTGCATGTGCTGCGGCGCCTGCTATCCGCCCTGCCCGCCGATGCAGATCAACGACCCCGAGCACACCAAGATCGCCATCTGGGTCGGCGGCAAGAACTCGAATGCGCGCAGCAAGCCTACGTTCCACAAGCTGGTCGCCTCCGGGCTGCCGAACAACGCGCCGCGCTGGCCCGAGGTCGGCGCGGTGGTGAAGAAGATCCTCGGCGTCTACAAGGCCGACGCGCGTTCCTGGGAGCGCATGATCGACTGGATCGAGCGCATCGGCTGGGCGCGCTTCTTCGAGAAGACGGGGCTGCCGTTCACCAAGTATCACATCGACGACTGGCGCGGCGCGCGGCGCACGCTGAACGCTTCGACCCATATCCGGTTCTAGGAACAGGGACACCGTGCGGTTCCCCCGTTACCCCCTCCGAGGCGCGCGATGAACTTCGGCTTGCTCATCAACGAGGGTCCGTACAACCACCAGGCGGCCGACACGGCGTACCAGTTCGCGCGCGCGGCGCTGGCGAAAGGGCACCGCGTCCAGCGCGTGTTCTTCTACAACGACGGCGTCAACAACGCGAGCAAGCTCACCGAGCCGCCGCAGGACGACCGCCATATCGTCAACCGCTGGTCGAAGCTGGCGCAGGAAAGCGGCGTCGACCTGGTGGTGTGCGTCGCGGCGGGCCTGCGCCGCGGGCTGGTGGAAGACAACCTCGCGCCGGGTTTTCGCATTTCCGGGCTGGGACAGCTGGTCGAGTCGGGCATCGAGGCCGACCGCCTGGTGGTGTTTGGCGACTGAAGGGGCGCTGATGACCGAAACGCGCGACGAGATCGGGCTGGAAGCGGGCGGCGGCGTCCGCAAGAAGTTCATGTTCGTCAACCGCAAGGCGCCCTACGGCACGATCTACGCGCTGGAAGGCCTCGAGGTGGTGCTGATCAGCGCGGCGTTCGACCAGGACGTGAGCCTCGCGTTCCTCGACGACGGCGTCTACCAGCTGGTGAAGGGACAGCAGACCAAGGGGCTGGAAGTGAAGAACTTCTCGCCGACCTACCGCGCGCTCGAGGGCTACGACGTCGAGAAGCTCTACGTCGAGCGCGAGGCGCTCGAGGCGCGCGGCATCCGCGAGGACCAGCTGCTGGTGCCGGTGCAGGTGGTCAGCGCCCGGGAGATGGGGCAGCTCATGGAACAGCAAGACGTGATCATCGGCTTCTGAGGACCGCGCATGCTGCATATCGTCAACAAGTCGCCCTACGAACGCAACAGCCTGGCGAGCTGCCTCGGGCACGCGCAGAAGGGCGGCGCCGTGCTGCTGACCGAAGACGCGGTCTACGGCGCCACGCGCGGCAACCTGGTCGAAGGCGCGATCCGCAAGGCGCTCGAGGAGCTGCCGGTATACGCGCTCGGCCCGGATCTCGAGGCGCGCGGCATGCAGGCCAACGTGATCGAAGGGGTGCAGGTGGTGGATTTCGGCGGGTTCGTCGACCTGGTGGCAGAGCACCGGACGAGCCAGTCCTGGCTTTGAACGCAAGCAAACTGCAAGGAGAAGGGCATGGCACTCACCGTAGGCGGCAATACCATCGAGACGGACGAGGAAGGCTATCTCACCAACCTCAGCGACTGGAGCGAGGACATCGCGAACGAGATCGCGAAAGTGGAAAACGTGGAGATGGGTCCGAACCACTGGGAGGTCGTCAACTTCCTGCGCGAGTACTACAACGAGTACCAGATCGCGCCGGCGGTACGCGTGCTCACCAAGGCGATCGGCAAGAAGCTCGGCGCGGACAAGGGCAACAGCAAGTACCTGTATGAGCTGTTCCCGTACGGCCCGGCCAAGCAGGCCTGCAAGATCGCGGGGCTGCCGAAACCGACCGGGTGCGTCTGAACTGAAAAATGGGGTCTCGCCCCATTTCTTCATGTCTGCGCTGACGGTCGTCTACGCGGCCCTCTTCTACGCCGCGACGGCGATCCTCGTCGTCGGCGTGGCGCTGAAGATCGCGCAGTACGCGCGCATCCCGGTGCCGCTCAAGATCCCGACCACGCCGGCGCCCATGACGCGCGGCGGCGTGGTCTGGCGCATGCTGCGCGAGGTGACGCTGTTCGAGAGCCTCTACCGCGCCAACAA
>MERE01000115.1:16440-23623 GCA_001771975.1 Betaproteobacteria bacterium RIFCSPLOWO2_02_FULL_68_150 | reverse complement strand
TCGATCGACGCCATGGTGCAGAAGGAGCCCGGCGAGGGCGAAAGCCGCGTCGACATCGTGATGCTCACCCACCTCGCGGTGGAGAAGAACGTCGACGCCGCGATCCGGCGCATCGAAAGCCTCGCGACCGTGGTGGGCAGGGTGACGCGCATCCGGCTGGAAGAGCTGCTGTAGTGCGCTACGTCTCGACGCGCGGCGCGGCGCCGCCGCGCCGCTTCGGCGACACCCTGCTCGAAGGTCTCGCGCCCGACGGCGGGTTGTACGTTCCGGAGTCGTTTCCGCGCCTCGAGCTGGGCGCGCTGCGCGGCAAGAGCTATACGGATCTCGCCGGCGCGGTGCTGCAGCCGTTCATGGACGACGTGCCGGGTCTCGCGGCGCTCATCCAACGCGCCTACCGCGCCGAGGTCTTCGGCAGCGACCAGATCACGCCGCTCGCCACGCTCGAACCGGGGTTGCACCTGCTGCGGCTTGCCAACGGCCCCACGCTCGCCTTCAAGGACGTGGCGATGCAGCTGCTCGGCGAACTCTTCGCGAGCGCGCTGGCGAGGAGTGGGACCTCGCTCAACATCCTCGGCGCCACCTCCGGGGATACCGGCTCGGCCGCCGAGCACGCCCTGCGCGGCAAGCGAGGCATCCGGGTGTTCATGCTCTCGCCGCACGGCCGCATGAGCGAATTCCAGCGCGCGCAGATGTACTGCCTGCAGGACCCGAACATCCATAACCTGGCGGTACGAGGCAGCTTCGACGACTGCCAGGACCTGGTCAAGACGGTCAACGCCGACGCGCCGTTCAAGGCGCGCTACCGCCTCGGCGCGGTGAATTCGATCAACTGGGCGCGTGTCGCCGCGCAGGTGGTGTACTACTTCAAGGGCTATTTTGCCGCGACGCGCTCGGACGCGCAGGCGGTGTCGTTCGCCGTGCCGTCGGGCAATTTCGGCAACATCTACGCCGGCTACGTGGCGCGCGCGATGGGCCTGCCGGTGCGACGCCTGATCCTCGCCACCAACGAAAACGACGTGCTCGATGAATTTTTCCGCACCGGACGCTACCGCGTGCGCGCATCGGCGGTGGCCACCTCCAGCCCGTCGATGGACATTTCGCGGGCGTCGAACTTCGAGCGCTACGTGTTCGATCTGGTGGAGCGCGACGGCGCCAGGGTCAAGAGCCTCTGGCAGGGGCTCGAAGCGAGCGGCGAGTTCGATCTGTCGGCGCTGCGCGAGCGCATCGTCGAGTCGGGTTTTGCTTCCGGCATGAGCACGCATGGCGACCGCCTGGCCACCATCCGGCAGGCGTACGAACGCCACGGCGTGCTGGTCGATCCCCACACGGCGGACGGGATCAAGGTGGGACTCGAGCACCGCGAGCCGGGGGTGCCGTTGATCTGCCTGGAAACCGCCCTGCCGGCCAAGTTCGCGGAAACGATCCGCGAGGCGCTGGGCCGCGAGCCGGAACGGCCGCCGGGATTCGATGGGCTGGAGGCGCGGCCGCAGCGCTTCGAACTCATCGAGCGCGATGCGGCGGTCTTGAAGCGCCGAATTGCGGCGATCGCGGGGGATGACGGTGCATGAAATCGTGACGAAGGTCGAGATCGCCGCGACACCCGCGAGGGTGTGGCAGGCGCTGAGCGATTTTCCCGCCTACCGGCGCTGGAACCCCGTCATCCGCAGGATATCGGGCCCGCTCGTGCCGGGCGGCGTGCTGAGCGTGCTGTTCCGCCCTCGAGGATCGTTGCCGGTCTGGTTTCGCGCCATGCTGACCGTGGTGCAGCCCGCGTCGGAGTTCCGCTGGACCGGCAAGATGATCGCAACGGCGCTGTTTTCCGGCGATCACTACTTCATGCTGCGGCCACTCGCGCCCGGCCGGACGGAACTGACCCAGGGTGAGGTGTTCAAGGGGGCGCTCGCCCCCGTGATGTATCGCCTGCTCGCAGGCTACAACCGCTCCGGATTCGTCGAGATGAATGCAGCGCTCAAGGCGTACGTCGAAGGCGAAGCCGTGCCCGCAAGTGGCACGGCGGTGGCAGCGCCTTCGGCAGAGGATCGGCGCCGCTAGCCCATCGGCTCCGCGCTGAGGTAACCGCAAGGACAGAGCTCGATGCACTTGCGGCAGCCTTCGCAGGCGTCGTGTTTGAGCGCAAAGTAGGTCCCCGGCATCGGCTCCTCAAGGCGCGAGAAGCCGCCGCCGTTGCAATACATGAAGCACTGCTCGCAGCCGAAGCACAGGCCGCAGGAAAAGCAACGCTCGACTTCCTTCAGAAACTGCGCTTCGCTGATCGTGCCGCGCACCTCGACCCCAGGTGCCGCCAGCCGATCGGATACGGAAACCTCCGGAGCGACGGCGCGCGGGAGATCGGAGTAGAAATTCGACTTGATCGCGTTTCCCGCGATCGCGGCGCGCGCCCGCGAGACAGGTTGCTCGCGTTTTCGCAGCTGAGCGTGCAGCGCCTCTGCCGCACGGCACCCATTCGCGATGGCCAGACCGGCGATTCCCAAGCCGAGCGCGTCGCCACCGGCCCACAGCGCGTCATCGATTCGCCCGTGCTGCGCGCTCTGGATCCAGTTCGCCCCCGGGGCGAGTTCCTCGAGTCCCTCCCAGTCCGGTTCCTGCGAGACCGCTGCGATGAGCGCGCTCGCCGGCAACTGGTATTCCGATCCGACCACGGGCACCGGCCTGCGACGGCCGGAGGCGTCGGGCTCTCCGAGCAGCATCTGCTGCACGACGATCGAGCTGACTTCGGTACCCATACGGTCGACGCGCACCGGTGCAGCGAGAAAGGTGAGCGTGACTCCTTCGGCCAGCGCGTCCTCGACTTCCGCGGCAATGGCGGGCATCTCCTGCCGCGTGCGCCGGTAAAGCAGCGTGACGCGGGCACCGCTTCGGCGCGCGCTGCGCGCGGCGTCGATGGCAGTGTTGCCACCGCCAACGACAATCACCTCCGCGCCGAGGGCGGGCGGCTCGCCCCGGTTGATGCTCGCGAGATATTCGGTTCCGGTCCAGACGCTGCCGCCAACCTCGCCTGGGATGTCGAGCATGCGGGCGCGCAGGGCGCCGATACCGAGAAAGAGGATGTCGTGTTGCGCCTTGAGTTCCGCCACCGACACTTCGCGGCCGATCCCGGTTCCCAGCTTGAGTTCGACGCCAAGCGCCAGAATCCTCCCGACCTCGGCGGCGAGAATGTCTTCAGGCAGGCGATATTCGGGAATCCCGTACTGCAGCATGCCGCCGGGTTTCGCGTTCCTCTCGTAAACCGTGACGCGATAGCCGCGTCTCGCCATCTGGTAAGCGAACGACAACCCGGCCGGTCCCGCGCCGATCACGCCGATCGATTCCGGCTTTGGGTCCTCCTCGAGCCGCTGCAGGCCAAGGCGCTGGCGCAGCCCCCAGTCGCCCAAGAAGCGCTCGAGCGCGTTGATCGCAACTGCGCCATCCTTGCCGGCACGGTTGCATCCCGCCTCGCACGGATGCGGACAGATGCGGCCCAGCGTGGCCGGGAACGGGTTTACTTCCGTCACCATGCGCCAGGCCCTGGAAAAGGCTTCGGCATTCCACAGGCCGAGTTTGCGGCGCTGTGCGATCACGCCGATCCAGCCGCGAATATCGGCGCCCGTCGCGCAGCCCGCGCCGCACGGTGGCAGTCGCTCCGACTGCTTCGGCCTGGCGAGGACCCGTTCGAACGAAGCCGTTTTCACGCTGCGATTTTCATTGGCCCGAGCGGCGCGGACCCTGCCTGCGCTGCCTGTCGGCGCGCCGTTCGACGCGGCGGCGCTCGACGCGGGCGCGCCGCTCGCCCAATTTCGCATTGAGCGAGCGAATCCGCTGCGCCATCATGCGCACGATGTTGAACGCGAGCGACGGGTCCTCGTGGACGCGGCTCATGAACGTCTTCTTGTCGATCGTGAGAAGCCGCGCCTCGGTGAGCGTGCGCACGGTTGCCGAGCGCACCTCCTTCTGCAGGATCGCCATCTCGCCGAAAATATCGCCGCTGCGCAGTACCGCGACCTGGATCTCGCCGCCGCCCTTGCGCTCCTTGACCACCTCGAGCTCGCCCTCCTGCACCGCGTAGATGTGCTCGCCGTATTCGCCCTGCCGGACGACGACGTGCCCCTTGGAATACCACTGGCCCAGGCCGTTACTCATGAGAGGGTTCCTCGCTGCCATTGCGCCGGGCGCGCACTGCGTTGCCGGCGATCAGGTTCCAGCACAGCATCGCTGGAAACTCGGGATGAAAGCTCCGCGACAGCACTTCCCGGTACGGCGCGCTGCCCGTGAACAAGTCCCACAGCACGGTGCTCATGTGCCGCCGTCTTGCCTGCCGGCGCTGCTCGTTTGCGGTCATGCGCAGGACTCCGCGCCGCAGGAAGCGCAGCTTCTGGATCAGGCCGCTCACCGCGAAAATCACCTTGGCGATGGAATTGTCGTTGTCGATGCGCTTGCACGCCGGCCAGAAATGCCGACGGAAATCTTCATCCGCGACGCCATGATGAACCACCGTCTTTGCCGCCGCCTTGGCGACACGATAAGCCGAACCGATGCCGTCCTTGTACAGGCGCGCCACGCCCGAGTCGCCGATCCAGACGATGCGGTCGCCGTACGGCCGCGCCGCGGCCACGACGTTGACTCGCGGAAAGCAATGGCAAACGGGGCTCGGCACGGCGCCATCGGGAAAACAGGCCTTGACTTCGGGAGCACTGAGAAACGTATCGATCAGCGCATTGTCGACATCGTGCCCGAGAAGGCAGAGTGTCAGGAATTCGCCCTTGGGAATGAGTGCCGCGAATTCGAGGCGCGGAATGTCGAGCAGAAACACGTGCATCGAAGGCCCGATGTGCCTGTCGAGCGCCTCCGGCGACAGCTTGAATTCACAGATGAACGTCTTGAGCGTCTTGGGCGAGTGGTATTGCGGAGCGACCTCGCCAAACAGCTGCAGTGCCTGGCTGTTGACGCCGGCGGCCACGGCGAGCAGGTCATAGGTGGCGGTTGCGCCATCGGAACTGGTCACCTGCGGCCGGCCGCCGTCCCACGAGATCTCGTTCACCAGCTTGCGCACTACCTTGGCGCCGGACGATGCGGCCAGTTCTAGCAGGTAGCCATCGAAGCTTCCGGAGGCGCCAATGGGTTCCGAAACGCGCGGTCCGTTGCCGCGGAAAACGGCCGCGATGCGTTTTTCATGCAATGGGGTTTCGATGCGGACATTGCCGATATCCATGTGCAGCACGTAGGATTCGATTCCCCGCCGCACGATCGACGGCGGCAGGTTGATGCCTTCGGTCGCGAGCAATTGCACCAGCGATTCGGAAACGATGCCGCCGCAGTGATTGCAGCCCGCGGGACCCTGGTAGGCGAAGTTGCGCGGTTCGTAGATGTCCACCGCGACATCCAGATCGACCGCCGCGGCCAGGCGCAGCAGGAAATGGGTGAAGAACGTTCCTGCCGGCCCGCCGCCGATCACGCCGACGCGCGAGCCATCGGACAGCGCGAGGCGCGACGCTTCGCCACCCGCGAAGTATCCCGCGAGGTTGTCGCTGGGCCGCGCGGTGCGTTGAACGAGAGCCAACGGCCCCTCCTTTGCCTTGCGCCAGAGCAGGGGAACGCCGGCGGCGGTGCCTGGGAGGGATGAGCGGCGCACGCAACCAGCGCGGTTTCGACTCCGTCGAAGCCAGGTGGCCTCTCGGATACCCTCCTACCCCAAAGTCATTCTCCGGCCATTGTTTTCAGCTTGCACCGGGTTCCGCGCCTATGCTTGATCGCCGTCAAAAAAATCGGTTCAGTCGCATGCATCGATCCGTATGAAGCAGAAGATCGGGTCGCGGCCGGCGTTCGCCATCATGCCCCGCGCCAGTTGAAGACAGGTTCCACGGCGCGGTTGTAACCGCCGTGGCAGTTGTCGCACTTGTCGGGGGTCTCCAGGTTGCTGACCTGCCCAGGCTGCGTACCCGGCAACTGGATTTCGGTGGGCACAACCAACACTTGTGCGCCCACGAAACCAACCGCGGCAAGGCATAAGGCTGCTGCTACGACGATCAGGGAAGGCGAATTTTTCATGATCGCATCCCCTCCTGCGGCCCAACGCTTCATCCCCCCGACCGGATTCGTCTGCGTCAAGGGGACCGTCAAACCGCTCCAGACCTGCCCCGTCTACAAACGCCGAATTGCCAATGTTTTTTTCAACGCGATCAGCGCCCACCCACATTGACGAAACGCAAAGATGAAGCAGGCAGACATTCGAGTACCGAGGCAGTCGCTCGGGCTTCGGTCACTCGGTCACTTCACTGACATCAGTCAATACGCATGCAATTCCCCCGGAATAACGTGGCACGAACGGGGAGGACACATGATCACTCGACGTGTATTTCTCAAGCTGAATGCCGCAGGCGTTGCCAACCTGGTGCTGACGAGTTGCGGGTCCTTGGACTCGGACACGTCGGCGCCCCCGGCTCCACCCGCAAGTCTCGATGCCAAGTCGATTGCCAAATATCAGGCTGCGCTCGTCATTCCCCCGGCGATGCCGCAGGCAGCCGGCGGCGGCGCGGAGGTCGACCACTACGAAATCGCGCTGCGCCAGTTCGAGCAGCAAGTGTTGCCGCCAGACATGCCCAAGACCACCGTCTGGAGCTATGGTGCATACAACCGCCCGGAGACTTTCAACTATCCGGCGTTCACGATCGAAGCGCGTACCGATCGGCCCGTGCGCGTGAAATGGATCAACGGGCTCGTCGGCGCCGACGGCCATTACCTGCCGCACCTGCTCGCAGTAGATCAGACCTTGCACTGGGCCAATCCCCCGGGGGGTGAGACCCTGCGCGATCATGACGGCATGGACCTGCGGCCGTACACTGGCCCGGTGCCGATGGTCGTGCACGTTCACGGCGCGCATTCGGCGCAGGAAAGCGACGGCTACGCCGAAGCGTGGTACTTGCCTGCGGCTTCCGACATTCCGGCCGGCTACGCGACGACCGGATCCTGGTACACGAAATTCAAGGACCTCTTCAAGCAGAAGTGGGGCATCGATTGGGAACCGGGCACGGCGGTTTTTCAGTATCAGAACAGTCAGCGCGCCGCGACGCTGTGGTATCACGATCACACGTTGGGCATGACGCGGCTGAACGTTTACGCCGGTCCCGCCGGTTTCTACCTGCTGCGGGGCGGACCCCAGGACTTGGCGGCGGGCTTGCCCGGCCCGGCC
>MERE01000115.1:14901-16430 GCA_001771975.1 Betaproteobacteria bacterium RIFCSPLOWO2_02_FULL_68_150 | reverse complement strand
TCCGGACAACCGCGCGTTTTTCGAGGGCCTGAAGCGCGAGCAACTGCAGATTCCTTTTCAGCCTGATCCGGTGCGCTACGCGGATGGCACAACGACCGGCGCGAGCGACGTGGCCCCGATCTGGAATCCCGAATTCTTCGGCGAGGCGATGTTGGTCAACGGCCGCACGTGGCCGATGCTGGCGGTCGAGCCGCGGCGTTATCGCTTCCGCATATTGAATGGCTGCAATTCCCGCTTCCTGATTCTGCGTCTGGCGAGCGGTGACCCGACAGTGCGTCCGGTCCCGAGTGCTTTGCCGTTCTGGCAGATCGGCGCGGAGGGTGGTTTTCTGCCTGCACCTGTCAGCCTCGACACGCTGCTCATGGCGCCGGCGGAACGCGCCGACGTGATCGTAGATTTCACCGGCCTGGCCGAAGGCGCGCAGCTGTACCTGATCAACGAGGCGCCCGACGAGCCGTTCGGCGGTGGGACTCCCGGCGTGGATTTCGACTTTGCGGATCCGGAGATTACGGGGCAGGTGCTCAAGTTCGTCGTCGGCAAACTCGCCGCGGTGGACACCAGCCTTGCTCCGGACCAGCTCGTGCTGCCGGCCTACGTCCCGCTTGGCGCAGCCGCTGCCACGCGTCAGGTTTCATTGAACGAGGAGGAATCCGGGACCGTCAGGGTCCGGGAAGCGGCGAACGGGTCGATCGTGCTCGACCCGGCTGGCGAGCCGTTCGGCCCCACGGAAGCGGTGCTGGGTACGGTCAACGCGGACGGCACGGGCAAGCCGACTTCCTGGGACGACGCGATCACCGAGGCGCCGCTGCAGGATTCGATCGAAGTGTGGGAGATCCACAATTTCACGGTCGATGCGCATCCGATTCACATTCACGAGGTGATGTTCGAGGTCGTCAACCGGCAGCCGTTCGATGGCGCGCCGCGCCCGCCGGAACCCTGGGAGGTCGCCGCCAAGGACACGGTGATCGCCTATCCCGGCGAGATCACGCGCGTCAAGGCGAAGTTCGATCTGCCCGGGCGCTACGCGTGGCACTGTCACATCGTCGAGCACGAGGACAACGAAATGATGCGCCCGATCGACGTGGTGCCGAGCTGACAGGTCCTCGCGGCCGCCCCCGTCTTTTTTAGCTACTTGAGCTGCAGCGCGAAACTGCCGTCGCCTCGCTCGACCGCAATCAGTCGCAGCAGCGGCGACAGCTGCTGCTGGTACTGCGGCGGGACTCGCGCGGTGCCGAGGAATTCGGGGTTACGCCCGCTCGCCCAGTGACCACCGCCATCGAGCTGCAGCGGTCCCTGAAGCGTGCGCAGGAACGCCCGCACCGACGTACCGTCGCCTTCCACGCGCACTTCGTAGTCCCCCAGCGGCGCGACCCGTGTCAGCGCCGATCCGGCGGCGCGCCATTGCAGCGTGGCGTTGCCTTGAACGGTGCCGCGCGCGAACGCAAGCCGGTTGACGTGCAGCATCAGCTCGCCCGTCAGCTCGAGCGGCGCCAGCCTGGACACGGCCAGTGCCAACGCCGCGGCCGGCA
>MERE01000115.1:0-14817 GCA_001771975.1 Betaproteobacteria bacterium RIFCSPLOWO2_02_FULL_68_150 | reverse complement strand
TGGCATCGCGAATTTCGATCTTGCCCGATCCCGACCACAGCGTGCCGCGAGCTTCGGCGAGACGCAGCCGGCCATCGCTCGCCTGCTGCAGGCCGGCGTCGAGCAGCGTTGCCGGTGCCGTGGCGACGAGCCCAAGCGCGTAAGCGCCCATTGCCAGCCCGATCAACTGCCACGGCCTCACTGCGGCTGGGCGCGCGCGAGGGTTGCCGTGACACCGACCAGGCCCGGTGTGGACAAGGCCTCGACGCGGCCGGTGTCGAGTCGGATCTGCTGCGCCTGCAGCGCCGCAATCCACTCGAGCCAGTCGGCGAACGCAACCGAGCCGAACACCACCTGGACGTGATTCGCATCCACGGCGTCGATGCGCAACAGCGCGCCGAGCAGCCCCGAAGTCGCGAGCTGCGCCTGCACTTGCGTGCGCAGATCGGTCTTCGAGGCCGGCGCTACGCGCGCTGCGCGCACGCGCGCGAGTTCGGCAGCATCCCGCTCGAGGCGCACCGCCTGCGTGCGCAAAACGGACAGCGACGAGCCGAGCTGAGTACGAGCGTGGCTTCCCGACTCGATCAGCCACGCGTACATTGCGGCGCCCGCGACCGCGGCCAGCACGGCGATCACGACCCGATCGCGAGGGGAGCGCGATTGCCACAACTTGCGCAGTCGCGCTCTCATGACAAACGCACCGTGAGGAGCACCGTTGCGCCGCCGGCGCGCGCCGAGGCGCCGGCGGACTCGGCCCGCAGGCCCGCCTCCAGCAGGCGCGCCACGATGCGCCGCACGTTCGCCTCGTCCAGCGCCGCAAGCTCGAGGGTCACGCGACCGCTCTCGTAGGAAAGGACGCGCAATGCGCTGGCCGGCACCCCCTTCAAGGCTGCGGCAACTTTCACCACCATCGGCTGGAAGTCGCTGTCGTCGGGTTGTCCGGCGGCGTGGCGCGCCTCGGCGAGCTTGCGCCGCATCTGCAGCGCCGGGTCCGCCACCGCCACCGCGTCGGGAAAGGCGGCCCGAAAACGCGACTCCATCTGCTGACGCAAGCTGCGCTGTTCGATGGCAAGCCGCGTCCAGTCGGCGACCAGCGCGAAAGAATGGATCGCCAGCGCCGCACCAGCGATCCAGGCCGCCGGTCGCAGCTTTGCCAGGGTACCGGGCGCAAGCCGCCAGCGTGCCCGCTCTTGTGCCAGGCTGACACCGGCCTCGGGCGGCGCAGTCCGCCAGTGCCACGGGCCGGCGGGGCGCAGGGCGACGCCGAGCGCCCGCTGCCAGGGCTCGATTTCAGGCAGCGCGTCCGGCGCAGTCACCACCACGGCGATCGATCCAGGCGCCTCGCCGCGTGTCTTGGCCACCTCGAGCATCATGCGCAGCGACAGTGGAGGACTGTCCGCTGCGCCGCAATCAGTCGTCGTGCCTTCGTACTCGCCGGTGCGCACGAATCCCTCGCGGCCGTTCCACGCCAGAGTCCACTCCCCCGCCGTCCACGGCAGCATCAAGGTTTCACAGTGAACCTCGTAGCCGTGAATGCCGGCCGCTTCGAGCGCATCGCGCCATGCAGTCAGTCCCGGCCGGTCCACGACCGCGAGCACGTCCGCCCCTGCACTCGAACCGAGCCAACTCACCTGGTGGGTATCGGGCTCGCCGAGGGTCTGTTCCTCGACCGCGAACGCCAGCACCGACCCGCTGCGGCGCCTGGCTGCCTGCGGAAGGCGTGCCTGGGTAATCAGGACTTCGGCGGCGGGAAGCACCAGTTGGACGCGTTCCGCGCGTTGCGGCAACTGCGCCAACGGGCCGGTGCCGACGATGGGTTCGCGCTCGCCACCGAGCAGCGCCCATTGGCACTGCAGGGGCGCATCGCGCAGGGAAACGAGAATTCGAAGCAGGCTCATAGGTATTTTCGCCATACGATCGCCGGCCACCCGCTGGCGCCGCGGGCGAGCAGCGCGGCGCCGCGCGCCTGCGCGCCGCCGATGGTGACGCGCAAAGTCGCAAGAAAGTAATTGCTGCTCACACTGATGTCGCTCGCAGCCGCTTCGGCTCCCCGCGGCAGCCGATTGATGAAGTCATCGACACTGCGATAGTAGACCCGGTCCCGCTGCGCAACCAGCACCTGGGCGTCGCGCAGCTCCAGTCCTTCGATCACCGCGACCAGCGCTTCCGGCGGGGCCGTATTCACGTTGACGGCAGTGAAGCGCGGCAGCGCAGTGACGTACGGCCGCAGGCGCGTACGCACGCCAGCGTCGAAGCCGCGCACCAGCGCGAGTTCGGACAGGTCCGTCAGCGGCCGATTGGCGGCGAGGTAGGGCGGATCCAGGGCCAGGTAGTACGCATCCTCGGCGCCCTGCCGCGGCTGCGGCTGGCCATCCTCGTCGATCCAGTCGGCGAGCGCGTCGGCAAGTTCGTCGGGTAAACCCAGAATCGCCAGCAGGCGCCGGAAATGCGCGAGCTGCACGACGCTGACCTTGCCTTCCGTCACCACATTGTTGAGATTGAAGACGCCCTGCTGATCCTCGATGTGCCCCACCAGCTCGCCGTTCTCGACCTGCATCGCCGGCAGCCGCAACGCCCAGGGCTCGCCGAGGTGATCGACCCGGCTGATGCGCAGATCGTCGCTCAGCACGGCGCGGGCCCAATCGGCGCCCGCCTGGAGCACCGCCTGGGCCTGGACCTGGGCGGCAACGAGTTCGGTCTGACGCGACCAGGTGCTCTGCGACACCAGGATGGCTGCGGCAGCGATCGCGGCAAGGGCGACCACGCCCATGGCGAGCACGATGGCGACACCGCGCTGCAGCGTTCGCATCACTGCAGGGCGAACACGCGCTCGATCTCCTCGCCGGAGACAAGCACGATGCGCGCGCGCACGGCCCGCGGAAGCAGCGGGTCGGACGGCGACGCCGGCCACGCGTCGACCCACACGAGGGTGGGGCTGAGATAGTGCAGCTCGAAGCTCGACACGCCGGCGAGCACGGGGTAGCGCGCGGGCAGCGTGTCCGGTGCCACATCGAGGCCCGGCCACAGCCACAACTCGATCTCCTGTTTTTCGTTCAGACGGTAGCCGACGCGACGCGCGGCGTCCACGGCCTCATTCGAGGCGAAGCGGCTGAATTCGAGGCGCGCGCCGGCCGGCGTCACCGCCTCGCCGCGCCAGGCCGGAGCGCTGCCGGCGGCGGATCGCACCGGACGCGGCGATCCGAGTTCGACGTCGCGCTTGAAGCGCGCGAAGAAAGCCGCCACGCGCTGCCATTTCTCGGTCTCGCGCCCGACGTGGTCGCGCGCATCGAGCACCGCACCCAGTCCGCGGTAGGACATCAGGGCCAGCAGCGACAGCACCAGCAACGCCGTCAGCAGCTCGATCAGCGTGAAGCCGCGCGCGGCGGCGCCAGGTGCGGCTCTCATCGTGCCGTGCCGGGAGCGTTGACGAGGAATCCGGCGAGGTGCGCGAGGGTATGCGTTTCTTCGCCGGGGGCGAACACCCGGATATCGACGCGGCGGAATGCGGCGTTCGGCGTGGCGATCACTTCCTCGAGCCAGTTGAATTCGAATCCGCCTTCGCTTGCGGTGCCGCGCTGCAAGCCGAGCGGCAGCCAGTCGGCGCGCGCGCGATGCTCCGCCAGGCGATTTTCTGCGACCCAGGTGGCGAGCAGGCGCGAGCGCAGCTCGCCCACGTTGTTGGTGCCCTGTCCGGCGGCACCCAGCGCGGACATGAGCGCGATCGAGACGATGGCCAGCGCGACCAGCACCTCGATCAGCGTGAACCCCGTTCGCCTAGCGCAGCGCAACTTCGCCAGCGCTCTGTCCGTCGCCCGGCGCGACGCGCACGTCCCCGACCGGAGATCCTACGATTGCATAGCGCTCTGCGCCCAGGGACAGGTTGATCGTGAATGCCAGCGACGAACCCTGCGGGAAAAACTCCAGTCGCATGGCGCCCTGCGGCCGCATGTTTTCAACCCGCAGGCCGGAAACCGCCATGCCCTGCGGCAGCGTGCGCGCCCGCAGCAGGTCGCTATCGCGGATTTCGGCCCAGTCGGCACCCTCGCGCTCGCCGGAGCGCCAGAAGCGGTAGCCTGATTCATCGGCCGTCCAGGCGATCGCTGTCCCCGTGAGCTGCGCCTCCGTGGCAGCGGAGTCCAGCAGCAGCGACAGGCGCTCCGCCTCCAGGCGAAGCACGGCGCGATCGTCCGGCTGCACCACGACGCTCACCAGCCCAACCAGGAGCCCCATGATCATCAGGACCACGAGCATCTCGATGAGCGTGAAGCCCTGCGCGCGGCGACAGAGCCTGCCGCGCCTAAAGGTTCCAGGAGCCGATGTCGGCATCGTAGCCTTCGCCGCCGGGCGCTCCGTCGGCGCCGTAGCTGAAAACGTCGATCTCGCCGTGCACCCCCGGATTCAGCAACTGGTAGGGGTTGCCCCAGGGGTCCTTGGGCAGACGCTCGATATACCCGCCCGATTTCCAGTTGGGCGGGGTCGGAGCCGTGGCCGGCTTCGTCACCAGCGCCTGCAGACCCTGCTCGGTCGTGGGGTAGCGCTGATTGTCCAGGCGGTAGAGCTTGAGCGCCTGCTGGAGGCTGGCGATGTCCTGCTTGGCCGCGATCACGCGCGCCTCGTCCGGGCGGCCGACGATTTTCGGCACCACCAGGGCCGCCAGAATGCCGAGGATCACGACCACCACCATGACCTCGAGCAAGGTAAAGCCGCGTTGCGCGCGAAGCCCGCTCAGCATCACGACTTGATCTCGGTCAATCGGCGATCCTGCGTCTCGAAAAGAATGATTGCCATTATAATGCCGCGGCTGATTCCAGCCGCACCGCGCAAGTCAACACTTGCTGACAATAGACTGAAAGATGCGGGAATTCCTGCTCGGGCGATCGAGCCTCGCGCAAGCGGCCGTCTTGTCGTTTCTGACGCTCGCAGCGGTGGTGCTGCTGGGCCTGGTGCTCGCGTACTGGACCTGGATGTGGCTGGCGCCGCGCGCCGAACCGCGCCTCGAAGCGCCCGCAGCGCCGAGCGGCAGCGCGGCCTCCGCCAGCGCCATTTTCGGTGTCGTGCCGCGCGGGGAGAACACGGCGGCGCCGACCGGAATTGCCATCCGGCTGCTCGGCGTCGCGGCGGCCTCGGGAGGCCGGCTCGGCTATGCGGTGGTGCAACTCGAGGCGAAGCGGATCCTCGCGGTAAACGAGGGCGACGACATCGCCCCCGGCATCCAGCTTGCCGAGGTCCATCCGGATCACGTCATCCTGGTGCGCCGCGGGGTACGCGAAACGCTCGCCTGGCCGCAACGGCGCGCCGCTGCGACAAGCGTCGCTCGTACGGTCAACAAATGACCCGGCCATCCGGCGCGAATGGCGCTTCCAAGGATCGAACCATGAACCGTCGCTGGTTGCAAACCGGTTTGTTGTCGCTGGCGCTGCTGGCCGCAGCAGGGCAGGCGCTGCCCGCCGACCCGGCGCCCACCGAGCGTTCGCGCAACGGCGGCGCACGGCCGACCGGGCCCGATGTGGTCACGCTCAATCTGGTCAATACCGACATCGAAGGCGTGGTGAAAGTGGTGGGCGAAATCACCGGGAAGAATTTCGTTCTCGATCCGCGCGTCAAGGGTACGGTCAACATCGTTTCGGCCAGGCCGATCTCCCGCGCCCTGGTCTACCAGGTCTTTCTTTCGGCCATACGGCTGCAGGGCTTTACTGCGGTCGAGGAACGCGGTGTGGTCATGATTGTGCCCGAGACCGATGCCAAGTATTACCGCGGCACCACCTCAGACAAGCCGCGCGTGGAGGACGTGGTGCAGACGCGGGTGTTCAGGCTGCAGCACCAGTCGGCGGCGCAGGTCGTGCCGGTGCTGCGCCCGCTGATCCCCACCAACAACACGATCACGGCCTACCCGAGCAGCAATACGCTGGTCGTGACGGATTACGCGAGCAACCTGCAGCGCATCGAGAGAATCATCGAAGCGATCGACCAGCCGCACGATCAGGAACCGATCATCATCCGGCTGCAGCATGCGTCGGCAATCGATGTCGCGCAGACCGTCAGCCGCCTGCTCGCCGAGCAGGCGCCGGCGGCGGGCGACCCGACCCAGCGTTTTACGGTCACAGCGGATTCCCGCACCAACAGCCTGCTCGCGCATGTCGGCAGTCCGGCCCGCTTGCTGCGCGTGCGGCAACTGGTGGCGATGCTCGATTCGCCGACCAGCGCCGGCGGCAATATTCACGTGATCTACCTGAAAAACGCGGTGGCGGTGAAAGTGGCGGAGGTCCTGCGCGCGGTGTACACGGGCGATGCGGGCGCGCCCAGCGCGGCGGCGCGACCCACCGCGACGCCCCTCGGGCAGGGCGCGGCAGCGGTTGCGGCGCCTGCGGCGGCGATGCAGCCGGGGATCATCCAGGCCGATGCCGCGACCAACTCGATCATCATCACGGCGCCGGATGCGATCTACAACAACCTGCGCGCCGCGGTGGAGAAGCTCGACGTGCGCCGGGCTCAGGTTTATGTAGAGGCGCTGATTGCCGAGGTCACCGCGGACAAGGCGGCGGAGTTCGGCATCCAGTGGCAGAGTCTCACGGGCCTCAACAAGAGCGGCACGCAGGGCTTCGGCGGCACCAATTTCGGCACTGCGGGCCAGAACATCATCGGCATCGCGCAGAATCCGGCCGCGGCCGGTCCGGGCCTGAATGTCGGCCTCGTGAAGGGCAAGATCACGATCCCGGGCGTGGGCGAGGTCCTCAACCTCAACTTGCTGCTGCGCGCGCTGCAGTCCGATTCGAACGCCAACATCCTGTCGACGCCGACGCTGCTGACCCTCGACAACGAGGAGGCCAAGATCGTCATCGGCCAGAACGTCCCGTTCATCACCGGCCAGTACGCAGTGTCGGCGGCGGCGACGACGCCGACACCGTTTCAGACCATCGAGCGCAAGGACGTCGGTCTCACGCTGCGCATCAAGCCGCAGGTTTCCGAGGGCGGCGCGATCCGCATGCAGATCTTTCAGGAAGTGTCCACCGTTACCGATGCCACCAACGCCTCCGGCCTGATCACCAACAAGCGTTCGGTCGAGTCCACGGTGCTGGTCGACGACGGCCAGATCGTGGCGATCGGCGGGCTGATCCAGGACAACGTCATCGATGGCGTGGAGAAGGTGCCCGGGCTCGGCGACATCCCGCTGCTCGGCGGCCTGTTCCGCTACAACACGCGCTCGCACACCAAGACCAACCTGATGGTCTTCCTGCGTCCCGTGGTGCTGCGCAGCACGCAGAGCGCGGAGTCGATCACCGCCGACCGCTACGACTACATCATGGGCGAGCAACTCAAGGTGCGGCCCGCGCCCACCGTGCTGCCCGATTTCCAGACGCCCGTGCTGCCGCCGCGCCAGGGTGCGACGCCGCCGGCGAGCGACAAGTCCGCGACGGACGGTGGCAAGCCCCCCGTTCCGGCACGGACGCAATGATCAAGCCTGCGGTTCCCTACGCGTTTGCCAAGGCCAACGGCGTCGTCGTAACGAGCGCGGCCGACGACCTGGCGCAAGTTGCCGTGCGCAACGGCGCGCCGGCGAGCGCGCTCGCCGAAGTGCGCCGCGTGCTCGGCATGCCGCTGCAGGCGCGGCGCTTGAGCGCCGAAGAATTCGACGAGCTGCTCTCGGCGTTGTACAACGCCGCCGATGCCGGCGCGGCTGCCCTGGCGGACGACCTGGCGCAGGACCTGGACCTGTCGCGGCTGCTGCAGGACATCCCCAAGATCGAGGACCTGCTCGAAAGCCAGAACGATGCGCCGCTGATCCGCCTGATCAACGCCCTGTTCACGCAGGCGCTCCGAGACGGCGCCTCCGACATCCACATCGAGCCCTTCGAAACGCGTTCGGTGGTGCGGCTGCGAATTGACGGCACGCTGCACGACCTGATCGAGCCGGCGCGCGCGCTGCACGGGGCGCTCGTGTCGCGTGTCAAGATCATGGCGCAGCTCGACATTGCCGAAAAGCGCCTGCCGCAGGACGGCCGCATCACCTTGCGCGTAGGGGGCAAGGCGATCGATGTCCGCGTGTCGACGATTCCCACCGGCCATGGCGAGAGGGTGGTGCTGCGGCTGCTCGACAAGCAGGGTGCGCGGCTCGACCTGTCGCGCCTGGGCATGGACGGCGCGATCCTGGCGCAGGTCGATAGGCTCATCCGCGAGCCGCACGGCATCGTCCTGGTCACCGGACCGACCGGCTCTGGCAAGACCACGACGCTGTATGCCGCACTCTCGCGGCTCGATCCCAAGGCGCTCAACATCATGACCGTGGAAGATCCGATCGAGTACGACCTCGACGGCATCAGCCAGACGCCGATCAACACGCGCATCGAGATGAGTTTCGCGCGGGCGCTGCGCACCATCCTGCGCCAGGACCCCGACGTCATCATGATCGGCGAGATCCGCGATCTCGAGACGGCGCAAATCGCGGTGCAGGCGAGCCTCACCGGACACTTGGTTTTTGCCACGGTGCATACCAATGACGCAACGAGCTCGGTGACGCGGCTCGTCGACATGGGGGTGGAGCCGTTCCTGCTTGCCTCCAGCCTGATCGGCGTGCTCGCGCAGCGGCTGGTGCGCTGCCTTTGCCTGGAGTGCCGCCGGCCCTTCGCCTTCGATGCGGCGCAGCTGAAGGCGCTCGGATTTGCGCCTGCGCAGGGCAACTTCTACGTGGCGCAGGGTTGCCCTGCGTGCAAGCATTCGGGCTACCGCGGCCGCACCGGAATCTACGAGATGCTCACCGTGGACGACGGGTTGCGCCGCCTGATTCACGATCGCGCCTCGGAACAGGCGCTGCGCGACTACGCGGCGGCGCAAGGCATGCGCTCGTTGCGCGACGACGGCCTGCGCTGGGCGGCACAAGGTGTGATCAGCCTTGAAGAGGTCGTGCGCGTGACGCGCGAGTAGCGCGATGGAAGCGTTCCGCTACGAAGCCCTGGACGCGGACGGACGCACGGTGTCGGGGATCGTGCAGGCGGATACGCCGCGCCAGGCCAGGGCGCAGTTACGCGCCCAGGGATTGCTTCCCTCGGCGGTCGATGCGGTGCGCGCACGCGAACGGGCGCGCGAGCTCTGGGCACGGGGCATCTCGTCGAACGAGTTGAGCCTGGTGACCCGGCAGCTGGCAACCCTGCTCGCATCCGGCCTGACTGTGGAGCAGTCGCTGAGCGCGCTGATCGAGGAAGCCACGGCGCCGATCACGAGGGAGGTGTTGAGCGGCGTCAAGACCGAGGTCACCGCCGGGCTCTCGCTGGCCGGCGCCCTGGGCAGCTATGACAAGAGTTTTCCCGACTTCTATCGGGCGCTGGTGCACGGCGGCGAGGAATCGGGCGCGCTGCCCACGGTATTGCAGCACCTTGCCGATTATCTCGATGCGCGCCAGGCGCTGAAGCAAAAGACCAGCCTCGCGCTGCTCTACCCGGTCCTGGTGACGCTGGTCGCGATCGGCATCGTCACTGGCCTGCTGGCATTTGTAGTGCCGCAGATCGTGCAGGTCTTTCAGCAGTCGCGCCAGAACCTGCCGCTGCTCACGCGCGCGCTGATCGCGCTTTCCGGCGCGCTGCAGGTGGCGTGGCCGTTTCTCGCGCTCGCGGCGGTCGGCGCCGCGGTCGCCGCCCGCCTGGCGCTGCGCCGCGATGCAGTCCGGCGCAGCTGGCATGGCGCGTTGCTGCGCCTGCCCTGGCTGGGCACGCTGATTCGCGGCGTCAACACGTCGCGATTCGCCAGTACGCTCGCCATCCTGGTCGGGGGCGGCGTGCCGCTGCTATCGGCGCTCAATTCGGGCGCACGCGTGATGACCAACCTGGTGATGCGCGACGCGGTCGAGAGCGTGATCGATCGCGTGAGGGAAGGCGAGAGCCTGGCGCGGGCGCTGGGGGCAACGCGCGCGTTTCCCCCGTTGACGGTGCACCTCGTGGCGAGCGGCGAACTGAGCGGCAAGCTGGAGCAGATGCTGCAGCGGGCTGCCCGGCTCGAGACCGAGGCACTCGAGCGGCGCCTGGCGGTGTTTCTGACCCTGCTCGAGCCGGTGATGATCCTGGTCATGGGGGGGATCGTGTTGCTGATCGTGCTCGCCATCCTGCTGCCGATCATCCAGATCAACCAGCTGGTGCGTTGAAGAGGACAATGCCGGGATCGCCGCTGAAATCGCTCGCCCTCGCTGCCATGACGCTTTTCGGCGTTGCCTTCCCGGCCGAGGCGGCGGAACTTGCGCCGCAGGTCTGGATCAACCCCGGCATGTATTCCTATCACTTCAATCGTCATTCGGACTATCGCGAGAACAACATCGGCTTGGGCGCCGAAATTCTCGTTACCGACGATCACGCGCTATTGGCTGGCTCATTCATCAACAGCGACCGGCAACGCAGCCGCTATGGCCTCTACGAATGGCGCCCGCTGCACTGGCAGGTCTCGGGCGTGAAGCTGAGCGCCGGAATTGCCGCAGGCGTTTTCGACGGCTATCCGCGCTACCGCAACGGCGCGGCGTTCGCCGCCGCGTTGCCGCTGCTGGCAGCGGAGGGCGAGCGCTTCGGGGTCAATCTCGCGCTCATCCCCAATATCCCCAACCGCCTCAGCGGAGCGCTGGCGATCCAGCTCAAGTTGCGGGTCTGGTAGCGCCCGGCTAGAACTGGTAGCGCAGCGACGCGCGGATCAGGTGCACCTGATACTGCGGCGGTTGTTCGCCGAACGTCAGAACGTTCGGGATCGTCGCCGCGGTGACACCGTCGAGCATCCAGTTGGCGCTGCTATAGCGTTCGTACCAGTAGCCGCCATGCAGTGACAACTGGGCGTCGATCCTGTACGTGGCGTAAAGCTTCAGGCCATGCATCGACGTCGACAGGTCGGGGAACGGCGGATTGGCCGCTCCGGTATCGACCTGAATTGCGCTGCGCGTGCGCGTGTACGCGTAATCGGCGCCGAGTTCGAACTTGTCCTTGATGGCAGCGTGCCTCACGCCGAACCCGAGGACATCCACCGTGTCCCGGTTCTCAGCGCTCCAGTCCGGGTTGGCGAACGCCTGGCTGCCCGCCTGCTGCGACTTGATCAGCTGATGGTTCGCGAACGCGTGCAGGCTCGTTTGCGCGGTGAGCATCGCGGACACATCGCCGTTCAGGCTGAAGTCCCTGCCGCCCGTCAGGCCGATGCTCGAATCCTTGTAGCGATCCCTCGAAGTGTCGAGGCCGAGGCCGATCTGGATGGTCTCGGTTGCGGCGATGTCCGCGCGCAATCCGGCGCTCTCGCGCGAGCGATTGGCGAGGTTGTATTTCCGCAGCAGCGGGTTTTCCGGCGGTGCGATCGCCGGTACGGTCTGATAACCCGAATTGCGGCGCTCGCCCGCCGCGAGCTTGAGCGACAGGTCCACGTTTTCCAGCGCGCGCACGCCGCCCTTCGCCCAGACGGTCGTCTCGCGGGTCTTGTCGACCTCCTGGAAGGTGCGCTTGTGCCAGTCGTGATCGAGGCCTGCGGCGGCCTTCACCTGCGGCGAGATCCGGTAATCGCCGCCCAGCTTCACCCGGTCCTGCGTGAAACCGTAGGGCAGGTTGGTTCTCGGCGTCGCGAGGAACATGTCGGTCGTGACCCAGGGATAGACCGCCTGCGCGGTCTGGTTGTCGCGGTCGTCGTGCGTGTACGACGCGTTGAGGCGCAACGCGTCCGTGAGCCTCGAGGTCGCGCGCACGTTCGCGTTGAGGGTCTTCGCACGGGCGTTCAGCGAACTCCCGGGCAGCGCGGGCACCGCGAGGCCCGCGTTCAGCGTCGGCGCGAGGAAACTCTCGTCCTGCGTCATCCGGCCCCAGGCGAGATCGGCCGAGGCGCGCGTCCGGTCGGTGAACTGGTATCCCACGGAGGCAGAGAACTGATGGAATTGATTGTCCGGCGGCAGCGCGAGCTGGCCGGTGGTGCCGCCGAGAATCGGCGTGAACGGATTGCTCCAGGTCAGGGCGTCGTTGCCGTTGCGGAACCGCGAGCCGTAGTAGGTGAACTTCGCCTGCAGCCTCGTGCCGGTGTATGACGCGGACGCGTCGATCTGGTCGGTGGTCATGTTCACCGGCTCGACCAGTTGCGCGGCGTTGACGAACAGGGCCCCCGCCGTGCGCTTTGCGCCGTCGCGGTCCTGGCGACGGTAGCTGACGTTGAACTGCCATCCGCTCAGCGGCATCCACGACGCGCCGAGTCCGAGACGATTGCGCTTCGTCTCGAGTTCGGCCGACCGCAGCGTGTTGGCGAGCGGCATCAGCCCGGTCGTGCCAGCCGGAAATCCCGCAGGCAGGGCGAGGAACGTGCTGCCGCTGCCGAGGAACGGGGTCTGCGCGGTATCGGAATAATAGCGAGGTATCGCGTCGAAATTGAGAAACAGCCGGTACGCGCCCTGGCGCCCGCCCTCGAGCGACGCCGAGCGCGAATCGATGCCGATATCGGTGGCGCGGATGTCCCAGAACGTCCCGTCGGCACCCCGATAGCGCGACGTCGCCTCACCGATAAAATACCCGCCCTTGTCGTTGAGGCCGGTGTAGTCGCCGAACTTGGCCGATTTCTGCGAGACGTTGCCGACGCCGACTTCCAGTGCGCTGCTCGAGCCTTGCTCGAACTTGCAGAGCTTGCATTGCCACTTCGAGGTATCGACGGATGCCTGGCCCGCAGCGGCGGCGGAAAACGCCGCAAGCGTGGCAAGCAAAAGCAGTTGATGCGCGGTCTTCATGTTGTTCTCCGTTGGTCTCGTCACCGGTCGCGCTAGCGCATCAGCTTGACGCCTGAGGGGTGATTCGACCCGTGCACCTGCGAGTGGCAGTTGGTGCAACTCCCGGCGAGCACGAAACCCGCGCCAACGCCGCCGTTGGCGGGCAGCGCGGCCCCGGTGCGCGCCACCGCGGGATGGCCGGCCACGGTGTGGCATTGCTGGCAGAGCAGCGGCGGCGTCTTCGTCAGCAGCGACGGCCGGGGCGATCCGTGCGCCGAGTGGCACAGGGTGCAGTTCTCGGCGACCGGCGCATGCTCCCAGAGGAACGGCCCGCGCTTTTCCGCGTGACAGGTAAAGCAGGTCTGATTCACGGTCGGCTTCACGAGCATCGCCGGGGCGTTCGATCCGTGCGGGCTGTGGCAGTCGCTGCAGGCCAGCTTGCCGAAGCGCACCGGATGCGCGGAAGGCTTCTGGAAGTCCGCACGCTGTTGCTTGTGACACTGGTAGCAGGTGTCGGGCTGGGTCGCCTTGGCGAGCACCGGATCGCGCTCGGCGTGAATCTTGTGGCAGCTCGCGCAGGCGATTGCGTCGTGCGCGCTGCCGTGCCAGCCCATGCGGGCGTTGCCCTGATGGCAGCCCAGGCATACCTTGTTGCGATCCTGGACCGGAACCCAGGACGAATCCTTGAGACTGTTGATCGCGCTCGTGTCGCCACCGTCCGCGTGCTTCGCGCCCGGGCCGTGGCAGGCCTCGCATTGCAATCCTGCGAAAGGCGTTCGCTTGTCGCCGCGGTTGGCGTGCTTGGTCTTGAAGATGCGCGCGACCCCTGCATCGTCGCCGTGGCAGGCGAGACAGGTGTCGGCACCTTCTTCGCTGTACCTGGTTCCCTGGCCGGGCGCTTGCGCTGGCGCAGATGCCTTGGGCTTGGCCTCGGCGGCAGCCTGGGCGGGTACGGCGGTGCTGAACGCAAGGCCCGAGAGCACGAGCAGCAGCGCCGGCAATGCTTTTTCGAGTTCCATCGTCACCAGCCTGTTCTTCGCCTTATTTCACGCCATGGACTGCTTTGACGTCGAAAACCCGATCGTCGCCGTGGCAGGCGAGACAGGTGTCGGCACCTTCTTCGCTGTACCTGGTTCCCTGGCCGGGCGCTTGCGCTGGCGCAGATGCCTTGGGCTTGGCCTCGGCGGCAGCCTGGGCGGGTACGGCGGTGCTGAACGCAAGGCCCGAGAGCACGAGCAGCAGCGCCGGCAATGCTTTTTCGAGTTTCATCGTCACCAGCCTGTTCTTCGCCTTATTTCACGCCATGGACTGCTTTGACGTCGAAAACCCGGCCGGCGCCGTGGCACAGGACGCAGCCCTCCAGCACGGTGCTGTCGAGCGTCGCCTGCGTGACCGAGAACATCCCCCCGTTCGCCGGATCCTGCATGTGGAGCTTCGCCACAGCGCTGTCGTGGCACGACGAGCATACGGCGGCGGTCGGTGAATTGCGCAGGTTGTCCGAGGCATTGTTCGCTACAGCCCCCGTGCTGACCGTGGTCCCCAGGATGCCGTTCTGCGTCGGCGATTCCCAGGTTCCCGCGAGCTGATACGACGTGCCGGTGTGGCATGCGGTGCAGTTGTCCAGCTTTCCGGGAAAGACGACCTTGCTGAAATCGTTCACGCTGCCGCCGAAGCCGTAGACCACGATGCCCTTCTCGCGGAAACCGCCGTTGCTCGCCTGGCCGGCATGGATGCCGTGGATCATGGTCTTGAAATCGATCGACTCTTCCGGCTTGCCGTCGACGCCGCCAGTGAGAACGCCCGCCGCCGCGGGACGGCGGCCGGCATCGGTGGCGTTCGGATTGTGGCAAACCACGCACACTCCCGGCTCGTCGGCGCGGTTGTCGCCGTGCAGGCTGAGCACGTCGTGGCAGACGTCGCACTTGGCGATGTCGACCACCAGGCGCCGCGCTACCGCGGTGCCGGTGATGGCGAAGTCCCTGAAGACGTTCTTGACGGCGAGCCGGTCGGTGAACGTCCCCGCCGTGGTGACGTCGCCGGCAGGATGCCCGTCCATCGCAACCCGCAGCGTGCCGGTCTGCGCAAGGGGAATCGCGACCGGCGAATTCACGGTATAGGTGCCGGCAGCGGCGCCCGCCACCGACGTCGTC
>MERE01000114.1 GCA_001771975.1 Betaproteobacteria bacterium RIFCSPLOWO2_02_FULL_68_150 | reverse complement strand
CCTCTTCCACCGCGCGGATCTCTTCGCGGATCGCGATCATCGCGTCGCAGAAACGATCGAGTTCGTCCTTCGACTCCGACTCCGTAGGCTCGATCATCAGCGTGCCCGGCACCGGGAACGACATGGTCGGCGCGTGAAAGCCGAAGTCCATGAGGCGCTTGGCAACGTCGTCCACGAGGACTCCGGAAGTCTCCTTCAACGGCCGCAGATCGATGATGCATTCGTGTGCGACCAGTCCATGAGCGCCGGTGTAGAGCACCGGGTAGTGCGGTGCCAGGCGCTGTGCGACGTAGTTGGCGTTGAGGATCGCGACCTTGGTCGCCTCGGTCAGCCCGTCGGCCCCCATCATCGCAATGTAGGCCCAGGAGATCGGCAGGATGCCCGCGCTCCCATAGGGCGCGCCGGATACCGCCCCGGCCTTGCCCCTGCCCGGCAGGAAGGGCGCGAGGTGCGCGCGCACCGCGATGGGACCGACCCCGGGCCCGCCACCGCCGTGCGGAATGCAGAACGTCTTGTGCAGGTTGAGGTGCGAGACGTCGGCGCCGAAGCGCCCCGGTGCGGCAAGGCCGACCAGCGCATTGAGGTTGGCGCCATCGAGATAGACCTGTCCGCCGTGCCGGTGCACGATGGTGCAGATCTCGCGAATTCCGGCTTCGAACACGCCGTGCGTCGATGGATAGGTCACCATCAGCGCCGCGAGCGAATTCGCCTGCTCGGCCGCCTTGCGTTCCAGGTCGGCGAGGTCGACGTTGCCGTCGGCATCGCAAGCGACCACCACGACGCGCAACCCGGCGAGATGCGCGGAAGCCGGGTTGGTGCCATGTGCCGAGCTCGGGATCAGGCAGATGTCGCGATGGGCCTCGCCGCGCGAAGCGTGATACGCGCGGATTGCGAGCAGGCCGGCAAATTCACCCTGCGAGCCCGCATTCGGCTGCACCGACACCGCGTCGTAGCCGGTGATCTCCGCAAGCCAGGATTCGAGCTCCCCGATCAGCCGCCGGTAGCCTTGCGCCTGATCCTCGGGCGCGAACGGATGGATTGCGCTGAATCCGTCCCAGGTGACCGGCATCATCTCGGTCGCGGCGTTCAGCTTCATGGTGCAGGAGCCGAGCGCAATCATCGATCGGTCGAGCGCGATGTCCTTGCAGGCGAGGCTGCGCAGGTAGCGCAGCAACTGCGTTTCCGAGCGATGGCGGTGGAACACCGGATGGGCGAGGAAAGAAGAAGTCCGCCGCAGCGCAGCCGGCAGGCGGTCCGGCACCTCTTCGAGGTCCTCGAAACGCGGCCTGCAGCCGAACGCCGCCCAGATCGCCTCGACGTCCGCGCGGGTCGCCGTTTCGTCGAGCGAGATGCCGATCGTTTCGCCGTCCACCGGGCGCAGGTTGTAGCCGCGCTCGCGCGCCGCGGCGAGCACCCGCTGCGTCCGTTCGCCGGTGTAGATCGCGACCGTGTCGAAGAATCCTTGCGCCGGGAGCTCGAGTTCCGAGCGCTCGAGGCCCGCCGCAAGGATCGCCGCGAGGCGGTGCACGCGGTGGGCAATCGCCGTGAGGCCCGCCGGGCCATGGTACACCGCGTACATCGCCGAAATCACGGCGAGCAGCACCTGAGCGGTGCAGATGTTGCTCGTCGCCTTCTCGCGCCGGATATGCTGCTCGCGCGTCTGCAGCGCAAGCCGGTAGGCGATGTTGCCGGAGGCGTCCAGCGTCACGCCCACGAGGCGACCGGGCAGCATGCGCAGGTGCGCCTCGCGCGTCGCAAGAAACCCTGCGTGCGGCCCACCGTAGCCGAGCGGCACGCCGAAGCGCTGCGCCGAGCCGAGGGCGATATCCGCACCGAGTTCGCCCGGCGGCACGAGCAGGCACAGGGCGAGAAGATCGCAGGCCACCGCGACCACCACGCCGCGCGCGCGCGCGGCCGCGATCGTGGCGCGCAAGTCGCGGATCTCGCCGCGCGTGCCGGGGTATTGCAGCAGCGCACCGAAAACGTCGGCGCCGGCAAGATCGCCGAGCGCATCGCCCGTGACGATCGTGACCCCAGCTGCTTCGGCGCGCGTGCGCACGACCTCGATCGTCTGCGGATGGCAGTCGGCATCGACGAAAAAGCGCCCGCTCTTCGACTTGCTGACGCGCGCAGCGAGCGCCATCGCCTCGGCCGCCGCGGTCGGCTCGTCGAGCATCGAGGCATTGGCAATGGCCATCCCGGTGAGATCCGCCACCACGGTCTGGAACGTGATCAGGGCTTCGAGCCGCCCCTGCGAAATCTCCGGCTGGTACGGCGTATAGGCCGTGTACCAGGCCGGGTTTTCGAGCACGTTGCGCAGGATCACCGATGGCGTGTGGCAGTTGTAGTAGCCCATGCCGATGAACGAGCGCAGGACGCGGTTCTGCGCCGCCAGCGCACGCAATGCGGCGAGCGTCCCGGCCTCGCCGCGCGGCGCCGGCAGCGCGAGCGGCTGCTCGCGCCGGATCGCGGCCGGCACGGCGCGCCCGACCAGCGCATCGAGATCGCTTAGGCCCAGCGCCTCGAGCATCCGGCGCTGCTCGCCGGCATCGGGCCCGATGTGGCGGCGCGCGAACCCCTCCGGGGCGCTCATTTCGCCGTCTTCGCCCGGTAGGCCGCGTCGTCCATCAGCGCCTCGAGCTGCTTCACGTCGTCGAGCCTGAGCTTGAAGAACCAGCCGGCGCCGGTGGGGTCCTGGTTGACCTTGCCGGGTGCGTCGGCGAGCGCCGCATTGACCTCGGTCACGGTGCCGGACACGGGCGCCTTGCATTCGGCCGCGGCCTTGACCGACTCGATCACCGCGGCATCTTCGCCCCTGGCCAGCCGGCGGCCGATTGCGGGCAGTTCCACGAACACGATGTCGCCCAGCTGCTCCTGCGCGAATTGCGTGATGCCCACGGTGCCGGAATCGGACGAATCCATGCGGATCCATTCGTGGTCCTCGGTCATGCGCAGCGTCGTCATTGCGATTTCCTTCTGTGGTAGCGATGTGGAATGAACGGCAGCGCGCTCACGCGGCAATGGCGCAGTTTGCCGCGTACCACTGCGTTCAGCTGGACGCCGGGCGCGGCGAGCGGCGAATCGACGTAGCCCATGGCAAGGGGAGCGTTCGCGCTGGCGCCGAAACCGCCGCTCGTGACCCGGCCCACGGCGCGCCCCGCGGCATCCTGCAGCAGCGCGCCTTCGCGCACCGGCGCGCGGCCCTCGGGGACGAGGCCGACGCGGCGCCGCGCCGTGCCGCGCTCGAGCTGCTCGAGGATCACGCTGGCGCCGGGAAATCCGCCTTCGCGCGCGCCCCCTCGCCGCCGGACCTTCTGGATCGCCCATTCGAGGCCGGCCTCGACCGGCGTCGTGGCGTCGTCCATGTCGTGGCCATACAGGCACAGCCCCGCCTCGAGGCGCAGCGAATCGCGCGCGCCGAGACCCGCCGCAGCGACGCCGGGCTGCGCAAGCAGCAGCCTGGCGAGGCGGTCCGCATCGGCCGCACAAACCGAGATCTCGAAACCGTCCTCGCCCGTGTAACCGGAGCGCGAGACGAAGCATGCGGCGCCCTCGAGCGTCGCAGTGCAGGTCTGCATGAATTCGAGCGCCGCCGCCTCCGGGGCCAGACGCCGCATCACTTCGCCGGCCAGCGGTCCCTGCAGCGCGAGCAGCGCGCGGCCGGCGAGCACCTCGGCGCTGCAATGTTTCGCGAGCAATGCGAAATCGTGCTCTTTGCGCGCCGCGTTGACCACCACGAAATAATGATCGCTTGCGTTCGAGAACATCAGGTCGTCGAGAATGCCGCCCGCCTCGTTGGTGAAGAAGGCGTAGCGCTGCCGGCCCGGCGCGAGGCCGAGCACGTCAACCGGAACAAGCGTTTCGACCGCCGCGGCCGCCGACATCGGCAGCCGCGCCTGCCCCATGTGCGAGACGTCGAACAGGCTCGCGGCGCTGCGCGTGTGCAGATGCTCGGCGAGGATCCCGGCCGGATACTGGACCGGCATCTCGTAGCCGGCGAACGCCACCAGGCGCGCGCCGAGTTCGAGGTGGAGCGCATGAAGCGGCGTGCGGGCCAGCGGAGCGTCGGTCAATGCCTTCTCTCAGGTCACGGTGCGGGCGCAGCGGAGCGCCGCAGCGCCCCGTGCCGCTCCCCCTGTCCTGTGACCTGAGAGTTTCCACGGGCCGCGCCCGTGTTGCCCCTTCGGTGGGCGCGCCAGGCATCCGCGCGGCGCGCCGCTCTCCAGTTCGGCGTTTACGCGGCTGCGGTGTCTAGACCTGAGCGATCATGGGAGATTACGCCTTCGGCGGCGGCTCGATGCCGCGCTCTCCCGCAGCCGCAGCTAGTGTAGCGCGTTCGGCCATCGCGGAAAAGTTGATCGCGGTCCCTGTTCCGGCGCGTGCCCCGGCTTTATTCTGCGTTGGCCGTCATGAGCGAAACCTTCGTCGCCGCCGTGGTCCAGGCCGCGCCCGTGCCGTTCGATCGCGAGCGCACGCTCGACAAGCTGCGCCAGCTCGCCGCCGACGCGGCGCGTCGCGGCGCGAAGCTCGCGCTGTTTCCGGAAGCCTTCGTCTCCGCCTATCCCAAGGGGCTCGATTTCGGCGCCCGCGTGGGCATGCGCACGCGCGAAGGCCGCGAGGATTTCCGGCGCTATTTCGATTCCGCGGTGGACGTGCCCGGCCCGGCAGTCGATTTTCTGGGGCGCGTGGCGCGCGAGAACCGCCTGCATCTCGTCGTCGGGGTGATCGAGCGCGAGATCGGCACGCTCTACTGCACGGTGCTGTTCTTCGCCCCCGATGGCAGTTATCTGGGCAAGCATCGCAAGCTGATGCCGACCGCGATGGAGCGCCTGGTGTGGGGCTTCGGCGACGGCTCCACCCTGCCCGTATTCGATACGCCGCTCGGGCGGCTCGGCGCCGTGATCTGCTGGGAAAACTACATGCCCCTGCTGCGCACCGCGATGTATGCCAAGAACATCCAGCTCTGGTGCGCACCGACCGCCGACGGCCGCAAGACCTGGATCCCGACGATGCAGCACGTCGCGCTGGAGGGCCGCTGCTTCGTCTTTTCCTGCAACCAGTTCACGCGCCGGCGCGACTTTCCGGCCGACTACCGCGCGATCCAGGGCGACGATCCGGAGACCGTGATTTCGGAAGGCGGGAGTTGCATCGTCAGCCCCTTGGGCGAGCTGCTCGCGGGACCGGACTACAGCGGCGAATGCATCCTCACCGCGGACATCGATCCTGGAGAAATCGCGCGCGGCAAGTACGACTTC
>MERE01000113.1:5277-5910 GCA_001771975.1 Betaproteobacteria bacterium RIFCSPLOWO2_02_FULL_68_150 | reverse complement strand
GGTGGCCGAGTTCGACCCGCGCAGCACCTCGATGCGCTCGATCTCGTCGATCGTGATCGGCACGGAAAACCAGTCCACGCCGCCGAAAAAGTAGGGCGAATACACCGAGCGGCCGTCGATCAGCACCTGCATCCGGTTCGGAAACGCATTGCCAAGCCCGTGATAGGTGACGTGCGACAGCCCGCCGCGCTCGACGACGACGTGAAAACCGGGCACCAGCTTGAGCAGGCTCGGAAGGTCGCGGTAGCCGGTGGCGCGGATGAACTCCCGGTCGAGCACCGTGACCGCACCCGGCGTGGCGACAAGCGACTGCGGAATGCGGGAGGCCGACAGCACCACCGGCAATTCCTCGAAAAACGACTTCTCGGTGACGCTCTGGGCCGGGGTCGGCCCTGCTGCTGCCAGCGCGAACAGGCCCCAGGCGCCCTGCCAGCAGCGCTGTGCGTTCAGCCCGGCTCGTGGCACGCGCACTCCCCCCGCGACGCCATCGGACAGCCTTTCCCCGGATTGTTCTTTGACGCCGAATCTACCCCAGCCCCATGCGGGACAGAAGCGCTTATCCACATCAATATCAATTTGGCTCATAATTTCGCGTCGGTTTCCCTTGCCGAAGGGCTTGAGCAGCGCGATGAA
>MERE01000113.1:0-5269 GCA_001771975.1 Betaproteobacteria bacterium RIFCSPLOWO2_02_FULL_68_150 | reverse complement strand
GATGAAGATCCTGATCGTCGACGACCACCCCCTCGTGCGCGAGGGCGTCCGGCACACGCTCGCGTCGCTGCAGCGCGACGTCATCGTGCTGGAAGCCGGCAATGCGAACGAAGCGCTCGAGCTGTCCGCGCAACACCCCGATCTCGATCTGGTCATGCTCGACCTCGCGCTGCCCGGGATGCCGGGGCTTGCCGTGCTGGAAGAGCTGCGCCAGCGCGGCTGCACCGCCCCGGTCGTGGTCCTGTCCGGCTCGTGCGAGCGCGCCGACGTGATCGCGGCGCTCAATTCGGGTGCGATGGGTTTCATTCCCAAGCTTTCATCGAGTGAACTGATGCTGCAGGCATTGCGGCTGGTGTTTGCCGGCGGCGTCTACATCCCGCCGCTGGCGCTCGGCATGCTGGACCTGCCCGGCGTCGGCGGCGCATCCGACGCCGCAGGACCGAAGTCGCTGCAGCAGCTGGGCTTGAGCGAACGCCAGCGCCAGGTGCTGGCGCTGATCGCGCAGGGCAAGCCGAACAAGGTGATCGCGAGCGACCTCGCCATCGCCGAGCCGACGGTCAAGGCGCACATCACGGAAATCCTGCGCGCGCTCCAGGTGACCAACCGCTCGCAGGCGATGATCGTCGCGCGGCGTTTCGGCATCAGCTAGTTTCAGCACCGATCGTCTCCCGGCTGCACCCGCGCCTCGCCCTGCGGCTGCGACGGGGCGTCGCGGCGCGCCAGGCCGATGCGCATCAGCTGCCGCAGCTTGCCCGGCGCCACGGGCTTGTGCAGCAGCTCCAGTCCGCTGGCGTGGGCCTCGATCAGGCGGTCGGGTGCGGTATCGCCGGTGATCAGGATGGCTGGAATCTGCCGTCCCAGCGCCTGCCGGATTCTCTCCACCGCCAGCAATCCGGTGCGACCGCCGCGCAGGCGGTAGTCGCTGATCAGCAGATCGGGCCCGCTGCCGCGGGCTTCGATCTGGCGCAGGAGATCCGCCTCCGAACTGGCGCTGATGACGACGCATTTCCAGCGCTCCAGCAGTCCCTCCATGGCCTCCACGCTCGGTGCGTCGTCGTCGAGGACGGCGACGCATGCACCGGCGAAGTCATCCGGGATCCGATCCGCCGGCGCGGATTCGGCGCCGCCCGCGCCGCGCTCGGCGCAAGGCACCTCGAGCGCGAACATCGAGCCGTGCCCGGGCACCGAACGCAGGCGCACGGGGTGGCTCAGCAGGCGCGCGATCCGGTCCACGATCGCCAATCCCAGACCGAGCCCCTTGCTGCGATCGCGCTCCGGATTTCCCAGCTGGAAGAATTCCTGGAAGATGTCCTGCTGGTGCGCCGCCGCGATGCCGGGGCCGGTGTCCCAGACCTGGATCGAGAGCACGCCGCAGCGCCGGCGGCAGCCGACCAGCACGCCGCCGCTGCGCGTATGGTTGATGGCGTTCGAGACGAGGTTCTGAAGTATCCGCTCGAGCAGTGCCGGGTCGCTGCGGATCCAGGCGTTCGACAGGACCACGCTGAAACGCAGGCCGCGCTCGAGCGCCAGCGGCGTGAACATCACCTCGATCTGGCGCAGCACGGTCTGGACCGGAAAGTCCGACCGCTTCTCCACGATCACGCCGGCATCGAGACGCGAGATGTCGAGCAGCGCGTCGAACATCGCGGTCATGGCGTCGATCGAGCTGCGCATGCCGTCCAGCAGGCGCCGCGCGCGCACCTGGCCACCGAGATCGTCGCGCAGGCTGTCGACGAACAGACCCAGCGCATGCATGGGCTGCCGCAAGTCGTGGCTCGCGGCGGCGACGAAACGCGACTTGGCGACATTCGCCTGCTCGGCCTCCTCTTTCTTCAGCCGCAGTTCGGCGGTCGCCTCGGCAATGCGCCGCTCGAGGTCGTCGCGCGCCTGCTCGAGGCGCGCCGCCATGCGGTTGACGCCCTCTTCCAGCCCTTGCAACGGGCTCCCGCGCACCACTGCGACACGCGCCGCAAGCTCGCCCCGGCCGACGCGATCGACGGCTTGCGAAAGCTCGACCAGCGGCCTGCTCACGCCGCGGCCGAGGCGCACCGCGAGCACGCTTCCGAAAAGCAGCCCGATCGCCGTCACCAGCAGGCCCACGGCGACCAGCGAGCGCTCCAGCTTCGTCTGCTCCTCGAGCGAGAGCTCGAGCGCCACGTGGCCGAGCAGCGCCGGGGGACGCGGCTTCGCTTGCGCGCCGTCGTCGAACAGCGGATCGACCGACAGTTCGCTCGCCGCCACCGGCTGCAAGACGAGATGCCGCCCGCTCCGGTCGAACTCCAGCCGTTGCGCGCTGCGCTCGGCCGCCGCGGGCAGCTCGATGGCCGGCACCCCGGCGCGCGCCAGCACTTCGCCGTCGCGATCGATGATCGTCACCGCCGCAACGTCCGGCTCGCGCATCGCTGCGTTGGCCAGCATCTGCAGCGATGCCTGGTTGCCCGCAAAGAGGCCGAACTCGGCGTTTGCCGCCAACTGGCGCGCGAGCGCGTAGGCGCGCTGCTGGTGCGCGCCCGACAGATCGGTGACGCGCCCGTAGAGGAACACCCCGGTCAGCAGCGTCGCCACGACGATCGCCGGGGCGAGCGCCACGACCAGCACCTGCGAACGGATTCCGCGCCAGATCATCGCGCGCGCTCCATCCGGCTGAGGCGATCCGCCAGTGCGGCTTCGTCGTCGAGATCGATCCCCAGCGAGCGCGCTACGTGCGAATTGATGCTCACCTCGAATTCCTGCGGATGCTGCTGCGCCGGCATGGCGCGTCCGGCGAGCGCACCCTGCAGCGAGCGTCCCGCCTGGCGGCCGATCTGTTGCGGCGTCGAGTAAACCGCGACCAGCGCGCCGGCCCTGACATAAGCCGGCGAAAACGCAACCAGCGGCACGCGGTTCTTGAATGCCGTGCGCAGGATGTTCTGGATGGTGTGGCTGTTGAACACCAGGCCGTCCGGTACCGCCAGCAGCGCGTCGGCGTCGAGCAGGATCTTCTGCAGCGCGCCGGCAAGCTCCTCCGCAGACTCGATTCGCCCGAAGCTGGCGCGCAGGCCCTGCGCCGCCGCGCTCGCTGCGAGCTTGGCGCCGAGCGCATGCGTCTCGGGTCCCAGCAGCGCAGCGACGCGGCGCCGCTCCGGCAATGCCAGCCGGATGAGCGCCATCTGGCGCGCGAGCGGCTGGTCGAGCAGCACGGCGGTCAGCGTATCGCCGCGGACGCGCGCGCCCTCGGCAATGCGCTCGAAGGCGATCTTCGGCAACAGGACGCACACGCGGATTGGCGCCGCGACGCCGCTTTGCGCGAGGCTGCGGCAGGCGTCGGTGCCGATGGCCGCTACGGCGCGCAATGCACCGTGCGGCAACGCCTCGCCCGCCAGGCGCTCCGTCACCTCGGTGCCGCCGTTCAACTCCCGGCGCATCGCCTCGGCAACCTGTGCATAGGCACCCCCGCGCTCGCTCAGGACGAAGGCAACGGCGTCGGCGGCAACGGCGGGTCGCGGAACCGGCGCGGTCAGCCCGAGCAACAACAGGATCGCGATTCGTCGCACCGCGCGTGGCCGATCGGTATTAGGCGGAAAGTCGGAGCGGGTTGGAGGCAGAGCAATCTACCCCGCGCTCCGGCAAAACGAAAGCGCACCCTGCGGGATTCGGCGCCCGCGCCTGCGATCCATGCCGGGAGTATTACGACCTACGGATCAGTTGCTCCGACCAAGGTCGCGGCGGCGCGCGCCGAAAGGCCCGCCGCTCAGGCGCTCTTGCGCGTGAAAAGCCCGTCGCAGGACACGCGGTCGGGATCGCCGGCGGGCAGTTTGCCGCAGGTTGCGCCAAGCCGCTCGCGCAGGCGCGCCAGCACGGCGTCATTGCGGCCATCGCGGTCCCACCCCGTCAGCCTGCCGCTCATGCGCTCGAGCACTCTGCGATTGCGCGCGAAAAACGTATCGGGCGAAGCCGCCAGTTCGGCGATCACGAGTTGCGCGGCGCTTTCGATGCGCGCCGCATCCTCCGGCGCGAGATCGATCAGATAGGCCACGTAGCTGCCGCCCCATTGCACGCGCGTCGCCTGACCCTTGGCGGTTTCGAAAGCCTGGCGCGCCCAGTCGATGGCCGCTGCGGCATCGCGGCGCTTTTTCGCATTCGAGGCCAGGCCGAGCATGTGGTAGTAGGGCGAATGCGAGCGCCCCAGCTCCGCCTTGAGGAGTGCATCCGACTCTTCCAGCAAACCCGCCTGCGCCAGTGCGTCGCTCGCGCTGTCGATCACCGACTGGCGTTCGTTGAGGTCGGTGGTCTCGCGGTCGGCGCGCGCCACCTGTTCGCGCAACTGCTGCAACAGCCCGTCCGGCAAAGGCGCGTCCTTGCGCTCCAGCCGCAGCAGCGCCACTTTGGCGGCGATGCTCCACACCCGGCCGGCGCTGGACAGCGACGCATCGGCGGCAAGCCGGTCGAGCGCCGCGGTCCACGCCGCGGAGAGTTGCGCGCGCTCGGCCGATTTGGGCGCGCTCGCATAGCCCACGAGTTCATCCGCCTGGCCGGTGATGAGGTCGAAATGCGCGCGCACCAGTTCCGGCGCCGCGATCAGTGCGCGGATGCGCGGCAGCGCCTCGACAGGCTGGATCGCTCCTTTGGCCTGCCCCTTGGCTCGGCCGGCAGCAGCGAGCGCTACGGCCTGGAGCAGCAGGCGCGCCTGCGCTTCCCGGTGATCCAGCGGGCATGCCAGCGCCAGCCGCTCGAGGGTGGCGCTGGCTTCATGGCTCGCCACCAGTTGTTGCTCGTCGGTCTCCCAGGCGTAGTAGGCCAGCAGGCGCCAGTCCTGCGCCGACAGGACCTCGCCGCGCAGCGCCGCTGCGAGCGCCTGCCTGGCCGTCTGCCCGCCGGACAAGCCATGGGCCAGCAGCTGCAGATATTTTGCCGGCTCAACCGCGCCGGCCAGGCGCGTCACCTCGGTGCCGTCGGCCCGCAATAAGACCATCGTAGGGTAGGCGCTGACGCGGAACCGCTTGCCCAGCTTCTGCGCGCCCGGCACGTCGCCGTCGAGATAGACCGGCACGAAGCGGCGCGATTGCTCGATGAAATCGCTGCGCGTGAAGATCGTGCTCTTCACCTGGTTGCACGGCGGGCACCAGACCGCGCCCCAATAGAGAAACACCGGCCGGCCGCTGCGGCGCGCTTCCGCCAGCGCAGCTTCGACGTCGCTGGCTTCCCTGACGCCCACCCACTGGACCCCTTTGGCGTGACCGGAGCCCGCGCCCGCCGGCGCCGCAGTCTCCGGCTGGCGCGAGCAGGCTGC
>MERE01000112.1 GCA_001771975.1 Betaproteobacteria bacterium RIFCSPLOWO2_02_FULL_68_150 | reverse complement strand
GCGAAATGGCGGTCGGCCGCATAAAACGGCACTGCGGCGCGGATTTCGCGTAGCACCTCCTGCAGTGCGGACGAGGTACAAAGCGGCTTGCGAAAATCCACCCCTTGCGCCGCCGCGAGCAGCTCGATGGCGACGATGCCCGCGGTGTTGTCGGCCATCTCGCCCAGGCGTCGCGCCGCGAACGTGGCCATGCTGACGTGGTCTTCCTGGTTGGCGGAGGTCGGCAGGCTGTCCACGCTCGCCGGGTGCGCGAGCGACTTGTTTTCGCTCGCGAGCGCCGCTGCGGTGACCTGGGCCACCATGAAGCCCGAATTGAGGCCGCCGTGCTCGACCAGGAACGGCGGCAGCCGGCTGATCGTGCCGTCGATGAGCAGCGCAATGCGCCGCTCGGCGAGCGCGCCGATCTCCGCGCAGGCGAGCGCCAGCGTGTCGGCGGCGAGCGCCACCGGCTCGGCATGGAAATTTCCGCCCGAAAGCGCCTCGCCGGTCGCGCTGAAGATGAGCGGATTGTCGGAGACGCCGCCCGCCTCGATCTCCAGCGTGCGCGCCGCCGAGCGGATCAGATCGAGGCATGCGCCCATCACCTGCGGCTGGCAACGCAGCGAGTAGGGGTCCTGCACGCGATCGTCGCCGCGCACGTGCGAGGCGCGGATGGCACTGCCCGCCAGCAGCTCGCGATAACGAGCAGCGACGTCGATCTGGCCGGGCTGCCCGCGCAGCGCATGGATGCGCGCATCGAACGGCGTATCGCTGCCCATCGCCGCGTCGACCGAGAGCGCGCCGGCGACCGTTGCCGCCGCGAAGGCGTCTTCGATTGCGAACAGGCCGAGCAGCGCGAGCGCGGTGGAGACCTGCGTGCCATTGAGCAGCGCCAGACCCTCCTTGGGACCGAGTACGAGCGGCTCGGCGAGGCGCGGCTCGCCGACGCCGATCAGGGCTGCCGCGAGATGGGCGAGCGGTGCCAGATCGCCGCTTGCGCCGACCGAGCCCTTGGCCGGTATGCGCGGATAGATGCGCTCGTTGTACAGGCGCACCAGCGCGTCCACGGTAGCGGGGCGCACACCCGAATGTCCCTGCGCGAGGCTGGCGATCTTGAGCACCAGCACCAGCCGCACGGCCTCGTCGCTGAGCGACGGCCCGGTTCCGGCGGCATGCGAGAGCACCAGGTTGCGCTGCAGCTGCGCCAATTCCGCGCCCGCGATGTGCGTCTGCGCGAGCTTGCCGAACCCGGTATTGATGCCGTAGGCCGGTTTTCCAGACGCAACGATGCGCTCGACCGCCGCGACGCTCGCCTGCAGCGAAGCCACGCACGCCGGATCGAGCGCTACCGGTGTTGCGTGGCGCGCTACGGCGCGCAGTTGCGCCAGGCTGAGTGGCTGCCGGCCCAGGAGTACGGTCATCACCGCAACATCGGCAGGTCGAGCTGGTGCTCCCGCGCGCAGGCGATGGCGTCGGCATAGCCGGCATCGGCGTGGCGCATCACACCGCTCGCCGGATCGTTCCACAGCACGCGCTCGATGCGGCGCGCCGCAGCTTCGGTGCCGTCGCACACGATCACCATGCCGGCGTGCTGCGAGTAGCCCATGCCGACGCCGCCGCCGTGATGGAACGACACCCAGGTGGCGCCGCTCGCGCAGTTGAGCAGCAGGTTGAGGACAGGCCAGTCGGACACGGCGTCGGAGCCGTCGCGCATCGCCTCGGTCTCGCGATTCGGGCTCGCGACCGAGCCGGAATCGAGATGATCGCGGCCGATCACGACCGGCGCCTTGAGTTCGCCCGAGCGCACCATGGCGTTGAAAGCGAGACCCGCGCGGTGGCGCTCGCCCAGGCCGATCCAGCAGATGCGCGCGGGCAGCCCCTGAAAGCGGATGCGGCGCCCGGCCATGTCGAGCCAGCGGCTGAGCATCGCGTCTTGCGGAAACAGCTCGCGCATCCTGGCGTCGGTGCGCGCGATGTCTTCCGGGTCGCCGGAGAGGGCGGCCCAACGGAACGGCCCCTTGCCGCGGCAAAAGAGGGGCCGGAGGTATGCCGGAACGAAGCCCGGGTAGTCGAAGGCGTTGGTCACGCCGGCGTTTTTCGCTTCCTGACGCAGGTTGTTGCCGTAGTCGACGCATGCAATCCCCATGCGCTTGAAGCCGAGGATCGCGCGCACGTGATTGGCGATCGACTCCCGCGCCGAGGTTGCGACTTCTTCCGGGTCTTTCTTTCTCAGGTCGTGCCAGCGCTCGAGCGACCAGTGCTCCGGCAGGTAGCCGTTGGCGGGATCGTGCGCCGAGGTCTGGTCGGTGACGAGCGCGGGCCGGAATTGCGTCGTTTGCGCGAGCTTGAGGATCTGAGGCACGACTTCGGCGGCGTTGCCGAGCAGCCCGACCGACACCGCGCGGCGCTCCTCGGCTGCGCGGCGCAGGATCGCCATGGCATCGTCGAGCGTCTTCGCCCGCTGGTCGAGATACCCGGTCCTGAGCCGCATTTCGATGCGCGTCGGATCGCATTCGATCGCCAGCAGCGAAGCGCCCGCCATGGTCGCGGCGAGCGGCTGGGCGCCCCCCATGCCGCCGAGGCCCGCGGTGAGGATCCATTTGCCGGACCAGTCGCCGCCGCAATGCTGGCGGCCGGCTTCGGCGAACGTCTCGTAGGTGCCCTGCACGATTCCCTGGCTGCCGATGTAGATCCACGAGCCGGCGGTCATCTGGCCGTACATCATCAGGCCTTTGCGGTCCAACTCGTTGAAGTGTTCCCAGGTCGCCCATTTCGGCACCAGGTTCGAGTTGGCAATCAGCACGCGCGGCGCATCGGCGTGGGTGCGGAATACCCCCACCGGCTTGCCCGACTGGATGAGCAGGCTCTGGTCGGCTTCCAGATCGCGCAGCGAGGCGACGATGCGATCAAAACATTCCCAGTTGCGCGCTGCCTTGCCGATGCCGCCGTAGACCACCAGCTCTTCGGGCCGCTCGGCGACCTCCGGATCGAGATTGTTCATGAGCATCCGCAGCGGCGCTTCGGTAAGCCAGCTTTTCGCCGACAGCTGGCTGCCGCGCGGCGCGCGGATGGTGCGATGCGAGGGAGGCGGGGTGGTCATGGCTGAATTATAATTTCGCTCTCTTCCAGCGGAGGAAAAGACATGAAACGTGCATTCATTGCGGTGTTTGTGGTCGCGGCGCTGCCGGCGGCGGCGCAGGACCTGCCCAAGGTCGCCATCGGCATCAGCGGCTGGACCGGATTCGCCCCGCTCACCCTGGCGGCGCAGGCGGGCATCTTCAAGAAGAACGGCGTCGACGTCACCATCAAGAAGATTCCGCAGCAGTCGCGGCACCTGGCGATCGCGTCGGGCGACATTCAGTGCGCCGCGACCACCGTGGAGACCTGGATCGTGTGGAACGCCAATGGCGTCGCCACCAGGCAGATTTTCCAGATGGACAAGAGTTACGGCGCCGACGGCATGGTGACGCGCAACAGCGTGGCGCGGATCGCCGATCTGAAAGGCAAGACCATCGGTTCGCAGGCGCCGGGAACTTCGCCCTATTTCGTCATGGCCTGGATGCTGAAGAAAAACGGCCTCACGCCGAAGGACGTGACCGTGGTGTCGATCGATCCGAATCCGGCGGCGCAGGCGTTCATCGCGGGGCAATACGATGCAGTGATGACCTACGAACCGTACCTCTCGGCAGTGCGCGCCAAGCCCGAGGCCGGCAAGATCATCGCCACCACGCTCGACTACCCCGTGGTGATGGACACCTTCGGCTGCACGCCCAGGTTCCTCGCCGGCAGCGCGAAGCTGGCCAAGGCGATGACCGAGAGCTACTTCCAGGCAATCGAGATGATCGCCAGGGAGCCGCAGAAAGCCTACGAGATCATGGGCGCCGACGTGAAGCAGCCGGGCGAGCAATTCGCCAAGTCGGCGGCCTACCTGCGCTGGCAGGATCGGGCGGCAAACCAGAAGTTCTTCAGCGGCGAGCTGCAGGCTTTCAGCAAGGACGCCGGGCAGCTGCTGCTCGAAATCGGCATCATCAAAGCCATGCCGGACATCGCAACCCTCATCGACAATTCGTTCATCCGGTAGCTTGACTCCGCTCAAGCCGGTTGCGCCGGGCGCCCGCGTCGCGCTCGGCGTGGCGTTTTTCGTCCTGTTCTTCGCCGCTTGGGCGGCGGCGACTTTCGGCGGTTACGTCTCGGCCACCTTTCTCGCCGATCCGGCCACCATGCTGCGCGAAGGGTGGAGCCTGCTTGCGGTGCACGGTTTCATCAAGGACATCCTGGTGACGATCTGGCGCGTGCTCGGCGGCTTCGTGCTGGCCGCGGCGCTCGGCGTGCCGCTCGGCATCGCGATGGGCGCGTACAAGCCGATCGAGGCGTTCTTCGAGCCTTTCGTCTCGTTCGCGCGGTATCTCCCGGCGTCCGCGTTCATTCCGCTGTTGATCCTCTGGGCTGGAACCGGCGAGGCGCAGAAGCTGCTGGTCATTTTCGTGGGTTCGTTTTTCCAGGTCGTGCTGATGGTGGCGGTCACCGTGGGCAATACGCGCCGCGATCTGGTGGAAGCCGCCTACACGCTCGGCGTCACCGACCGCGGCATCGTGCGCCGCGTGCTGCTGCCGAGCAGCGCGCCCGAGATGGCGGAGATCCTGCGCCTGGTGCTCGGCTGGGCCTGGACTTACGTCATCGTCGCCGAGTTGATCGGCTCGTCCTCGGGCATCGGCCACATGATCATGGACAGCCAGGCGCTCCTGAATACCGGCCAGATCATCTTCGGCATCATCGTGATCGGTTTCATCGGTCTGGCGTCGGATTTCCTGTTCAAGGCGCTCAACCGGCGCCTGTTTCCCTGGAGCCTTGCCTGAGCAAGCTGCTGATCGAAGGCGTCAGCCGGCGTTTCCCGGGCGTGCGCGGCGCAGTGCCGACGCAGGCGCTCGAGCCCACCGCCATGGCAGTCGCGGACAACGACTTCATCTGCATTCTCGGACCTTCCGGTTGCGGCAAGTCGACGCTGTTGCGCATCGTGGCCGGCCTCGACGTGCCGAGCACCGGGCGGGTGCTGCTCGATGGGCAACCCGTGGCGCGGCCGGGGCCGGATCGCGGCATGGTGTTTCAGTCCTACACGCTGTTTCCGTGGCTCACGGTGCGGCAAAACGTCCTGTTCGGATCGCGCGCGACACCCGCAGTGGCTGACGCGCTCATCGCCCGGGTCGGGTTGCGCGGCTTCGAGAACCACTTTCCGAAGATGCTCTCCGGCGGCATGCAGCAGCGCACCGCGCTGGCGCGCGCACTCGCCAACGATCCCAAGATCCTGCTGCTCGAC
>MERE01000111.1 GCA_001771975.1 Betaproteobacteria bacterium RIFCSPLOWO2_02_FULL_68_150 | reverse complement strand
CCAGATAGCGCAGAAAATCGGCATAGGGACGCCCGGGTTCCAGCAACTCCAGCGGTACCGCGTACATTTCTTTGAAGCGGTCGTTGCAGACGACGATATTGAGATCCTTGGCCGTGTAGACGAGCGCGCCCGGCATGTTGTCGAGCGCGACGTGAAGTTGGGCTTCCTTGTCCGCCAGATCCTGTTCCGCCTGCTTTTGCTCGGTGATGTCCGTCATCACCGTGACCGTGCCGCCTGCCGCCACCCGGCGGCGGAGAATGCGATACCAGCGACCGTCTGGCGTGCGGTCCTCGAAACTCTGCCCTGACGGATTGCGCAGGCTCTCCACACGCCGGGCGACCAGGGCGCCGGGATCGCCTTCCCCGTAGTAGCGGTTCTCGGCCAGATAGCGCAGAAATTCGGGATAGGGGCGGCCGGGTTGCAGCAGCTCCTGCGGGACTGTGTACATCGCTTTGAAGCGGTCGTTGCAAAAGACGATATTCAGCTCGTGATCCGTGTATACGAGCGCGCCCGGCATGTTGTCGAGCGCAACACGAAGTTGGCTCTCTACGCCCGTCGGCTCGTGATCGGCCATGACTGCAAGGAATGGGACATTCAATGGGGCGGGTCAGGAGTATCAAGCACGCGCCTCGCCGGGTCAACGCGCAATGCCGCTGCGCGCGCCGCCCGCAGGCAGCTCAGGCGGCTGCAATAACTTCCCGGAAAACCGCAAGGTCGATATTTCCACCCGACAGAATCAGTCCGACCTTGCGTCCCCGCATGACCTCGCGTTCCTTCATCAGCGCGGCAAGCGGCGCGGCGCCCGCGCCCTCCGCAATGTTATGCGTATCGGTGAAAAAGGCGCGCATCGCGTCGGCAATCTCCTCCTCGCTCACGGTGACGATGCGCTCGGCGCCCTTGCGGATGATCTCCAGCGCCTGCGCGTCCGGCACCCGCGTCGCCATGCCGTCGGCAAAAGTATCGGCGCTTTCGGTCGTGACCACCTTTCCTGCCGCGAACGAAAGCGCGTACGAGGCTGCCCGCTCGGATTGCACACCGACGATCTGCGTCCGGAGACCAAGCAGGTCGCGCGTGCGGATCACGCCGCAGATGCCCGAGCCCATCCCGATCGGGACGTACACGGCGTGCAGATCGGCGGCGGCGCGGAACAGCTCGAGCGCGTAAGTGGCGACCCCGAGCACCAGGTCGACGTGGAAAGGCGGCACGATCTCCAGGCCTTTTCCTTCGGCCAGCCGGTACGACTCGACCCGAGCTTCCTCGTAGTCCTGGCCATGCTCGATCAGTTCGGCGCCGAACGCGCGCATCGCGGCGTTCTTCTCCACGCTGTTGCCCTGCGGCACGACGATCGTGACAGGAATTCCGGCACGCCGTCCGGCGAACGCAAGGCTCTGTCCGTGATTGCCCCGAGTCGCGCTGATCACGCCGCGAGGGGGACGGCGCCGCTCGAAGTAGACCAGCCCGCCGCGGACCTTGAAGGCTCCGGTCGGCGTGTGGTTCTCGTGCTTGACCCAGACCTCGCAGCCGGCGCGCTCGCCGAGCAGCGGCCAGGCGTACTGCGGCGTAGGCGGCATCGCAGCGTAGACGATGCGCGCCGCAGCCTCGAGTTCTGCCAGGGAAAACACTACTTGTCGGCGTACTGGAAGAACACCTCGTCATGGCGCACCATGCCGAGTTCGTAGCGCGCGCGCTCCTCGATCGCTTCCAGTCCCTGCTTGAGGTCCTTCACCTCGGCCGCCAGCACGCCGTTGCGCGCCTCGAGCTGCGCGTTGCGCGCGCGCTGCGCCGCGAGCTGCCGTTCCACTTCCCAGACTCTCAGCCAGCCGCCCTTGCCCAGCCAGAGCGGATACTGGATGGCGAGGATCAGCGCGGCGAGGGCGGCGGCCAGGAGCTTCACGTCATTTCAGATGGATGAAGGCGTCGCGGCCGGCATAGCTCACCGAGTCGCCGAGGTCCTCCTCGATGCGCAGCAGCTGGTTGTACTTGGCGGTGCGATCGGCGCGCGAGACAGATCCGGTCTTGATCTGCAGCGCATTCGTGCCGACGGCGAGATCGGCGATCGTGGTGTCCTCGGTCTCGCCCGAGCGGTGCGAGATCACGGTGCCGTAGCCGGCGCGCTTGGCAAGCTCGATCGCGGCGAAGGTCTCGGAAAGGGTGCCGATCTGGTTCACCTTGATGAGGATCGCATTGGCGACGCGCTGCCGGATGCCCTCGCGCAGCAGGCGCGTGTTGGTGACGAAGACGTCGTCGCCGACCAGCTGCACCTTGCTGCCCAGGCGCGCGGTCAGCAGCCGCCAGCCCTCCCAGTCGTTTTCCGCCATGCCGTCCTCGATGGACACGATCGGAAAGCGGTCGGCGAGGCTCGCCAGGTAGTCGCAGAATTCCTGCGGCGAAAGCTGCAGCCGCTCCGAGCCGAGCACGTACCTGCCGTCGCGGAAGAACTCCGAGCTGGCGCAATCGAGCGCGAGCAGCACGTCCTGGCCGCCGCTGTAGCCGGCCGCGTCGATCGCCTCGAGCACCAGCTCGAGGGCGGCGGCGTGCGACGGCAGCTCGGGGGCGAAGCCGCCCTCGTCGCCTACCGCGGTGGACATGCCGCGCGCGTGGATCAATTTTTTCAGCGCCTGGAACACCTCCGCGCCGCAGCGCAGGGCGTCGTGGAACGTCGGCTGCCCGACCGGCACGATCATGAACTCCTGCAGATCGAGGCTGTTGTTGGCGTGCACCCCGCCGTTCACCACGTTCATCATCGGCACCGGCATCTGCATCGGCCCTGCGCCACCCAGGTAGCGGAACAGCGTCAGGCCCGACTCCTCGGCCGCCGCGCGCGCGACCGCCATCGACACCGCGAGCAGCGCGTTGGCGCCGAGACGCGACTTGTTCTCGCTGCCGTCGAGATCGATCAGGGTGCGGTCGACGAAGCTCTGCTCGGAGGCGTCCAGCCCTACGATCGCCTCCGAGATCTCGGTGTTCACCGCCTCGACCGCTTTCAGCACGCCCTTGCCGCCATAGCGCTGCGCATCGCCGTCACGCAGCTCGATGGCCTCGCGGCTGCCGGTCGAGGCGCCCGAGGGCACCGCGGCACGCCCCATGACGCCCGATTCGAGCAGCACGTCGGCCTCGACGGTCGGGTTGCCGCGCGAATCGAGGATCTCTCTTGCCACCACGTCTACGATTGAGCTCATGCCTTCACCTGGTCCTTGCCTAGCGTTTCAGGGAGTTCTCGGCCAGAGCGCGCCGTTTCACCGTGCGGTCGATCTCGACCAGCGTCTCGAGCAGCGGCTCCATCAGGGCGAGCGGCCACGCGTTCGGGCCATCCGACAGCGCGCGCTCGGGGTGCGGATGCGTTTCCATGAACAGGCCCGCGATGCCGCTCGCGACCGCGGCGCGCGCCAGCACCGGGATGAATTCGCGCTGCCCGCCGGAGGCGGTTCCCTGTGCGCCGGGCAGCTGCACCGAGTGCGTCGCGTCGAACACCACCGGGCAGCCGGTTTCGCGCAGGATCGCGAGCGAGCGCATGTCCGATACCAGATTGCCGTAGCCGAAGGCGAAGCCGCGTTCGCAGACCATGACGTTGTCCGCGCCGCTCGCGGCGCGCGCCTTGGCGACCACGTTCTTCATCTCCTGCGGCGACAGGAACTGGCCCTTCTTGAGGTTCACCGGCCGGCCCGCGGAAGCGGCAGCGCGGATGAAGTCGGTCTGCCGGCACAGGAACGCGGGTGTCTGCAGCACGTCCACGGCCGCAGCCGCCGGCCCGACCTCCTCGATCGTGTGCACGTCGGTCAGCACCGGCACGCCGACCTGCCGCCGCACCTCGGCGAGGATCGCGAGTCCCTGCTCCATGCCCAGCCCGCGAAACGACTCGTCCGAGCTGCGATTCGCCTTGTCGTAAGACGACTTGAAGATGAAATGCACGTCGAGCCGCCCGCAAAGCTCCTTCAGACGCCCGGCGGTCTCGAGCTGCAGCTCGCGCGACTCGACCACACAGGGGCCGGCGATCAGGAACAGCGGCTGGTCGAGGCCGGCCTCGAAGCCGCAAAGTCTCATGCCGCCACCACGCTCAGCGCCCCGCCCGGGGAGGAGCGCTTGGCGCGGGCGCGATACTTGAGCGCGGCGGCAATGAATGCCTTGAACAGGGGATGGCCGGCGCGCGGCGTGGAGGTGAACTCGGGGTGGAACTGCACCCCGAAAAAGAACGGGTGCCCGGGCAGCTCCATCATTTCGGGCAGGCTCTCGCTCGGCGTGCGCGCAGCGACCTTGTAGCCCCTGGCTTCCAGCTGCGGCACGTAGATGTTGTTGACCTCGTAGCGATGACGATGGCGCTCGTTGACGTCGGTGCCGTAGATCGTCGCCGCCAGGGTCCCGGGCTCGACCGGGCATTTCTGCGCCCCCAGGCGCATCGTGCCGCCGAGCTCGGAGCCCTCGCTGCGCCGCTCGATGCGGCCCGTGCGGTCGAGCCACTCGGTGATCAGCGCCACCACCGGGTGCGGCGTGTCGGGATCGAACTCGGTGCTGTTGGCGCCCGCGAGACCGCAGACGTTGCGCGCGAACTCGATCGTCGCCAGCTGCATGCCGAGGCAGATGCCGAGATAGGGCACCAGCTGCTCGCGCGCGAACTGGATGGCGCGGATCTTGCCCTCGGTGCCGCGCCTGCCGAAGCCGCCCGGGACCAGGATCGCGTCCATCTTCTCCAGCGCGCCGGGGCCGTCGGCTTCGATGCGCTCGGCATCGATGTAATGGATCTTCACGCGGCTGCGCGTGTGGATGCCGGCGTGCACCAGCGCCTCGGTGAGCGACTTGTACGAATCCTGCAGGTCGACGTACTTGCCGACGAAGGCGACGTCGACCTCGTGCTCCGGATGCTCCTGCGATTCGACGATCCTGCGCCACGCCGCCAGATCGGCCGCGCGCGCCAGGATCGAAAGCTTGTGGCACACGATCTCGTCGAGCATCTGCTCGTGCAGCATCATCGGGATCTTGTAGATCGAGTCGACGTCCCAGGCCGAGATCACCGCCTCCTTCTGCACGTTGCAGAACAGCGCGATCTTGCGCCGGTCGTCCTCGGGCAGCGGCCGGTCGGTGCGGCACAGCAGCGCATCGGGCTGGATGCCGATCTCGCGCAACTCCTTGACCGAGTGCTGCGTCGGCTTGGTCTTGATCTCGCCCGCCGAGGCGATGTAGGGCACCAGCGTGAGGTGGATGTAGCACACGTTCTGCCGCCCGAGTTCCAGCCCCATCTGCCGGATCGCCTCGAGGAACGGCAGCGATTCGATGTCGCCCACCGTGCCGCCGATCTCGACGATCGCGATTTCCGCTTCGCCCGCGCCGCGCTGGATGTAGAGCTTGATTTCATCGGTGATGTGCGGGATCACCTGCACCGTGCCGCCCAGATAGTCGCCGCGGCGCTCCTTCTTGATCACCGACTCGTAGATCTGGCCGGTGGTGAAGTTGTTCCAGCGGTGCATCTTGCCGGACTGGAAGCGCTCGTAATGACCCAGGTCGAGGTCGGTCTCGGCACCGTCCTCGGTGACGAACACCTCGCCGTGCTGGAACGGCGACATGGTGCCCGGATCGACGTTGATGTACGGATCGAGCTTGATGTTGGTGACGCGGATGCCGCGCGATTCGAGGATGGCGGCCAGCGACGCGGCGGCGATCCCCTTGCCGAGACTGGAGACGACACCGCCGGTTACGAACACGTATTTCGTCATTGACGCCGTGCAGGGCGCGGATGGCGGAGTCTACCGGAAACGCTGCAGCGCGACAATCGCACCCGGCGCTGGCGCGCCGGCCGCCGGCTCAGGCGGCGCGCGACGGCGTTTCCTCGGGAAGGCGCGAGCGGTAGCTGGCGTCGCGTACGCCCTCGACGGCGGAGGCGACCTCGACGAAGATCAGCTTCTCCTCGGTGCTGCGCTTGACGCCCCACAGCGTGACGAGGCCACCCTCGGCGGTGACGTGGATCTTCTTGTCGCGCGTCTCCCCCGCGTGCAGCAGCGCGGCGCGCACGCGCGCCGCGAGCGCCAGATTCTCGAGCTGGCGCCGTGCCTGGTCGGTCTCGGCGAATGCCGGCGAGCGCAGCAGCGCCAGCACCTGCGCGACACAATCGCCGACGCTCACGCGCTCGGTGTTGAGCACCAGGTCGTAGTGCTCCGGCGCGGTCCACTCGACGCCAAAATGGCGCCGCACGATCGCGGCGTGCGCCTCGTCGTTTTGCTGGATCTCGGTGCGGATCTCGGCCTCGTTCCCGGTATTCAGGCGCTCCAGCATGCGGCGCTTGCGCACCTCGAACGGCGAGCACACGCGCACGCACACCACGTGCGGCACCGCCCGCAGCAGGTGGCTCGCGCCCCAGCCGCGGATCACCGCGCCGCGCTCCTGCAGTGCCATCCCGATCACCTCGTCGGCCGAATGCACGAACAGACTCGTCTTGTCCGCGGCGAGGCGCTCGAGCAGGCCGGCCTTGCCGTCGAGCAGGCGGATGACGTGGCTCTTGCGCACGCGCATCCGGTCCGCGAGGTGGTCGACGATCTCGTTGTAGATGACCGGGATGTCGAGCGCGTCGCTCAGGCCGACGGCGACGTCCTTGCCGAGCGTGCCCATTTCGCGCGTGATGGTGATGACCGGCATGCTGTCCCCTTCGGCGGCCGCCAAGACGAACTAGTTTAGACTTTCGCCATCGAAGGGCAAGGAGAAGACGGCTTGAACCCCACTGACAGCGTTGCGCAACTGCGTGCGCGCTGGACGCCCGAGTCGACCGCCGCGGCCATCCGGCGGCTGCAGGGTCAGGCGCCGGCGCTCGAAACCCCGACCATGGAGTTCGAGGGCCGGACGCTGCTCGACCTGCGCGGCATCCGCATCGAGCAGACCCAGCTCGACGGCGCGGTGCTGCGCGACCTGAACCTGCGCTGGGCTACGGTGCGCGACGTCGGCTTCATGGGTGCGACGCTGATCGGCTGCAATCTCAGCCAGGCGAATTTCGCCGAGTGCTATTTCAGACGCGCCACGTTCCGCGACTGCAGCATCGTCAACGCGAAGTTCAGCGCGAGCGATTTCTCCAATGGACACCTGGAGCACTGCCGGCTCGATTTTTCGACCTTCACCGGTTGCGAGCTGCGGCTGGACGACGTCACCTTCCGCCGGGACGCGCCGCCGCAGACGCTGGCGCGCGTGTGCCGCAACCTGAAGCTGAACGCGATGTCGCTGGGACACTTCACCGATGCGAGCGAACTCGCCTATGCCGAGCGCAACTACGAGCGCCAGGTGTTGCGCCAGCAGATCCTCGCGCCCGGCAGCGCTCCGGTTGCGCGCCTGCGATCGCTCGCCCTCTGGCTCGACGCGGTGCTGTTCAACTGGATCTGGGGTTACGGCGAGCGCCCGTGGCGGCTGACCCTCGCCATGACCGCGGCGATCCTCGCCTTCGGCACGCTGCAGTACTCGCTGAATGCGGTCCCCGGGCACGACTGGTGGGAACACATCTACTTCAGCGGCATCACTTTCCTCACCATCGGCTACGGCGATCTCGCGCCGGTCGGTTTCCTGCCCCGCCTGCTGGCCATGGTGGAAGGCGTCGCCGGGATCCTGTTCATCGGCATGTTGATTGCCTCGGCCACGAAGAAGATCATGTACCGGTGATGCCGGGCTGCGACCCTGACTCCCTGAACCCTCCGGTCGAAATGCGCCTGCGCTCGCCGATCGCGCTTGCCGCTGCAGCCGCAGCGCTGTTGATCCTGTTCGCGCTCGCTCATTGGGTCTACTCCGGCTACAAGGCGCGCGAACTGCAGAGCGCCGCCGCAGCGCTCGTGGCCGTCGCGACTGCGCGGGCCAGCGACACGCTGCGGCCGCAGGAATCCGGCGCCGGGGAACTGGAGCGGCTGGAGGGCCACTTCCAGGCAGTCACGGCCGCTACGCAGCGCCTTGCGGGGCTCGAAGGCTGGCGCAATCCGCCCCTCATCGATGCGGCGCAGCAGTACCTCGACGAGGTGCACGCCCTGCTGCGCCGGCAGATCGCGGTGCTGAGCAGCCGGCATGCGGTCCTGGCCGACGTCGAATTGCTCGCCGAACACCTGCGCGCAGCGCGCGGGCGTTCGAGCGAATGGATCCGCAGCGCGGTGACGCTGAAGCAGCAGCTGGAACGGGATTTCTTCGATTTCCGGCTGGCCGCAGGCGGGCTGCAGAAATCGTTTCAGGCGCTCGCCGACGCGCGCCGGGAGCTTGCGCCGCTGCTTGCGTCCACGCCGCTGATCGAAGAGCGGCTGCTGGCGGATGCGCGCGCGCGGCTCGACAAAACATCCGCGCACCTGGCACGCGAAGTCGAGGCCGCCGGAAAACTGCCGGTGGCGCGCTGAGCCTGCCGCGCGCGCCGGATCAGTGCTCCATCTGCGCCGCGCGGATCGACTCGACGCGGATCTGCTCCGTGAGTTCCGCCTTGTAGCGTGAAAACTCGGCTCCGGTCTTCATGGTGTAGTGGCGCGGGTGCGGCAGATCGATCCGCAGCTCGTGCTTGATGTGGCCGGGGCGCGCCGACATCACCGCGACGCGGCTCGCCATGAAAATCGCCTCGTCGATGTCGTGCGTCACGAACAGCACCGTCTTGCGGTCGGCCTCCCAGATGCCGAGCAGCAGTTCCTGCATCAGCGCGCGGGTCTGGTTGTCGAGCGCGCCGAACGGTTCGTCGAGCAGCAGGATCTTGGGATCGTTGGCGAGTGCGCGCGCCAGCGCGGTGCGCTGCTGCATGCCGCCGGAGAGCATCTTCGGAAAGTGGTTC